>JBBRZC010000026.1:0-28734 GCA_038237075.1 Actinomycetales bacterium
CGTCCTCGTCCGCCTGCACGGTCTCGACGTCGTGACGGGCGCCAACGGCAGCGGGAAGTCGAGCCTCTACCGCGCCCTGCGGCTCCTCGCCGACTGCGGGAGCGGGCGGGTGGTCGGTTCGCTGGCCCACGAGGGTGGGCTCGGCCACTCGTAGCCGTACCCGGCGGCGACGAGGACGACGCTCCCGAGCCATGCCCCGAGTGCGTCGGCCGTGTTGAGGGTCGAGTGGTTGAGCGCCGCCGCGAGCGACTGCCCCTCGTGGGCGACGTCCATGAGCCTGGTCTGGAGGAGCGGCACGAGGATCGACGGGAGGAACCCGAGGACGAAGACCATGACCAGGGCGAGGGCCTGGACGTGGACCAGGGAGCCGACGATTCCGAGCATGACGGCGATGAGACCGAGTGAGACGATGATGCCGCGCATGACGCCGAGCCGGGCCACCCGACCCGAGACGAGCATGCCGGCGACCATGCCGATGCCGTAGATCCCGAGGATCACGGGGATGAACCCGGTCGAGAAGCGGGCCAGCTCCGTCATCGTCGGGGTGATGTAGGAGTACGTCGCGAACATCCCGCCGAAGCCGACGGTGCCGATGAGCAGGGCGAGCCAGACCTGGAGGCGGGTCAGGGCCCGCAGCTCGCCGCCCATCGACTCCTCGCCGCTCGAGCGCTGGTCGGGCACCCAGGCCCACACGGCGAGCACGGTGACGGCGCCGACGATGCCGACGATGCCGACGACCCAGTAGGGCACCTGCCAACCGAGGCTCTGCCCGAGCAGCGTGGTCAGGGGCACCCCGACGACGTTGGCGACCCCGAGGCCGACGAGCATCATGGCGACCGCCCAGGTCCGCCGCTCACGGGGGACCAGCGACGCGGCGACGAGCGAGCCGATGCCGAAGTACGCACCGTGAGGGACCCCGGAGAGGAAGCGGGCTCCCATGAGCTGACCGTAGGTGGACGCGAAACCGGAGGCCGTGTTGGCGAGGGCGAACGCGACCATGAGGCCGAGGAGGACGTGCTTGCGCGGCATCCGGGCGGCGAGCACCGCGATGAGCGGTGCCCCGACGACGACCCCTGCGGCGTAGGCGGAGACGAAGTGGCCGGCCGTGGGGATGTCGGTGCCGATGCCGGCGGCGACCTGCGGCAGCAGTCCCATGGTCACGAACTCCGTGGTGCCGATGGCGAAACCGCCCGTGGCGAGCGCGAAGAGCGCGAGGCGGACGTGGCGCGCGACCGGCGCTGCGTCGGTCGGGTCGGGCCGCGCGCCGATGGCCGTGGCAGTGCCGGAGACGGTCGTATTACCAGGAGCAGGCGCGGTGGAGCTCAGGGTGGAGTCCGTCATCATTTCTTTCGCTGGGGCAGGCGGGTGTCCGGGCCGCGGGTGTGGTCCGGGCCAGGGCCTGCCACGGCAGACGGTGGTCGGTTGCGTGCTCCGTCGCGCCCAGGAGCGACACGGGTCCACGGCAACCGCCGGAGCATAAGGGCGACAACACCGTGGCCGGCCGATCCATTCACCCGGCGGCAAAATGAGGTGAGCGCCGCCGACCACGGCCCTCAGACTGGTCCCATGTCTGCACCTCCCGACGTCGACTACCGAGACACGGCCCGGCGCCCAGCCTGGGACGCGCTTCCGGCTGCCGTCCAGGCCGAGGTCGCCGCCCTCGTCGGGAGCCCGGTGGTCGCCGCTGGCCCCGTGGCGACGAGCGGGTTCTCCGGTTCGTATGCCGGGTCGGTGCGGTGCACCGACGGCACCCGCGTCTTCGTCAAGGCGGGCAGCCCTGACCAGCCCTTCACCGTCGCCGCCCTCGAGCAGGAGGCGACGGTCCTGGGCCGCCTGCCCCACGGCATACCGGCTCCGCAGCTCGTGGGGTTCGGTTCGGCAGACGGGTGGAGCGTGCTCGTGCTCAGCGTCGTCGAGGGCTGGATGCCTGGTCAGCCCTGGACACGTGCTGACATCGACGCCGTGCATGCGACGTGCCTGACCCTGGCCGAGCGGGCGACCCCGGCTCCTGCCGGGCTGCGGGGGGCGAGCGTCGCGCAGTCGATGGCCGCGGACGCCACGATCGTCGCCGGCGGGCGGGCGCTCGCCGAAGGTCGCTTCACCCTGCCCGACGGGATGCCCGGCTGGGTGCTGAGACGACAGGAGCCGCTCGGGCGCCTCGTGCTCGGCGCGGCGGCGCTGATGGGGGGCGAGACCCTCTCCCACGGTGACGTGCGCCCCGACAACCTCCTCGTCGACGCGAGCGGGACCGCGGTCGTCCTCGACTGGAACTGGGTTGGTTCCGGCCCGGGGTGGGTCGACCTCGTGGGGCTGCTGCCGATGATCGCCTGGCAGGGGTTCGACGTGGCGAGCCTCGTGCGCGAGTCACCACTGACGCGGGACGCCGACCCGGACGCCCTCGACGGGTTCCTCGCGTGCATCGCCGTCTACATGATGGACGGCTTCCGGCGGCCGCCCCCGCCCGGCTGCACACCGGCGCTACGCCGGCATCAGGCGCTCATGGCGCACATGTTCCTCGATCTCCTGCGCACCCGGCACGGCTGGGACCGCTGATCCCGGCACGGCACAGCCCGGCACGCCGCACGCCTCTTGGGGCGGCCGACGGCTACCGTGGGCGGATGCCAGAGGGACTCGCACACAGGCTGCGGCGGGCGGCGGGACGCGCGTTCGGTCGGCCCGCCGACGGGGCGGACGACCAGCGGCACGAGCTGCACCCCGACCCGGCGCGTCCTCCGTCCGTTCGGCCGGCGCGGCCGGGTGCCGGGGTCGCACCGCCCCCCGGCAGACGCCCGTACCCGGGCGACTTCGTCGGGGCGCCGGCGATGGCCTACGCCCCCAAGCCGGACGGGCAACCCGATCCGGCGAGATCGTGTGGACGTGGGTGCCGTTCGAGGAGGACCACTGCGTGGGCAAGGACCGCCCCGTGCTCCTCGTCGGCATCGACGGCGACTGGCTCCTCGGGGTGATGCTGACGAGCCACGACCACGACCACGACGCCGAGCGGCAGCGTCGGGCGGGGCGGGAGTGGGTCGACATCGGCAGCGGCGAGTGGGATCTCGAAAGACGGCCGAGCGAGGTGCGGGTCGACCGGCTCATCCGGGTCGACCCACACCAGGTCCGTCGCGAGGGCGCCGTCCTCGACGAGAGCAGGTTCGGGCAGGTGGCTGCCGCGATCAGGGACGTCCGCGCCTGACCGGCGCCCGGCGCCCGGCACCCGCGGACGGCAGCAGGCCCGTCACCCCGGGAAGTGACGGGCCCGGTCTGCCAACCGGCTCGCTCAGGTCAGAGCGACGCGGCCTTCTTCGCCATCGACGACTTCTTGTTGGCGGCCTGGTTCTGGTGGATGACGCCCTTCTGGGCCGCCTTGTCGAGCTTGGTCGACGCCTTCTGGAGAGCGTCCCTGGCGGCGGCGGCGTCACCGGAGGCGGCGGCCTCGCGGAACTTGCGGACCCAGGTGCGGATCTCGCTCTTGACCGCCTTGTTGCGCTCGGTGCGCTTCTCGTTGGTCTTGATGCGCTTGATCTGGGACTTGATGTTGGCCACGTGTGAACTTTCCTGGTCAGTTGAGGGTTGCCGTGGGAGAGCGGCAGACGCGGTCTGGGTCGGGCGTTGACGCCCTGAGTCGGTCCGCTTGGGATGCTGCGGCATGCGCACACGACCGGGCGCGCACGCGGAAGTCAAATCTACCAGCGGTCCGGCCCCTCCCCAAACCGGGTGACGACGGGGTCAGCGGCGGGGCCTCGCCCGGGCGCTGGTGACGGTGAGGATCGCGCGCTCCACGGCATACACGGGGTCACGGCCGCCGCCCTTGACCTCGACGTCGGCTGCCGCGACGGCCTGGATCGAGCGGCCGAGACCCTCGGCGTCCCAGTGACCGACGAGCCGCCGCGCCTTGTCGACCTGCCAGGGCGCCATGCCGAGCTCCTTGGCGAGCTGGTTCGAGCTGCCCCGGCCGGCGGAGCCGACCTTGACGAGCTGGCGCAGCTGCGCGGCGAGGACCGCGACGATGGGCACGGGGTCGACCCCGGTGGCGATCGCGTGCCGCAGCAGTCGCAGGGCCTCCCCCGTCTGGCCGCTCATCGTCGCGTCGGCCACCCGGAAGCCGGTGGCCTCGACCTTGCCCCCGTGGTAGACCTCCACGAGCCGCTCGTCGACCACGCCCTGCGTGTCGGAGACGAGCTGCGCGCACGCCGACGCCAGCTCGCGCACGTCCTTGCCTAGCGCCTCGACGAGGGCCCGCACTGCCTCCGGGGTGGCCTTGCGGCCCTGCCGCCGGAACTCGTTCATCACGAAGTCGGACTTGTCGCGGTCGCTCTTGATCGAGGGGCACTCGATGACCCGAGCGCCCTGCTTCCGCAGCACGTCGAGGACCTTCCTGCCGCGAGGGCTCCCACGGTGGGTCACCAGGAGGGTGACGTCGTCGGGCGGGCTCGCGAGGTAGCGCAGGAGGTCCTCGAGCAGCTCGTCGGGCGCGTCGTCCAGCCCCTCGACGACGATGGCCTTGTCGCCCCCGAAGAGGGAAGGGCTGCTCTGGGTGATCAGCTCGCCCGGGTCGTAGGCACCTGCGGCCAGCCGGATGACGTCCAGGTCGGGCGACTGGTGCCGCAGCTCGTCGACCGTCGCCGCGACGGCCCGCTCGGCGAGCACCTCCTCGGGACCGGTCACGAGGACGAGCGACGGCACGGACGACGGGGGCACGGCGACCACCCTGCCACGCCAGACCGACAGCGGGTATGCCGTGTGCCCCGCCAGCCGATGAGCCGCCCTGGGTCAGCCTCTGCGGCCTTGAGCGGCCTCGGCGATCGTGTTGAGTGACGGGAACCGAGCGACCCGACCACGTCGTCGACGCCGCCCTACGATGAGGCGGTGGCGACGAGCAGCGCGTACCGGGAGCTCGCGGAGGCCGCCTGGTCGTGGGTGCAGGCTCAGATGCGCCAGGACGACGGCCCGTGGTTGCCGGCGAGCGTCTCGCCGCAGACACGGCATACCGGGCCTGCGGAGGACCGAGACTGCCTGTATGCCGGCATCGCCGGCCTGGCGCCCGTGCTCGGCGAGGTCGTGATGTCCCGCGCGCTGAGCGACGCCGAGCAGGCCCTCGCAACGGGCATCGTCGACCGCCTGTCGGCCCACGCGCGGGAGCGGACCGAGCCCTCCCTCTATGACGGGCTGGCCGGCGACGTCACCGCGCTGCGGATGCTCGCGCCGGGCCGGGAGGCGATCCCCATGGAGCGCCTCGTCGACCTCATGAACCCGGACGGGTGGACGAGCCTCGCCGACTACGGTGCCGGGCCTGGGATGCCCCTCACCGACATCATCGCGGGATCGGCCGGCATCGTCCTGGCCGCGGTCTGGGCCGGCGGGGAGCACGCCGAGGCGATCGCGACCACCGGCGGCGAGGCACTGCTGCGTGCGGCCGACACCACCGATGCGGGTCTGGACTGGGGCATCTGGCCGGGGGCGCCGTCGCGAGGGCCGAACTACGCGCACGGCACGGCGGGGGTCGCGGCGGCGCTCGCGGTGGCGGGCGCGGCGCTGGGCCGCCCCGACTTCGTCGAGGCGGCGACACGGGGCGCCCGGCACCTGCTCGCCGTGGGCTCGCTCGCCGACGGGGGTTTCGTCGTGCCGCACACGATCCCGCCCGCCACGCGGGAGGTCGAGCCGGTGACCTACACCTGGTGCCACGGGCCGGCCGGGACGTCGCACCTGTTCACCGCCCTACGCCGCGCAGGGGTCACCGCGGTCGACCTCGGCGGGCTGGACCTCGCCGGGGTCGACGCCGGGGATGACGTCGTGGCCGGTGGCCTCGACGTCGCGGCGCTCCGCCGGCGCTGCCTGCACTCGATCCTCACCTCTGGTGTCCCCGAGCGGCTGCGTCCCGGTTTCTGGGACAACGACGGGCGGTGCTGCGGGACCGCCGGCGTCGGTGACGTGCTGCTCGACGCGGCGCAGGATGCGGCCGACCCGGTCGAGGCCAGCCGGCTCCTCGCCGCCGCCTGCACCATGGGCGACGCCCTCGTCGAGAGGGCGATCCGGGACGACGGCGGGGCGTGCTGGCGGTTCGTGGAGTACCGGGACGACCCGCCTCTGCTGCCGCCCGGCACGTCGTGGATGCAGGGCGCCGCCGGGATCGCGGCCTACCTCCTGCGCCTCACCCGGGTCGTCGAGGACGGGCTCGAGGCGCGGGTCGTGGACCGCCCCGACCAGTGGTGGGGCGTGCCTCCCCGACTGCGCACCGTCCACGGGGGCTGAGGTCCCGGCGCCTGCAATTGCCGTGGGGGGCCACGTCAGGGTGTGCGGCGTCAGTCGAAGGACATCCGCGCCGCACCGAGCTCGAGGCCGAGCTGGGCGAGGCGGGCCGAGACGACATCCTCGGGCAGCTCGAGATGGTCCACGAGCTCGTCGAGGTCGACGCCGGCGTCGACGGCGTCACGCAGCTCGGAGTCCTGCTCCGCGCTCCAGGCGTGGCCCACGGTGACGGCGGTCCGTGTCGACGGCGCCACCGGCGGAGGGTCGGCGACGGGCCGCGGGTCACCGCCCTCCATCGAGGTGCCGGGCAGCGCTCCGGTGATCCCGCGCAGCGCCGGCTCGCTCACCGGGACCGGCTCGGGCGCCACCTGGTCGAGCCGCCGCAGGGCCGCCAGCACGAGGTCGCGGTCGGTCGTGGGCCAGAAGGGGGGCAGCGAGCGCTGGAGGAACCCGGCATACCCGCCCGTCACCATCCGCGAGTCGAGGAAGGCGACGACGCCCCGGTCGTCCGCGTGACGGATGAGGCGTCCGGCGCCCTGCGCGAGGCGCAGCGCCGCGTGGGTCGCGGACACGGCCATGAAGCCGTTGCCGCCCATCCGCGCGATCGCCTCGGAGCGGGCGGACGCGAGCGGGTCGTCGGGGCGCGGGAAGGGGATGCGGTCGATGATGACGAGCTGGCAGGCCGACCCGGGCACGTCGACGCCCTGCCAGAGGGTGATCGTGCCGAAGAGGCACGTCGACGGGTCGCGCGCGAACTGGCGCACCAGGGTGGAGATCTGGTCGTCCCCCTGGCAGAGGACCTCGATGGCGGTGCCGTCCGCCGCGAACCGGGCTCGCAGCTCCTCGGCGGAGCTCTGCGCGGCCCGCGTGGAGGAGAACAGCCCGAGCGTGCGGCCTCCCGCGGCCCGCACGAGCGCCTCGATCTCGTCGTGCAGCCGGGGCGAGGTGCCGTCGCGGCCGGGCGCCGGCAGGTGCTTCGCGACGTAGGCGATGGCCTGCCGGGGGTAGTCGAAGGGGCTCCCGACGTCGAGCCCCTGCCAGCGCGGCGCCCCTTCGTCCCGCAGCCCGATCGTCCCGGCCACCGCGTCGAACGTGCCTCCCAGCTCGAGCGACGCCGACGTGAGGACGACGGTCCGAGCGTCGAAGATCCGCTCCCGCACGAGCGCCGCCACGCTCATCGGCGCCACCCGGAGCACGGCGCCCCGCCGCGGGTCCTTGCTCACCCAGAGGACGTCGAGCTCGCGCTGCTCGAGGATCCGCTCCGCGTTCTCGAAGACCTCGTCGACCGCCGCGCGGGCGACTTGGCGGGCGCCGTCGGTGTCCTCTCCCGGGGCCGGCTTGAGGTCGGACTGAACGGTCCGCGCGGTGTCGCGCACCCGCTCGAGCGCCAGGCGCAGCGCGTCGGAGATGCCGGGCAGCCGGCCCTCGGGGGCCTGCTCGACGACCCCCTGGAGGAACGCGCCGGCCTCCTCGACCTCGCCTGTGTGCTCGGAGAGGCGGCTGGCCCGCCGGGCCGCGCCGGCGACCATGGCTGCGGTGAGCTCGTCGGTGATCGTTGAGGTGACCCGGTCGACGAGCTCGTGGGCCTCGTCGATGACGAGGACGTCGTGCTCGGGCAGCATCTGGCGTCCCTCGAAGGCGTCGATGGCCATGAACGAGTGGTTCGTGACGATGACGTCGACGTCCCTCGCCGCCGTGCGTGAGCGCTCGACGAAGCACTCGGCAAAGAGGGGGCACTTGCCCCCGAGACACTCGTGCGCCGACACCGACACCTGCCGCCAGGCCCGCTCGGAGACTCCGGGCACGAGCTCGTCGCGGTCGCCGGACTCGGTGACCTCGGCCCACCCGCGCAGCCGGACGACCTCCTCGCCGAGGCGTGACGCGGAGCGGTCGACGTCCGCGAGGGCGAAGAGCCCCTCCTCGTCGTCGGGGAAGCCGCCGTCGAGCTTGTGTGCGCAGAGGTAGTTGCGCCGGCCCTTGACCAGCGCGTAGGTCGGGGTGCGCCCCAGGAGGGGTCGCAGCGCCTCGGCCAGCCGCGGCATGTCGCGGTCGACGATCTGGGCCTGAAGGGCGAGGGTGGCGGTGGCGACGACGGCCGGCTTCCGCGCGGCGAGCGCATGCTGCACGGCTGGCACGAGGTAGGCGAGCGACTTGCCCGTGCCGGTACCCGCCTGCACGAGGAGGTGCTCACCGGTCTCGATCGCACGCTCCACCGCCCGGGCCATCTCGACCTGCCCCGGCCGCTCGACACCCCCGATGCCCGCGACCGCGGCATGCAGGAGGGCATCGAGGTCGGCGGCCATGCCCGACAGCGTATGCCGTGGCCACGCGCCTCCCAGCCCCCTCCACAGTCCGCTGCAGAGCGACCGTCACGGCGCTCCGGTTCCCTGGCTGGTGCTCCGAGCGGGCTCCGGCCCGGAGTCGGGCGCGGGCTCCTGCGGGTCGGACGTCGTGGTGTGACCGCAGACGAGGTGGGCGACGAGGGCGGTCCACCCGGTCTGGTGTGACGCGCCGAGCCCGACCCCGGTGTCGCCGTGGAAGTACTCGCTGAACGTCGGATGCGCCGACCACAGCGGCCCGTCGCCGTGGTCGGCGGGGGTGCTCGGGCGCCGCCCGTCCGGGCCGGGTCGGAACAGGGCAACCAGCCGCTCGCCGAGGGCCTGGGCCACCTCGTGCAGGCCGGCCTTCTGACCGGACCCCGTCGGGAGCTCGACCTCCACCGAGGACCCCGCTCCCGCGGCATACGTGTGGAGCGCGTCGACGAGCAGCAGGTTGAGCGGGAACCAGACCGGGCCGCGCCAGTTCGAGTTGCCCCCGAAGAGTCCCGAGTCCGACTCACCGGGGGTGTAGCGGATCGACATCGGCGCCCCCGCGACGTCGACGGTGAGGCCGTCGCGGTGGGCCGCCGAGAGCGACCGGATGCCGTGCGGCGAGAGGAACTCCGCCTCGTCGAGCAGCCGCGTGAGCAGCCGAGCCACGCGCGGCGCGTCGACGACGGCGAAGGTCAGGCCGTGACCGCCGGTCGCCGTCGTCATGAGGCTGGCGCTCTCGTCGGGACGGTGCCGCTCGAGCCAGCCCAGCGCTTCGGTGAAGTCCGGCAGCTCCCGCTCGACCCACGCCGGGCAGTTCGCGACGGCGAGCAGCGGCAGCAGCCCGACGAGCGAGCGCACCCGCAGCGGCTCGGTCTGGCCGTCGGGACCGACGAGGACGTCGTAGAAGAAGCCGTCCGCCTCGTCCCAGAGTGAGACGCCCTGGCTGCCGAAGGACTGCAGCGCCCGGGCGATGGCCATGAACCGTTCGAGGAACGTCGTGGCGAGGTCGTCGAAGGCGTGGTCGACGCGGCCGAGCTCCTGCGCGATCCGCATCATCGACAGACACATGAAGGCCATCCACGCCGTCGCGTCTGACTGCTCCAGCCGCCACCCGCTCGGCACCTGGCGCGAGCGGTCGAAGACCCCGATGTTGTCCATCCCGAGGAAGCCGCCCTCAAAGAGGTCGGAGCCGTCGGGGTCCTTGCGGTTGACCCACCACGAGACGTTGAGGAGCAGCTTGGTGAGGACCCGCTTGAGGAAGTCGTGGTCCCAGGCGCCGTCACGCAGGTAGACCTGCCACGCCGCCCAGGCGTGCACCGGCGGGTTGACGTCGGAGAACGCCCACTCGTATGCCGGGAGCTGCCCGTTGGGGTGCTGCGACCACTCCCGGCACAGGAGCAGCAGCTGCGACTTGGCGAAGGCGGGGTCGACGTGCGCGAGCGCGACCGCGTGGAAGGCGAGGTCCCACGTGGCGAACCACGGGTACTCCCACTCGTCGGGCATCGAGATGACGTCGGCGAGGGCGAGGTGGTGCCACGCGGTGTTGCGTCCCCACGGCTCCCGCGCGAGCCGGGCCGCCGGGGGCGCTGGCGACGCGGGGTCGCCCTCGAGCCACTCGAGCACGTCGTAGCGGTAGAGCTGCCGGCTCCAGAGCAGGCCGGCGAAGGCACGCCGGGCGGTGAGCCGGTCGACGGCGTCGACCCGGGCTGGGATGACCTCGGCGTAGAACGCGTCGGCCTCGGCCCGGCGGTCGGCGAGGACGGCGTCGGCCGCGTCCAGCGGCCGCGCCGGCAGCGGGCCGGCGATGAGCCGCAACCGGACCGTGACGCTCTCGCCCGGTCCGACGGCGTCGAAGGTGTAGTGGAACGCGGCCTTGGTGCCCGCCTGGTCCGGGCTGAGCGCCGACCGGTCGCCGTGGACGACGGCCCGGTCGACGGCGTCCTTGGGATGCGGGGAGAGGTTGGGCGAACCGAAGAGCAGCTCGTTGTCGGTCTCGTTGTCACAGACGAGCAGCTCGGGCGCGCCCTCGGCGACCAAGGTGTAGCGCCCGAGCTGGACGTGGTCGGCCTCGACGGCGACGAGGTCGCCGCTCCCGTGCTCGGCAGGCCCGAGCCGGCGCAGCGACGGCCGGCGCGGGTCCCTCCCCCACGCCCAGGTGTTGCGGAACCACAGCTGCGGCACGAGGTGCAGCGGCGCCGGGTCGGGGCCCTCGTTCGTCGCCGTGATCGTGACGACGACGTCGTCGGGGCCGGCCTTGGCGTGGGTGACGACGACGTCGAAGAACCGGTTCTCGGCGAGCGCCCCCGTGTCGGCGAGCTCGAGCTCGGGATCGGTGCGCGAGCGTTGCGCGTTCCCGGCGCGGAGCACGTCGTAGGGGAAGGCCGCCTGCGGATACCGGTAGAGGTACTGCGCCCAGGAGTGCGTCGGGGTGGCGTCGAGGTGCCACCAGTACTCCTTGGCGTCCTCCCCGTGGTTGCCCTGCGGGTTCGAGAGCCCGAACAGCCGCTCCTTCAGCCGGTCGTCGCGCCCGTTCCACAGCGCGACGGCGAGGTTGAGGAACCCGTACCGGTCACACAGGCCGGCGATGCCGTCCTCGCCCCACCGGTAGGCGCGGGCGTGCGCGTGGTCGAACGGGAAGTCCGCCCAGGCGTCGCCGTCCGCGGAGTAGTCCTCGCGGACCGTCCCCCACTGCCGCCCGGCGACGTAGGGACCCCACAGGCGCCAGGGGTCGCTGTCTGCCGGCGACTCGGCGAGGCGCGCGTGCTCGGCGGTGGGCGGCACCGCGCTCGGCGGCGCGGGCTTGCGCTCGGGTCCGGGGGTCGCGGTCACGAGAGCCACTGTGCCAAGGTTTGCCGCCCGCGTCCTGCCACGGCATACGGGCCAGGCAGTCCAGCCCGTATGCCGGTCGGCCGGCTCAGACCCGGAAGGGCTCCAGCTCGGCGCGCAGGCCGGGGTGCACCTTGGCGTGGACCAGCGTGCCGTCGCCGCGGTGCTCGGTCGAGAGGAGGTCGGCCTCGGCGTGGATCCGGCTCATGAGGTCGCCGCGGTCGTAGGGGACGAGGAGCGTCATGTCGAGGTGGGGCCGCGGCAGCTCCTCGGCGATGAGCGCGAGCAGCTCCTTCATGCCCTGGCCGGTGCGGGCCGACACGACGATCGAGTGCCGCTCGTGGCGGGTGATCCGGTCGAGCACCTCGGGGTCGGCGGCGTCGGCCTTGTTGACGACGATGACCTCGCGCACCTGGTCGCCGCCGACCTCGGCCAGGACGGTCCGCACCGCGGAGATCTGGCCCTCGGGGTCGGGGTGCGAGCCGTCGACGACGTGCAGGAGCAGGTCGGCGTCACCGACCTCCTCGAGGGTCGAGCGGAACGCCTCGATGAGCTGGGTCGGCAACGAGCGGACGAAGCCGACCGTGTCGGCGAGGGTGTAGGGGCGCCCGTCCTCGGTCTCGGCGCGGCGCACCGTCGGGTCGAGGGTCGCGAAGAGCGAGTTCTCGACGAGGACGCCGGCCCCGGTGAGTCGGTTGAGGATCGAGGACTTGCCGGCGTTCGTGTAGCCGGCGATGGCCACGCTGGGCACGTCGTGGGCCTTGCGGCTGTGCCGCTTGGTGTCACGGGTCGTCTTCATCGCGACGATCTCGCGCTTGAGCCGGGCGATGCGGGTGTTGATCCGGCGCCGGTCGAGCTCGATCTTCGTCTCACCCGGTCCACGCGAGCCCATGCCCTGGCCGCCGGCGGCCTGGCCGCCGGCCTGGCGCGACATCGACTCGCCCCAGCCGCGCAGCCGCGGCAGGAGGTACTGGAGCTGGGCCAGCTCGACCTGGGCCTTGCCCTCCCGGCTCTTGGCATGCTGGGCGAAGATGTCGAGAATGAGCGCGGTCCGGTCGATGACCTTGACCTTGACGACATCCTCGAGGGCACGCCGCTGGCCCGGGGTCAGCTCGCCGTCGATGACGACGGTGTCGGCGCCCTCGGCGATGACGATGTCGCGCAGCTCCTGCGCCTTGCCCTTGCCGAGGTAGGTCGCCGCATCGGGCCGGTGTCGCCGCTGGAGCACCCCGTCGAGCACGGTGGACCCGGCGGTCTCGGCGAGCGCCGCGAGCTCGCGGATCGAGTTCTCGGCGTCCACGGACGTGCCCTCGGTCCACACGCCCGCGAGGACCACCCGCTCGAGCCGCAGCTGCCGGTACTCGACCTCGGTGACGTCCTCGAGCTCGGTCGACAGCCCGGACACGCGGCGCAACGCGGCGCGCTCCTCGCGGTCGAGCTGCTCCCCGTCGGAGTCGGCAAGGTAGTGGTGCTCGAAGGCGTCCACCTCGGCGGCGATGGCTGCGGCCTTGTCGGCCAGAACTTCAGATCGTCTCGTCATATCTCCCTCAGGGTCCCACGACTCCAACGCACCGGGCGAAACCTTTATGCCGAACGGCCTCGCGGACCACCCCGTCCCGCCCCGCCGCCCGCGAGATAGCGTTGGCGCCGATGAGCGGCGACCACTACTTCACGGCGGCACCGGCGAGTGCCGGTGAGCGCCGCACCCTCGTGGTCGAGCTCGGGGGGCGACGGCTCACCCTCCAGAGCGCCGGCGGGGTCTTCGCGCCGCACCGGGTCGACGTCGGCACGGGGGTGCTCCTTCACGCGGCTCCGGCGCCCCCGGCCGAAGGGGCCCTGCTCGACCTCGGCTGCGGCTGGGGCCCGATCGCCCTCACCCTCGGTCTGCGGTCGCCGCAGGCGCACGTGTATGCCGTGGACGTCAACGAGCGCGCCCTCGACCTGGCCCGCACCAACGCGGCGCTCGTGGGGATCGACCGGTTCACGGCGGCCACCCCGGACGAGGTCCCCGACGCGGTGCGGTTCGCCGCGATCTGGTCGAACCCGCCGATCCGGGTCGGCAAGGCGGCGCTGCACGAGATGCTCGAGCGCTGGCTGCCGCGGCTGGAACCCGGCGGCACGGCGTACCTCGTCGTCCAGAAGAACCTCGGGGCCGACTCGCTGCAGCGCTGGATCGCCGAGAGCCTCGACGGGCTGGAGTGCACGCGCTTCGCGACGGCGCGCGGCTTCCGCGTCCTTCAGGTGGGCCGCGGCGTCACCCGCGGCGACTCGGCTGCGGCGGGTGGGCGCTGACAGCCGCCGCACCCGGCAGGTGGACGGTGCCGTCGGCGACGAGGACGGCCGGGCCGGCAAGCTCGACGTGCTGCCCGGGCAGGGCGCGCACGGTGAGCCGGCCCCCGGGCACGTCGACGACCCAGTCGAGGTTGTCGGCCGCCTCGCCCTCCCACCAGCGGGTCGCGAGCGCCGCCGCGGCCGCGCCCGTGCCGCAGGACCGCGTCTCGCCGACGCCCCGCTCGTGCACCCGCATGGCGACGTGGCCCTGGCCGATCGCCCGCACGAACTCGACGTTGGTGCCGTGCTCGGGGGTGGGCGAGACCGCGGGCGGGATGGTGAGGTCGAGCTCGGCGAGGTCGATCTCGGGCGGGAGGATGACGACGGTGTGGGGGTTGCCGAGGTCGAGCCGCAGCGCCGGCAGCTCGACGCCGTGGCGGGCCCGGACCGTGGCGTCGAAGCCGCGCTGCCTCGCCCCGACCGGGTCGACGACGGCCCACTCGCCGAGGTCGACGGCATACTGCTCGCCGGTGACCCGGACGGCGCGGACCCCGGCGCGGGTGGCGATGGCGAACTCGTCGGACCGCTCCAGCCCCTCCCGGCGCAGGAAGGCGGCGAAGACGCGGGTCCCGTTGCCGCACATCTCGGCGAGCGACCCGTCGGCGTTGCGGTAGTCCATGAACCACGCCGCCTCGCCGGCCTGCCGGCGGACTGCGGGCTCGGTGGCCAGCACCGTGGGGACGACCCGGATGACCCCGTCGCCGCCGACGCCCGCGCGACGGTCGGTGAGGAACCGGACGTCGTCGACCGTCAGCTCGAGGCCGCCGTCGAGGTCGGGGATCAGGACGAAGTCGTTCTCGGTCCCGTGGCCCTTGGTGAAGCGCACTGCTGTCATGGGAGGAGTCTCTCAGCCGGGCCGACCCTCGCCGGATGATCTGGCTGCTTGGCTGCCCGGCCTCTCTTGGCTCCCTGGACCAGCGCCAGGGCCCCGCCGAGCAGGTCGGGCGCGTCGTGGGGCAGCCAGGCGACCCGGGGGTCGGGCCGGAACCACGACTCCTGGCGGCGGGCGTAGCGTCGCGTCGCCGCGATCGTCTCGTCCTGCGCCGTCTCGGCGGAGCAGACGCCGTCGAGGTGCGTGATCGCCTGGCTGTAGCCGAGCGCCTTGGCCGCGGTCCGGCCCTCCCGGAGCCCGCGCCCCAGCAGGGTCTCGACCTCGGCGAGGAGGCCGGCCTCCCACATGCGCCGCACCCGGGCCTCGATGCGCTGGTCGAGGACGCGGCGGTCGACGGCCATGCCGACCGTGACCGTGGGCAGGACGTGGGTGCGGGTCGGCATCGTCGCCGAGAACGGCCGACCGGTCAGGGCGACGACCTCCAGCGCGCGCACGATGCGCCGGCCGTTGTTCGCCTCGATGGCGTCGGCCGCGGCGGGGTCGAGCTCGGCGAGCCTGGCCCGCAGCGGCGCCACCCCGTGCTCGGCGAGCTCGGCGGCCAGCGCGGCCCGCACCCCCCGGTCGGTGGGCGGGATGTCGAGGTGGTCGAGGGCCGCCCGCACATAGAGGCCGGACCCGCCCACGAGGACGGCATGCCGGCCGCGGCGCCGGATGGCGGCGATGTCGGCACGCGAATGCCGTTGGTATGCCGCGACGCTCGCCTCCTCGCGCACGTCGAGGACGTCGAGCTGGTGGTGCGGTATGCCGCGGCGCTGGGCGACGGGCAGCTTGGCGGTGCCGATGTCCATGCCGAGGTAGAGCTGCATCGCGTCGGCGTTGACAACCTCGCCACCGAGGCGTTCGGCCAGGCCGAGGGCGAGGTCGGACTTGCCGCTGGCGGTGGGGCCGACGACGGCGACGACGGGCAGCGGACCGGCGTCGTTGCCGTGCTCGGTGTCGTCACGGTGTTCGCCGTCGGAGGCAGCGTAGTCAGACAAGGTGCTCATCGTGGCCGCCGGCGTCGAGGTCATCCTCGTCGTGGCCGAACGGGTCGGGGTCCACACCCGGCATCCACGTGGCGCCGATGCGTCCCCAGCCGCGAGCCCGGATGGCCTTGCGGGCCTTCTTCGTCTGCCGATCGTCGAGACGGTCGACATACAGCAGCCCGTTGAGGTGGTCGAACTCGTGCTGCATGCACCGCGCGAACCACCCGGTGGCCCCGAAGGCCAGCGGGTCGCCGACCACGTCGAATCCCGTCACCGAGACGTGGTCGGCCCGCTTGAGGGGGAAGCTCTCGCCGGGCACCGACAGGCATCCCTCCGAGTCGAGGTCGGGGTCCGGGCGTTCCTGCGTGATCCGGGACAACGTGAGCATGGGGTTGACGACGACACCGCGAGCCGGCACTCCGTCGTCGTTCGCCATCTCGTAGACGAAGAGGCGAAGCCCGACGCCGATCTGGGGTGCGGCCAGGCCGACCCCGTGCGCGGCGTCCATGGTGTCGAACATGTCCGCCACGAGGCGCTCGAGCGCCTCGTCGAAGGCCGGGACCCAGCTCGCCGGACGGTGGAGCACCGGGTCGCCGGTGATGACCACGGGGCGCACGCTCATGGGTGAAGTCAACCAGCCGTCCACATCGCGAGGCACCTGCCCTGAGATGCAGCGCTTGGGAGCCGGCACCGGTGGCGTGATGCGCCCAGGTGGGTCAGGCTGGGCCGACCCGCCACGAGGGTGGGAGCAGCGACGATCGACGACCGGCGAGGAGTGAGCCAGATGAGCCCTTCGGACGAGAGTCCCGTCTCGGTCACGGGCCCCGAAGAGAGCCCCGACGAGAGCCGGGCCGGCAGCCAG
Organism: Actinomycetales bacterium; assembly: GCA_038237075.1. Classification (GTDB taxonomy): domain Bacteria; phylum Actinomycetota; class Actinomycetes; order Actinomycetales; family Dermatophilaceae; genus Lapillicoccus. The sequence continues at coordinate 16,435 of JBBRZC010000026.1, forward strand.
CACGTGGCCAGCGGGCCGGCTGGCTTCGACCCGGGCATCATGACCGACGGCAGCGACGACGGAGGCGGTGACGGGGCGGAGGTCGACCCGACCAGCGACTCGTCCGGCGCCGGCGAGTCCGGCCAGGACGGCGGGTCGATGCCTGAGTCGGGCGACAACGCCTTCGGCGGAGAGACCGGGAGTTGAGTCGCTCAGCCGTTGAGTCGCTCAGCCGTTGAGTCGCTCAGCCGTTGAGTCGCTCAGACGTTGAGGAGCTCAGCAGCCTGGGGTGTTCAACCAGCCGGTGAGGCTGCTCAACCGGCAGCGGGCACCGAGCACTCGGACGCGGCCGCGGCGACGCGCTCGGGCCTTCCGACCGACGGCATCCCGAGAGTGACGGCCGGCTTCGCGACGCCCTCGGCCTGCAGCGCGGCCCAGGCGTCGCCGCCGGGGGTCCGGCGCACGGCATACCGTCCGCCGTGGAGCCCGGAGTCGGCGACGAGGTGGTGAGGCGCGCCGTAGGTGACGGCCGCGGTGACGACGTCACCGGGGCGGGGCACCTCGGCGCCCTCGGGCACGCCGACATGGACCAGGCGGTTGTCGCGGGCGCGGCCGGACAGGCGCCGGGTCTCGCTGTCCTTGCGGCCCTCCCCCGTGGCGACGAGGACCTCGACGTCGCGCCCCTCGAGCCGCCGGTTCTCGGCCCAGGAGACCTCCTCCTGCACGGCGAGCAGCCGGTCGTACCGCTCCTGGACGACGACCTTGGGGAGCTGGCCGGGGAGCAAGGCCGCCGGGGTGCCGAGCCGGATCGAGTACTGGAAGGTGAAGGCGCCCGAGAAGCGGGCCGCCCGCACGACGTCGAGAGTGGCCCCGAAGTCCTCCTCGGTCTCCCCCGGGAAGCCGACGATGATGTCGGTCGTGATCGCGGCGTCCGGGATCTGCGCGCGGACGGCGTCGATGATGGCGAGGAACCTCGCGCTGCGGTAGGACCGGCGCATCGCCCGCAGCACCCGGTCGGAGCCGGACTGCAGCGGCATGTGCAGGCTCGGCATGACGTTGTGGGTCTGTGCCATGGCCGTGATGACGTCGTCGGTGAAGGCCGCCGGGTGCGGGCTGGTGAAGCGGACCCGCTCCAGGCCGGCGATCTCGCCGCACGCGCGCAGCAGCTTGCCGAACGCGAACCGGTCGCCAAAGGCGACACCGTAGGTGTTGACGTTCTGGCCGAGGAGGGTCACCTCGACGACGCCCTGGGCGACGAGCGCCTCGACCTCGGCCAGGATCTCGCCCGGCCGGCGGTCCATCTCCTTGCCGCGCAGGCTCGGGACGATGCAGAACGTGCACGTGTTGTTGCAGCCGACAGAGATCGAGACCCAGGCCGCATGGGCGGAGTCCCGCCGGGTCGGCAGGGTCGACGGGAAGGTCTCGAGGCTCTCCTTGATCTCGACGGCCGCGCTCTGGTTGTGCCGGGCCCGCTCGAGCAGGACGGGGAGGGCGCCGATGTTGTGAGTGCCGAAAACGACGTCGACCCACGGCGCGCGGTCGAGGATGGTGCGCTGGTCCTTCTGCGCGAGGCAGCCCCCGACGGCAATCTGCATCTCGGGGTGGCGCAGCTTGGCCGGCCGCAGCTGGCCGAGGTTGCCGTAGAGCTTGTTGTCGGCGTTCTCGCGCACCGCACAGGTGTTGAAGACGACGACGTCGGCGGCCTCGGGCCGCTCGGCCAGGCTGTGGACGTCGACGTAGCCCGCCGTCTCCAACAGCCCCGCCAGTCGCTCGCTGTCGTGCATGTTCATCTGGCACCCGTGGGTGCGCACCTCATAGGTCTTCATCGCGACCCAAGGGTATGCCGTGTGGGCCAGTGCCCGGTCAGGCTCAGCTCTCGTGCAGAGCCGGGATCCCGAGGTCGCGCTTGAGATAGACCCAGGGAAACCACGTGCCGATGACCTGCCAACCCTCGCTCTCCAGCCGGGTGTGGGCAGTCCCGAGCATCGCGACCCGACGGTGCTCCCATTGGGTGGCGCTGGGCTCGACGACGTGCCGGAAGGCGCTGAGCTCGACGGAGTGCCAGCCCCGCTGCCCGGCGAGACGCAGCTCGGCCATCTCGGTCAGGGCCGTCACCGGGCCGAGGACCCGCCTCCCCGCCCACGGGTCGCTCTCGTCCGTCCGGCCGAACCGCTGCTGGGCGGCCTGCCGGCTCATGCCCAGCTCAGTGCCGACGGCCTCCCAGCTGGCCCCGGCGCCCCGAGCCGACGACACGGCCTCCTTCAGCAGCACCCTGAGCTCACCCTCGGCACGAGCCGTGAGGCCCACCAGGGCCACGAGCGAAAGCGCATCTGCGTCGGCTTCGTGGTCGACGCCGGCGCAGGTGGACAGCGCCTCGGCCAGGGCGTCGCGCAACGGCGGGCCGCTCACCGGCGGGTGGCCGCTCACCGGCCGGGGGCCGCGGCGAAGCTGGGCGGATCTGGCGACGGCGGGACCGCGCCCGGGGGCGAGGTGCGGGATTCGAAGGGGTTCGTCATGTGTCAACACTAGGTTGACGGTGGGGGGCTGTCGACTCTCTCTTGACACCGATGTGCGCTCAGTCGCGCTGGTGCTCCGGGGCGCCGTTGACGGTGTCACGGACCACGGCATACACGACTGAGGGCGGGTAGCCTTTGCGCACGAGCATCCCCGAGAGCCGCCGTGCCTGGACCTGGGCGTCGAGGCCGCCCATGGTGCGCATCTTCTTCGCGGCGAGCTCTTCGGCTCGGACCCGCTCGGAGGCGAGGTCGATGGAGCCCAGGGTCTTCGCCACGATCTCGTCACCGAGGCCCTTGGCACGCAGCTCGTGGGCGAGCGCCCGCGCGGCCAAGCCGCGTCCCGCCTGCTTCGAGCGCACGAGCATCTCGGCGAACGACTGGTCGTCGACGAGACCCACCTCGCTCATCCGGTCGAGGACCGTCGTGGCGACGTCGTCGGGGCAGCCACGCTGGCGCAGCTTGTCAGCGAGCTGCTGTCGGCTGCGCGGACCCATCGACAGCTGGCGCAGGACGATCGCGCGCGCCCCTTCCGCGGCGTTGGCCCCGCCGCCGGGCTCCTCACGCCCAGCCCCCTTGCGGCCGCCGCGCTCGGGGCCCGCGCCTTCTGGGCTGGCGCCTTCGCGCCCGACGCCCTCGGGGCCAGCACTCTCCCGGCTGGCGCCTTGGGGGTCGGCGGCGTGGGGACGAGGTCCTCGAGAACTCGGGGTGGTCGGCCCGGTCCCGCGTGCTCGGGTTTCCGCGGCCGCCAGTGCTTGGGCGGCCACGGCGAGCCGGGCCTGATGGTCCTGCCCCCGGCGCTGTCCTACGTCCGGGTCCCGAGCCCGGCCGGTGTCCCAGGGCTGGCCCTCGTCCCGGTCCTCACAGGCGTCTCGATGCTGCACGGGTGGCCCGCTCAGAAGTCGACCGGGACGTCGGCGATCGCAGGCTTGTCCAGCTGCGGACCGATTCCGAGCTTCTCCTTGATCTTCTTCTCGATCTCGTCGGCGAGGTCCGGATTGTCCCGCAGGAAGGTCCGGGCGTTCTCCTTGCCCTGACCGAGCTGGTCCCCCTCGTAGGTGTACCAGGCACCCGCCTTGCGGACGAACCCCTGCTCGACGCCCATGTCGATGAGGCCACCCTCACGGGAGATGCCGAGACCGTAGATGATGTCGAACTCGGCCTGCTTGAACGGCGGCGAGACCTTGTTCTTGACGACCTTGACACGGGTGCGGTTGCCGACCGCGTCGGACCCGTCCTTGAGGGTCTCGATCCGCCGCACGTCGAGGCGGATCGAAGCGTAGAACTTCAGCGCCTTGCCTCCGGTCGTCGTCTCGGGGCTGTTGTGCACCATGACGCCATCCGCGAAGTAATTGTGCGAACCACCTACTTCGATGTCATATCGACCTACGGAATCTTCATGGCGGACAAGGTTGGTACCCACAACTCGGGCGGGGAGCAACCCCGTGTCGGGTCCCTTGAACTCTGGACTTACGTCGAACTTGCCTTGGAAGGCGGGGAGAAGCTTGTACTGCATCGAGGGGTGCACGTACGGAGCCACCAGCTCGTGCAACTTGGCCGTTGCGGCTGTGGTCAAGGACAACACCGCCATCTTCCTCGCTCCGCGCAAACTGAGACGGGCTTCTAGATCGTAGACATCTCGCAAGTGGTCACGCAGGCGCTCCCTCGAAGTTGGGGAGAACGCCTCGACGCAAATCTCGGAACGTCCGCTGCCACCTCTGGTCCTCGCTTGAGCTCCCTGAGATCTGAGGCTGAACGAACCGTCATCCTGATACCAGATCGCCACCGCAAGCGGGGTTAGCGCTTTCAGGTACTCCCATGTGATGTTCTTCTTGCCACCGCCCATATAGACGACAGCGCGCAGCTCTGCCAGCTCGGCCAATGGGGTCAGGTCAACGTGCACAGCCCCGTTGTGCCGCACTGAACGATGCTGTCGGATATTGCCGAGGAGCGACGCTTTCCAGTCTGCGTATTCGGTCTGCTTTGCGCCATGACCCATGCGAAAACGGGCGGCGCAACCATCTTGGGCGACGGTGTCGCTCAAACTGCCGTCCCCCATGAGGCCACCCAGAATGACCTGCCACTGTGGATCGCTGAGGAGCACTTTCTGCGGCGCCATGACGCGGTCGCCCACCATGAGTTCCCCAGCTTCACGCCACCCTCCCGGGGTCCTCACCATGTGGTTGCTCGTGAGTTCCAAGGTCGTCGTCCCCGGATGCCCTGTCCCAGTCCCGCCAGTGCGAATCGCAAGTTGGATGAAGTCCCGAGTTGGACCGTTGTTGAACCAGTTGGTCACGCGCTTAGGCACGATCGCGTCGGCGTCGGCGTCATAGCTCAGCACGTCGACCTCAGCACGCGAGGCAACGATGTCCCCAATCTCTCGCTGGGTCCCGTCGGCGAGGGCGATCTTTGTGTGGTACGTCACACAGCCAAACATGACCCCGATCTTCTCGCGGAGCTGGTTGATGAAGATCATCGTCGTGCCGGTGTTGCTCAGGGCGCCGGTGATCTTGCGCAGTGCCTGGGACATCAACCGGGCCTGGAGGCCGACGTGGCTGTCACCCATCTCGCCCTCGATCTCGGCGCGGGGCACGAGCGCCGCCACCGAGTCGATGACGATGAGGTCGATCGCCCCGGAACGGATCAGCATGTCGGCGATCTCGAGCGCCTGCTCACCCGTGTCGGGCTGGGACACGAGGAGCGCATCGGTGTCGACGCCGAGCTTCTTGGCGTAGTCCGGGTCGAGCGCGTGCTCCGCGTCGATGAATGCCGCGATGCCGCCGGCCTTCTGGGCACTGGCCACCGCGTGGAGGGCCACGGTCGTCTTTCCCGAAGACTCCGGTCCGTATATCTCAACGACCCGGCCGCGGGGGAAGCCACCGATGCCGAGGGCGATGTCAAGCGCGATGGACCCCGTCGGAATCACCTCGATCGGAGGGCGGGTGGTGTCGCCCAGGCGCATGATGGCGCCTTTGCCGTGCTGCTTCTCGATCTGGCCGAGAACGGTCTCGATCGCCTTGTCGCGATCCGGCTTGCCTGCCGCCATGTCACCCACCTTGCTTTCCTGAAGTCGAAGTCTGCCGTCCACCTGCGACCCGCGGTCACGTCGGCCGTGCTGCCGGTCGGACGTGGTGTTGGGTCAGACGTTAGGAGCAGGCACCGACATCACTCAGGGGTGGTCAGCAGCCCTGTGGATCGTGGGACGACGAGCATGCTCCGTGTGGACAACACTACCGAACACGTGTTCGAGGTGGCTGCGACACGCCGAGCCGAGCCCCTTGTCTCGGCGAGAGCCCTCAGCCCCGCTTGCGCTCGCGCACGTCCCGGCCGTGACGCCGCTCGGCCGGCACGTCCATGTCGTCGCAGAGGGCGAACCAGATCTCGCGCGGCGGGACCCCGGCAACCAGCGCCTCGTCGGCGGTCCTGCCGCCGAGGGAACCGAGGGTGTGGTCGCGGGCCAGCGACGCGGCATACGCGGTGCCGAACTCGTCGTCCATCAAGGACCAGAACTGGCTCAGTCGCACGGCGCGAGTGTGTCACAAAGAGCAGCGCCAATTCGGACAAAGTGCGTAGACCGGACCTCTGCGCAACTTACAGTGAAGGAGTCACATCCAGGAACTTCACAGGGGGCTCACCATTAGTCAGCAGAATCCACAAGCCGGTTTCGATCCCCGAGGTCCTGAGGATCCCGGAGGCCACGAGATCCAGTTCGGGCCCCCACCGCGGAAGTCCAGCACCAAGCGGTCCCTTCTCGTCGGAGGTGTCGTCGCCGCCGTGGTCCTCGCCGGCGTCGGCGGCGCCTACGCGTGGACCGCCCTCGCGGGCAAGGGCGCCCAGCCCGCTGAAGTCATCCCCGGCACGGCCATCGGCTATGTCCGGTTCGACCTCGACCCGTCAGCCGGCCAGAAGATCGCCGCCACCCGCTTCCTCGGCAAGCTGCCCAACCTCAAGACCGACGGCAAGGACCTCGACGTCAAGCAGACGCTGTGGACGTGGATCACCGGGTCGGACAAGAAGCTCAAGGGGCTCAGCTACGACACCGACGTCAAGCCGTGGCTCGGCGACCGGGCCGCGTTCGCGGTCATGCCGGGCGGCACGCCCTCGAAGCCCAACCTCGTCTTCGCGCTCCAGGTGACCGACGAGAGCAAGGCCAAGGACGGTATCGGCAAGGTCGCCACGGCCGGCGGAGGGAGTGACTTCGATGTCACGACCAAGAACGGTTTCGCCCTCATCACCCCCAAGGGCGGCACGGCGCTGGCCGACCTCGACAAGGGCTCCCTCGCGACCAACGCGACCTTCACCGGGGACATGAGCGCGCTCGGGGACTCTGGCGTCGCGTCGATGTGGTTCGACGGCAAGGGTCTCGGTGATTTCGCCAAGGAGATGGCTGGGACGTCCACCGGAGGCCTGGACAGCGCTGCCCAGCTCGCCGACGTCGGTCGCTTCTCGATGGCGCTGCGCTTCAACGCCGACTTCGTCGAGCTCGCCGGCATCACTCGGGGCACGACCGCCAAGCCAAAGAGCGCGCCGGTCACCGGCGGGGCGGCCACCCTCCCGAAGGACACCGTGGTCGCGATCCAGGTCAACGGTCTCGGGGACGCTGTCGGCACCGCCTGGCCGCAGATCCAGAAGGCCATCACGGGCGCGGGCGGGTCGGACACCCTGTCCCAGATCGCGAACGAGTATGGCGTGACGCTTCCCGACGACCTCGTGGTGCTCCTCGGCAAGAGTCTGACCTTCTCGATGCCAGATCAGGACTTCGCGAACATGGGGCAGTCGCAGGACCCGCCGAGCATCGGCGCGAAGCTCGTCAGCACGAACGGCAAGCGGGCCGGCGAGGTGCTCCAGAGCCTTGTCGACAAGACCGGCACCGACAGCTTCGTCAAGCAGAAGGTCGACGGGGACAAGGTCTTCCTCGCGACGACCGACACGTATCTGGCCGCGATCCGCGAGGACGGCACGCTCGGCCAGACGGACGCCTTCAAGAAGGCCGTCGCGGATGGCGACAAGGCCACCTCCGTGATGTTCGTCAACCTCGACAAGCTCGAGCCGACCTACCTCAAGTCGGTCCCGGCGGACTTGCAGGAGTTCACCAAGGCCCTCAGCGCGGTGGGCGTGTCCAACACCATGGGGGTCAACGGCGACGCGAGCTTCGCGCTGCGCCTCGTCGGCAGCTGACGGCACCCGACCCACCAGCCCAGCCGTCCAGTCGTCCCTCCGGGTCCGCCCGGCGGGACGACTGTCTCCGGCGTCGTCGCCGGTGTGCCTGGGGGCCTGTCGGTGTGAGGTGGCAGGCTGGGCCACCTGATGACCGACGACGTCCTCGACCGCTTCTCCCCCGCCACCTCCGCCTGGTTCCGGGGCTCCTTCTCCGCGCCCACCGCCGCCCAGGAGGGGGCTTGGGCCGCGATCAGCTCCGGCCACCACGCCCTCGTCGTCGCGCCGACCGGCTCGGGCAAGACCCTGTCCGCCTTCCTCTGGGCCCTGAACCAGCTGGCCAGCACCCCACCGCCCGACGAGAAGCTCAAGCGGTGTCGGGTGATCTACGTCTCGCCGCTCAAGGCGCTCGCCGTCGATGTCGAGCGCAACCTGCGGTCCCCCCTCGTCGGCATCGGGCACGCCGCGACCCGGCTCGGGCTCCCGGTCCCCGACATCACCGTCTCGCTGCGCTCAGGTGACACCCCGGCGGCCGACCGCCGCGCCTTCGCCAAGACTCCGTCCGACATCCTCATCACGACCCCCGAGTCCCTCTTCCTCATCCTCACCTCGGCCGCGCGTGAGGCCCTTCTCGGGGTCGAGACGGTCATCATCGACGAGGTCCACGCGGTCGCCGGCACGAAGCGGGGCGCCCACCTGGCGCTGACCCTCGAGCGCCTCGACGCCCTGCTCCCGAAGCAGGCCCAGCGGGTCGGGCTCTCGGCCACGATCCGGCCGGTCGAGGAGGTCGCCCGGTTCCTCGCCGGCGGCCGCCCGGTCGAGATCGTCCAGCCGCCGTCCACCAAGGAGTGGGACCTCCAGGTCGTCGTCCCGCTGCCGGACATGTCGGCGCTCGGCGAGGTCACCGAGGACCTCAGCGGCCCGGCGGCCGGCGAGCAGCGCCGCGCTTCCATCTGGCCGCACGTCGAGGAGCGGATCGTCGACCTCGTCGCCACGCACCGGTCCACGCTCGTCTTCGCCAACTCCCGCCGCCTCGCTGAGCGGCTCACGGCTCGCCTCAACGAGATCTGGGCCGACCGGTTGGCCGAGGCGGCGGACACGGCCGCGGCCTCGGACGGGGCTGCGGCAGCTGACCGCCGCCAGGCAGCGGACCCGCCCGTCGCGGCACCGCCCGACGTGACCGCGCGGCATACCCGCACGCCCGCCGAGCTCATGGCGCAGGCGGGCACGTCGGCCGGCGCGCCCGCGGTGCTGGCCAGGGCCCACCACGGCTCGGTGAGCAAGGAGCAGCGGGCCGAGATCGAGAACGCCCTCAAGGCGGGGCTGCTCCCGGCCGTCGTCGCGACGAGCAGCCTCGAGCTCGGCATCGACATGGGTGCCGTCGACCTCGTCGTCCAGGTCGAGTCGCCGCCGAGCGTGGCGAGCGGCCTGCAACGCGTGGGGCGGGCCGGCCACCAGGTGGGAGCGGTCTCGCGCGGCATCCTCTTCCCCAAGTTCCGCGGCGACCTGGTCCAGACCGCGGTCGTCGTCGAGCGGATGCGGGCCGGCGGCATCGAGGCGCTGCGCGTCACGGCGAACCCCCTCGACGTGCTCGCCCAGCAGATCGTGGCGATGTGCGCGCTCGACGACTGGGCCGTCGACGACCTCGAGGCGCTGGTCCACCGGGCCGCGCCCTTCGGTGCCCTGCCCCGCACGGTCCTCGAGTCGGTGCTCGACATGCTCGCCGGGCGCTATCCCAGCGACGAGTTCGCCGAGTTGCGCCCCCGGCTCGTCTGGGACCGGGTGACGGGCACCCTCAGCGGCCGCCGCGGGGCGCAACGGCTCGCCGTCACCTCGGGCGGCACCATCCCGGACCGGGGCCTGTATGCCGTCTTCCTCGCTGGGTCCGAGGGCACCGGCCGGCGGGTCGGCGAGCTCGACGAGGAGATGGTCTACGAGTCGCGGGTGGGCGACGTCTTCACCCTCGGGACCTCGAGCTGGCGCATCGAGGACATCACCCACGACCGGGTCCTCGTCACACCCGCCCCAGGGCTGCCCGGCAAGCTGCCGTTCTGGAAGGGCGACACGCTCGGCCGGCCCTCCGAGCTGGGACAGGCCGTCGGAGCGTTCGTGCGCGAGGTCGGGACCCTGGCCCCCGCTGCGGCCAGGGAGCGGGTCGGCCGGGCCGGACTCGACGAGTGGGCGACCGACAACCTGCTCGCCTACCTCGAGGAGCAGAAGGCCGCGACCCGGCACCTGCCCAGCGACCGGACCATCGTCGTCGAGCGCTTCCGTGACGAGCTCGGTGACTGGCGGGTCGCCGTCCTCTCCCCCTTCGGCGCCCCGGTCCACGCGCCCTGGGCGCTGTGCGTCTCGGCGCGGATGCGCGAGCGGTTCGGCGTCGACGTCCAGGCGATGCACGGCGACGACGGCATCGTCTTCCGGCTGCCCGACCTCGAGCTCGACGCCCTCGGCGACGACACCGGGCTCGGCGACGGCTCCGTCGGCGGCGGCCTCGGCGACGCTGGCAGCCCCGCCGCCGGCATCGCCGGACCCCCGCGGCGCGGCTCGGTCGCCGACGAGCTGCTCTCGCTGATCCTCCTCGACCCCGACGAGGTTCACGACCTCGTCACCGAGCAGATCGGGGGGTCGGCGCTCTTCGCCGCACGCTTCCGTGAGTGCGCCGCCCGCGCCCTGCTGCTCCCACGGCGGCGGCCGGACCGGCGCCAGGCGCTGTGGCAGCAGCGCCAGCGTTCGGCGCAGCTCCTCGAGGTCGCCAGCCAGTACCCCGCGTTCCCGATCATCCTCGAGACCGTGCGCGAGTGCGTCCAGGACGTGTTCGACGTCCCGGGGCTGAGCGACCTCATGCGCCGGATCCGCTCACGCGAGGTGACCACCGTCGACGTGGAGACCGCCCAGCCGTCGCCCTTCGCCCGGTCCCTGACCTTCGGCTACGTCGCCCAGTTCATCTACGAGGGCGACTCCCCACTCGCTGAGCGCCGGGCGGCCGCCCTCTCGCTCGACCCCACGCTGCTCGCCGAGCTGCTCGGCCGGGGCGACGGACTCAGCCTGCGCGACCTCCTCGACCCCGAGGCGGTCGCCCGCACCGAGGCCGAGCTGCAGCGCCTCGACGAGGGACGCCGGTGTCGTGACGCCGAGGACGTCGTGGACCTGCTCCGGGCCCTCGGCCCCCTGCCCCACGACGCCGTGGTGGCCCGGACCGAGACCGTCCTCGGCAGCAACGCGGTCGGCGGATGGCTCGTCGAGCTCGAAGGCTCGCGTCAGGTCATCCGCGTCCGCGTCGCGGGAAAGGAGCGGTGGGCCGCGATCGAGGACGCGGCGCGGCTGCGCGACGCCCTCGGGTCGTCGCTGCCCGTCGGCCTCCCCGACGTCTTCCTCGAGCCGGTCAAGGACCCGCTGGGTGATCTCGTCGCCCGCTACGCGCGCACCCACGCCCCGTTCACCGCCCACGAGGTCGCCGTGTGGTTCGGCCTGGGCCAGGCCGTCGTCACGGACGCCCTGCGCCGGCTCGTCGGCGCCGGGCGTCTGGTCGAGGGCGAGCTGCGACCCGACCCGACCGGAGGTGGCTCCGGTGGCCTGGACTACTGCGACTCCGGGGTGCTCCGGACCTTGCGGCGCCGCTCGCTCGCCGCCCTGCGAGCCGAGGTCGAGCCGGTTACCGCGACCGACCTGGCGCGGTTCCTGCCCAGCTGGCAGGGGATCGGCGGCACGCTGCGTGGCCAGGAGGGCCTGCTCCGCGCCGTCGAGCAGCTCGCCGGGGCGGTCCTGCCGGCGAGCTCCCTCGAGTCGCTGGTCCTGCCGGCGCGGGTCTCCGGCTACACCCCGGCCCTGCTCGACGAGCTCATGTCGAGCGGCGACGTGCTCTGGCGGGGCCACGGTGCACTGCCCGGCGACGACGGCTGGGTGTCGCTGCACGTCGCCGACCTCGCCCACCTCACGATGCCCGCGCCCGACGAGACCCTCGAGCTGACCGACCTGCACCACGCGGTGCTCGACGCGCTCGCAGGCGGGGGGGCGTTCTTCTTGCGGAGCCTCTCCGACGGCGTCGGCAGCAGCGACGACGAGGCGCTGCTGGCGGTCCTCTGGGACCTTGCCTGGGCGGGCCGGCTCACCAACGACACGCTCGCTCCCCTTCGGGCCCTGCTCGGCGGCGGCCGCACCGCCCACCGTCGGGCGCCACAGGGTCCGCGCCGCGGTCGGTATGCCGGTCGGCCCGGTGCTCTGGGCGGCCTCGGGGCGCGGGGAGCGGCCGCCCGGCCGTCCTTCCCGGTGCGCGCGGGGCCCCCTGCGGCAGCGGGTCGGTGGTCGCTCCTGCCGCCGACGGAGTCCGACGCCACGCTCGTCGCGTACGCCACGGCCGAGGTTCTCCTCGACCGCTACGGCGTGGTGACTCGGGGCAGTGTCGTTGCCGAAGGAATCCCCGGCGGCTTCGCCGGGGTCTACCGGATCCTGGCCGCCGCCGAGGAGTCGGGGCGGGTACGTCGCGGCTACTTCGTCGAGGGTCTCGGGGCGGCCCAGTTCGCCTCGAGCGGCGCGGTCGACCGGCTGCGGGCCCAGAGCCGCCCGCTCGGCGACCGGCGCCCGCAGGATCGGCCCCGCGCCGTCGTCGTCGCGGCCTGCGACCCGGCGAACCCCTACGGTGCCGCGCTGC
>JBBRZC010000027.1:0-27672 GCA_038237075.1 Actinomycetales bacterium
CGCGTCCACCGCGGTCCGCTGCTGCGAGGTCAGGACCGCGGTCTCGCGCACGATCAGGTTGGCCCGCCACTCCGTCAGGACCCCGGACGCGAGCGCGGCGTACGTGTGCGGCATCTGCGCCGTCAGAGCAACAGCGAGGCGGACGTGTCCGGCGCCGAGGCTCGGGGACTCCCGCCGCGCCAACGCGACCTGCCCCACCACCCCCGACAACCCGCCCCGACCCGCAGACCCGCGCCGGCGGCCGTGAGCGCCCGTGCCGGGCTGCCCGGACTGGCCGCCATCCCCGGACAGGTCGCCATCCCCGGACTGGTCGGGCAGCTGGAGCGAGGCAGCCTTGGCCTGCTCCCGGGCGGCCCGCCACCCCTCGAAGTCACTGCCGTCCGAGCACTCCTTCGCCTGCGCGGTCCACGCCTTCGCGACCTGCGCCTGCGAGTCCACGAACGCCGCCGTCACCCGCACCTGAGCCGCCGCCGCCGCCGACTTGACCCGCTCCAACACCGTCAGCTGGTCAACCCGCTCCGCATCCCCAACCTGCACATCGACCCGGGACAGCAACGCGACGAGGGCGGTCAGGTCCCCGGTCGTCAACGCTGCACGGTCCTCGATCATGTGTTCGAGCATACCGGACGCGCACCGTCTCTGACAGCACGCAGACGACACCAATCTGCCTGTCCCGCAGAGGAATTAGTGCCGTCTCGCCACGGAGATGCGGTGCCGATCGTCGGCGGCTGCTGGGGCGTCGACTGGGGAAGGTTGACCACACTGGGGCGGGGTCAACCTTCCCCGATCCCGATTCCGATCCCGATCCCGATCTCCGAGGCCGATGGCCCACCTGTTGCGGTGAGAGCCGGTTCCGGGGCCGATCGCGTCGACAGCGCGGATGTGACGGAACCAGTGCGGTCTGAGGGGCGAACGGGAAGGCGGCATTCGACCCCTGACGGCCGCTCATCTTGGTAACCCCACCACATGGCACCGAAGCTGCAACGACCCTCCCCGGGTGGCCCCCCGGTCCGAAGTTGAAGGTGACCCCGCAGGGGTCACCTTCATTTCTGATTGGTGATGTGCTGCTCTGGCTGGCATACCGCCTATCGCTGCTCGGCCGGCATACCGCCTATCGCTGCTCGGCCGGCTCGCCCTCTGGCGCGTGCTCGTCGGCCGACCCGTCAGCCGTGGCCGACCCGCCGGCGTCCGGATGATCGACGAGCCCGTCGGCGATCTCGACTCCGGTGTGGTCGAGCTCGTCGAGCTGGCCCTGGAGGTAGGACTTCAGCTGCGAGCGGTAGCTGCGCTCAAACCCGCGCAGGTGCTCGATCTTCGTCTCCAGCAGGCCCTTCTCGCTCTCGAGCTCGGCGAGCACGGAGGCCTTCTTCTGCTGCGCCTCGGCGACCATGCCCGTCGAGCGCTCCCGGGCCTCGGTGACGAGCTGCTCGTGCTTGCTCGTGGCGTCGGCCAGGAGCTCGTCGTGACGGCCCTGACCGGTGGACAGCAGCTCGTCATGCTGGGCCTGCGCCGTCGACAGGAGCTCGTCGTGGCGGCTCTGCGCGGCGTCGACGAGCTCGTCGTGAGCGTTCTGGGCCGTCGTGACGAGCTCGTCATGACGGCGCTGGCCCTCGGAGACGAGCTCGTCTCGCGTGGCCTCACCCTTGCTCACGTGCTCGTCATGGACGCGCTGGGCGAGCTCGATGAGGGCTGCGGCGCCTGAGCCGCCCGCGGCACCGCCGGCAACCGCTCGCATCACCCCGGTCGGGCTCCCACCCTGCGCCTGCCCGTCAGCCTGCTGCCCCCCACCCTGCTGTTCCCCACCCTGCTGCGCCTGCGCCAGCTCCGCCTCGAGCTCGCTCACGCGCCGCTCCGCGGCCTCGCGCGCATCGGTGGCCTCATGGGCTGTCGCCTCGGCAGCCTGGAGACGCTCCTGGACCGAGCGGTCGAGGGCTCCCTGGCGGTCCGTGACCGCCGCCTCGGCCATCGCCACCTCTGCCTGCGCCGCACTGAGTCGCGCCTGGAGCTCCTGCTCCTGCGCCTCGGCGGCCGCGATCTCGCCGCGAAGGCCCTCCAGCCGCACCTCGTACTCCGAGGCGGCGCTGGTGTCCATCACCACGGCAGCCTCGGCGCGCTCCTCGACGGGCTCGAGCCCGCGGCCCGCACGGCACTCGTTGAGCTGGTGCTTGAAGTCGTCCCGCTGCGCCAGGACCCCCCGCATCTCGGCCACGATCTCGTCGAGGAAGTCGTCGACGTCGCGCTCGTCGTAACCCTTGCGGAACTGGGTGGTCTGGAAGTGCTTGTTGAGGATCTGTTCGGGCGTCAGCGCCATGAGTTCCACCTCAGTTTGTCGGACCGGTTCCGGGCTACGTTAGCGGGCCCGGTCCGCACCTCCCAACACCCCTCGGCAAGAACTCGGGCACGAGCTATGGCACCGTCACCGGTCACGTCGTGCGGACCGCGTTCAGGCCAGCTTGACGTTCATGAGCACCGAAGTGAGGACCATGAGGACGAGGAAGGCGAAGTCGATCCGCATCCCGCCGAGGGTCACGGCGGGGATCACCTTGCGCAGTAGGCGAAGCGGCGGGTCCGTCACGGAGTAGACGACCTCGGCCAGCACGAGTACGGCGCTACGGGGGCGCCAGTCGCGGGAGAGGACCTGGACCCAGTCGAGGACGAGGCGGCCGATCAACGCGAGGAAGAAGAGGAACACCACCAGCGAGAAGATCGACGACAGGATGCGCATGCGGCCCAGTCTCGCTGATCGGGTGCGGATGACCTAGCGCGGAGTTGCGGCGGTTCGGTCACGGTGCGCCGTGCGGCTGCCGCTGCGGGGGTCGGGGGGCTCCGCGCACTGCCCGGACCCGCACGGCATACGGTCAGCTCTGGTTGAAGAACCCGCGGGTCTTCGGCGCCTCGGACTCCTCGGCGGAGACCTCGACATGGGCAGGGGAGAGGAGGAAGACCTTGGAGGTGACCCGCTCGATCGAGCCGTGCAGCCCGAAGACGAGCCCGGCAGCGAAGTCGACGAGACGCTTCGCGTCGCTGTCGTCCATGTCCGTGAGGTTCATGATGACCGGGGTGCTCTCGCGGAACGACTCGCCGATCGTCTTGGCCTCGTTGTAGGTGCGCGGGTGGATCGTCGTGATCCGCGTCAGGGCACCGACCTCGGTGTCGCGCACGACCCGCGCCACGGGGGTATGCCGTTGGGGCAGCTGGGTCACCGCGGCGCCACGCTCCTGGGGGCGCTCCACCGCGCCCTTCTCCGCGTGGTCGTCCGCGTACTCCTCCTCGTAGCCGTCGTCGCGGCCGTCTTCCTCGGCCAGTCCGAGGTACACCATCGTCTTGCGAAGCGCCCCAGCCATGGTCGAACTCCTTGGTCCTTGGTTCTGCGCACGTGTCGAGCCGTTGTCTCATGCGACGTTAGCGAAGCGGTGGCCGCGAACCGAGTATTGCGCTGCCGACACGCACATGAGTCGCCCCGTGCCGCACCGCCGCCTCCAGGTCTGCGCTCATCCCGGCGGAGATCCAGGCGGCACCGGGATGGTCCGCCCGGACGCCGTCCGCCACCTCGCGCAGCCGGGCGAACGCCGCGTCCGGGTCGGCATCGAGAGGGGCGACCGCCATGACGCCACCGAGCACGAGGGCGGGGCACTGTGCCACGGCGTCGGCGAGGGCGGGGACCTCGTCGGCGGCCACACCACCCCGCCCCGCGGCGCCGTCGAGGCTGACCTGGACCAGCACCCGCGGCCGACGGCCGGCCGCCGCGGCCGCCCGGGCGAGGGCTGTGACGAGCCTTTTTCGGTCCACGGTGTGGACGACGTCGGCGTAGGAGACCACCGAGGACGCCTTGTTGCTCTGGAGCTGGCCGATGAAGTGCCGGGTGATTCCCAGCCCGTCGAGGGTGGGGTCGGTGAGCTTCTCGCGCGCCTCCTGGTCCCTGTTCTCGCCGACGTCCGTGACCCCGAGCCCGGCGAGGAGGCGCACGTCCGAGGCCGGGAAGAACTTCGTCACCGCGACGAGGGTCACCTGCGCCTCGTCTCGGCCGGCGTCGGCGCAGGCCGCGGCGATCCGGGCCCGGACGGCGGCCAGCCCGCGCGCGAGGGCCTCGCGGCGCGGGTCCTCCCCCGACGCAGTCACCCCCTCGCCCCGTCCTCTGAGGGCCCGACGAGCTGGCCGGGGGCGGGGTCCGAGGCGTCCGCCGGAGCGGGGTCGACCAGCCGGACCACCCCGGCGAAGCGGCCGGTGGTGGGGTGCTGCCGGTAGGAGTAGAGGTCGGCGTGCTCGCGGGTGCACCCGGGCACCCAGGTCGTCGTCACCCCGAGGCGGGTCAGCTGGTCGACGACTCCGGCGGCGACGTCGACGGCCGGCGTGCCGGTCCAGGACAGCGTCGCGCTCACCGGGCTGTCCGCGGCGGCGGCGTCCCGCATCGCCTCGGGGACCTCGTAGCAGCGCCCGCAGACGGAGGGGCCGACGACGGCGTGGATGCGGGACGCGCCGAGGCCCCTCATCGCCTCGACGGCGTGAGCGATGATCCCGGACGTCATCCCGGGCCGGCCGGCGTGAACGGCCCCGACGACGCCGGCACCGGGGTCGGCGAGCAGGAGCGGGACGCAGTCGGCGACGACGACCGCGAGCGCGAGGTCGGCCCGCGTGGTGACGACCGCGTCGGCCGGGGGGACCTCGCCCTGCCATGGGCCGTCCACGACGACGACGTCGTTGCCGTGGCACTGGTTCATGAGGACGAGGTGCCGGCGGGGCACTCCGAAGGACCGGGCCACGGCCTCGCGGTTCGTCTCGACGGCGACCGGGTCGTCTCCGACGCCGCCGCCGAGGTTGAGGGCGTCGAAGGGAGGGCCGCTGACGCCGCCGTGCCGGGACGTGATGGCGAACCGGACGCCGCTGCGCGTCGTCGTGGGCGCGATCTCGTCGCTCCAGAAGTACACGACGGAACCGTACGGCACGGCCGTCACCCCGCCGACACCGAAGGAGCCCGGTCCGACCGGACCGGGCTCCCTGGGCGTCGCGTCTGCGTTGCCTGTATGCCGCACTGCTTACTTGAGGAAGTCGGGCACGTCGAGGTCGTCGCCGTCGTCGAAGGTCACCGCTCGCGGCGGGGACTGGACCTGCTGCCCCGCGGCGTGGCTGGGCTGCCCGTTCGCCGCCTGCGGCGTGGCGACCGAGACGGGAACCCGTCCCTGGTGGACGTCCTCGCCGACCCTGGACGGGGGGCCGTCCTGGCGCTGCGGTGCCGCCGCGGGCGAGGGAGCCGAGGCACCGTTGGCCGCGGGGTGTGGCGCCGGACGGCCGCCGCTCTGGATGGTGCCGAGGGCACGGTCGTCACTGCGCTTGACCGGACCGCCGCCGTCGAACCCGGCCGCGATGACCGTGACCCGCACCTCGTCACCGAGGGCGTCGTCGATGACCGCACCGAAGATGATGTTGGCCTCGGGGTGCGCGGCCTCCTGGACGAGGCGGGCGGCCTCGTTGATCTCGAAGAGCCCGAGGTCGGACCCGCCCGAGATCGAGAGGAGGACGCCGTGGGCGCCGTCGATGCTCGCCTCGAGCAGGGGCGACGAGATCGCGAACTCGGCCGCCTGGACGGCCCGGTCTTCGCCGCGCGACGACCCGATGCCCATGAGCGCCGACCCGGCCCCCTGCATCACGGATTTGACGTCGGCGAAGTCGAGGTTGATGAGGCCGGGGGTGGTGATGAGGTCGGTGATGCCTTGGACGCCGGAGAGCAGCACCTGGTCGGCGCTGCGGAACGCGTCCATCATCGAGACGCTGCGGTCGCTGATGGACAGCAGCCGGTCGTTGGGGATGACGATGAGGGTGTCGACCTCCTCGCGCAGCCCGGCGATGCCGGCCTCGGCCTGGTTGGCCCGGCGGCGTCCCTCGAAGGTGAACGGGCGGGTCACGACGCCGATGGTCAGCGCGCCGAGACCGCGGGCGATCTTCGCCACGACCGGCGCGCCGCCGGTGCCGGTGCCGCCACCCTCGCCGGCGGTGACGAAGACCATGTCGGCTCCCTTGAGGACCTCCTCGATCTCCTCGGCGTGGTCCTCGGCCGCCTTGCGGCCGACCTCGGGGTCGGCGCCGGCCCCGAGGCCGCGGGTCAGCTCACGACCCACGTCGAGCTTGACGTCGGCGTCGCTCATGAGCAGCGCCTGGGCGTCGGTGTTGATGGCGATGAACTCGACGCCCTTGAGTCCGACGTCGATCATCCGGTTGATGGCGTTGACGCCGCCACCGCCGATGCCGACGACCTTGATAACGGCCAGGTAGTTGTGCGGGTCTGGTGCCACGACGGTGGGCCTTCCTGAATCACGTGCGATGCGGAAAAGTCTGGATGTTTACTAGATAGTTAGGGCCTCGTCAACCCTCGCTGGAGCCCGACGGTATGCGGAAGAACACGCCCGATCAATTCACGTCGCGGCGTGTCCTCAACCTTCCGGAGAGATTGACCCGATGCTGTGACGCACGAGGCGGGTGGGGCCTCTGAGACATCGCAGTGACACGGGTCCACCACTGCAGCATCTACCGCCGTGACACCCAGCCTCGTCAGCGGGTGACGGGGGTGTCCGGCGCGCTGACGTCGAGGACGCGGGGCGCGGTCGGCAGGAGTGCGGTGAGCACGGCGAGCTTCTTCGAGCCGTCGCCAGGGCCACCCCAGACGACGCTGACGGTGCCCAGGGTGAAGCTCACCAGGTCGGCGCTCGTCACGACGACGCGCGTGACCCGAGCGCGCTGCGCGGGCGGCAGCGCCTGGAGCACCCCGGCGGCCGCCCGCAGGCCCTCGGTGTCCGGCGCGGCCGCGCCGGTGTTGACCTGGAGAACCCCCGGCGGCAGCGATCGAACCTTCTCGAAGGCCACCCCGTCGGAATCCACAACCTGTAGTTGACCTTGAGGGTCCTGCACCGCCAGGATCGCGTCCCGGCGGCGCACGGTGATGACGACGGTGCTTGGCCAGGAGCGCGCGACGGTGACCGAGCGGACCGTGGAGATGCCTCCGATACGGGCCGCCGCGCCGGCGGTGTCGACCCGGACCAGCGGCGTCCCCATCCGGATCGCGGCGGCTGCAGCCACACCTCGGCGCTCGTCCGCGTCGGGGATCCCCGTGACGGTGACCGTCCGGGTCGCGAGGAGCGGGCTGAAGCCGACGGCCCAGACCAGGGTAGCCAGCACGGCGACGAGGGCGACGACGGCGCCGGCCATGAGCCGCGGGCGCCGCCGCGCCTGCGCCGCCCGGCGCTCGAACCGGGAGCGCGACGAGGCGATCCCCGCTCTCGCGGCGCGGCGCACTGCCGGGAGTGTCGTGACCCGGGACGAAGGCGACGGCGCGGCCGTGGACCTCGCGCGGTCCGAGAGCCACCGGGAGGGTGCTTTCACGACCCGTCCCGCGGGCTCGTCGGGCCGTCGGCGGCAGGGGAATCGGTGGCGTCGGCAGCACCGATGTCGGAGGCGCCGCTGCCGACAGGGGTGTCGAGCAGGCGAAGCACCTCGGGACCGATCATCGTGATGTCACCGGCTCCGACGGTGAGCAGCAGGTCGCCGGGCCGCACGAGGCGCGCGACGAGGTCGGCCACCGCGGTCCACGAGGGCACGTAGTGGACGTCGGCGTCGGCCCGGGCCGCGGTGACGGCCTCGGCGACGAGCCGCCCGGTGACCCCGGGCACCGGGTCCTCGCGGGCGGCATACACGTCCATGACGACGACGACGTCCGCGAGGGCGAGGCTGCTTCCCAGCTCGTCGGCGAAGTCGCGCGTGCGTGAGTAGAGGTGCGGCTGGAAGACGACGACGAGCCGTCCGCCCGCGTCGGTGACGAGCTGCCGACCGGTGGCGACGACCGCGGCGAGCTTGCCGGGGTTGTGGGCGTAGTCGTCGACGACCTGGACCCCCGCGGCGTGACCCTTGGGCTCGAACCGCCGGCGCGTCCCGGTGAAGGAGGCCAAGCCCGTGAGGACCGCCGCGGGGGACTGACCGAGTCCGATGACCGCGGCGCCGAAGGCCGCCGTCGCGTTGAGGACGTTGTGCCGGCCCGGCACGTGGAGGTGCAGGGCGTGCGACGTCCCTGCGAGCGTTACCGTGGCTCGCGACGTCAGGCCCGCGTGGTGCACGTCGGTGACCCGCAGGTCGGCCCCCTCGGCCTCGCCGTAGGTGACGACCCGCACCGCTCCTGCCCCGGCCGTCCCGTCCCGCCCTCGGCCGCCCGCCCACTCGGCCAGCTCGCGGGCGCCGGGGTCGTCGGCGCAGACGACGAGACGGGCCCCGTCGGGCATCGTTGCGATGAAGGCGCGGTAGGCCTCCTTGAGGGTCTCGACGTCGCCGTAGAAGTCGAGGTGGTCGGGCTGCACGCTGGTGACGACGGCGACGTCCGGCCGGTAGACGAGGAACGACCCGTCGCTCTCGTCCGCCTCCACCACGAAGATGTCGCCGGTGCCGAGGTGGGCGTTGGTGCCGTGCTTGGCGAGCTCACCGCCGACGGCGAAGGAGGGCTCGACGCCGCAGGCCTGCAGGGCCACGGTCAGCAGCGACGTCGTCGTCGTCTTGCCGTTGGCCCCGGCCACGGCGACCCGCCGGGTGCCGGCCATCGTCGCGGCGAGCGCCTGGGCCCGGTGCAGGACCCGCAGGCCGGCGGCCCGGGCCGCCGCGAGCTCGGGGTTGGACTCGCGGATCGCCGACGAGATGACGACGGTGTCGACCCCCCGCACGTATGCCGCGTCGTGGCCGACGTGCACGACGGCCCCCTCCGCGGCGAGGGCGTGCAGGACCGGGGACTCCCTGGCGTCGGAGCCGCTCACGGTGAGGCCCTGGGCGAGCATGATCCGGGCGACGCCGGACATGCCGGCTCCCCCGATGGCGATGAAGTGCACCCGGCCCAGCGACGCTGCGGGAGCGACGTCCGCGGTGAAGTCGAACCGGGTCGGGGGCAGCGTCATCGCTGGCTCCGGGGCTGAGCGCGGCGGGAGGCGAAGGCGCGGTCGACGAGGTCGGCCAGCCGGTCGTCGGCGTCGCGCTGACCGACCGATGCGGCGGCCCGGGCCATCGCGTCGAGCCGGTCTCCGTCGGCCGCGAGGGGGACGAGCCCTTCGGTGACCCAGCTCGGTGTCAGCTCGGCGTCGTCGACGAGCACCCCGCCACCGGCCGCCACGACGTCGGTCGCGTTGAGCCGCTGCTCGCCGTTGCCGATGGGCAGGGGGACGTAGACGGCGGGCAGCCCGACCGCCGTCAGCTCGCACACCGTGTTGGCCCCCGAGCGACAGACGACGAGGTCGGCGGCGGCGTAGGCCAGCTCCATCCGGTCGGCGTAGGGGACGACGACGTAGGGAGCCCCGACGGCGGGCACCTCGGGGGTGAACTCCTTGCCGGCCCCGGTCACGTGGAGGACTTGGACCCCCGCGGCACTGACGGCCGCCGACCGCTCGGCGAAGGAGGTGTTGAGCCGCTGCGCGCCGAGCGAGCCGCCGGTCACGAGGACCGTCGGCCACTGCGGGTCGAGGCCGAACGCGGCCATCGCCTCGTCCCGGCGGGCCGGCCGGTCGAGCTGCGAGATCTCCCGGCGCAACGGCATACCGACGAGGGTGGCGTGGGCGAGGGCCGTCGAGCGGAAGGTGGTGGCGACGAAGGGGGTCAGCCGGGCGCCGAGCCGGTTGGCGATGCCGGGGATCGCGTTCTGCTCGTGGACGACGATCGGCACGCCGCGACGGCGGGCCGCCAGGTAGGCGGGGGCCGCGACATAGCCGCCGAAACCGACGACGACCTGCGCCCCGCAATCGTCGATGGCCCGGCCTGCCGCGACCACGGCCCCCCGGAGGGCGATCGGCAGGCGCGCCAGCGCGGGGTGGGGCCGGCGCGGCAGCGGGACGCGGGGCACGAACCGCAGGTCGAACCCGCGGGCCGGGACGAGCCGGGCCTCGAGGCCGGTCTCGGTGCCCAGGGCGGTGATCCGCACCGCGGGGTCGCGCCGGCGCAGGGCGTCGGCGAGAGCCAGCAGCGGCGAGACGTGGCCTGCCGTCCCTCCCCCGGCGAGGAGCACCGACGAGGGACGGGCAGCGGCGGCCATCAACGGTTCCTGCGACTCGGGAGCACGGCCAGGGAGCGTCTCACGACGCTCGGGCGCGCCGAGAGGATCTCCCTGGCTCCAGGTTCGTTGCGGGCGAAGGACAGCAGCATGCCGAGGGCGAGCATCGTCGTGACGAGAGCCGACCCGCCCGCCGAGACGAGCGGCAGGGGAACCCCGATCACGGGGAGCAGCCCGATCACTGCGCCGACGTTGATCATCGCCTGCAGCAGGATCCACGACATGACGCCCGCGGTGGCGATGCGCACGAACTGGTCGCGGGAGTGCTGCACCAGCCGGTAGCAGGCCCAGGCGAGAAGGAGGAAGAGCAGGAGGATGACGAGGGTGCCGGGCAGGCCGAGCTCCTCGCCGATGATGGCGAAGATGAAGTCGTTGTGCGCCTCCGGAAGCCAGCTCCACTTCTCCCTGCTGGCGCCGAGCCCCACCCCCCACCACCCGCCGTCGGCGAGCGCGTAGAGCCCGTGCACCGACTGCCCGCAGGGGCCGTTGGGGTCGGTGCAGCCGCCGCTCAGCCACGACGTGATCCGCAGCATGCGGTTGGCGCTGGTGAGGACCATGGCCAGGCACAGCGCCGCGGCCGCGGCCCAGGCGAGGAGGAAGAACCGGGTGGGCACCCCCGCGACATAGAGCAGGGCGCCGACGATGCCGAGCAGGATCAGCGCCGTGCCCAGGTCGTGGCCGGCGAGGACGAGGCCGACGGTCACGACGACGACCGGGACGACGAAGGGGAAGAGCACGTGCCGCAGTGACCCCAGGAGGCGCCGCTTGTTGGTCAGGACGAGGGCGGCAACGAGGACGAGGCCGATCTTGGTCAGCTCGGACGGCTGGAGCTGCACCCTGGGCATCAGCCGGACCCAGTTGCGGTTGCCGTTGACGGTCACCCCGAGCGGCGTGAAGACGAGCAGCTGGAGGACGACGGCTCCGGTGAGGACGGGGATCGCGAGGCGGCGGTACCAGACCACGGGGATCCGCGACGCGACCGCCGCCCCGACGAGCCCGACCACCGCGAAGACGAGCTGGGTGAGGAACACGGCGAAGGCCGACCCGTCGTCCTTGTAGGAGGTCACCATCGAGGCGGAGAGCACCATGACGAGGCCGATGACGACGAGCGCCGCTGTCGTCCCGAGGAGGACGTAGTAGGGCGTCACCGGCGACTCGAGCCGGGCCAGGAACGGCAGGGCCCGGGCCAGCAGGCTCGGGCTCGCATCCGGTCGCGGGCTCCCCTTCCCGGGTGCGGAGGCGGGGGTATGCCGTGGGGAGCCACCGGAGCGCGTCACCGTGCTGGTCATCGGCCGCCCTGTCCCTCGGCCCACCGGCGGACCGCGGACTCGAAGGCGTCCCCCCGCGCCCCGTAGTTCGCGAACATGTCCATCGAGGCCGCGGCCGGGGCGAGAAGGACGACGTCACCGGGTCGCGCCATGGCGGCCGCCCGGGTGACGACGACATCCATCACGTCGACTCCAGCCATGCCCACAGTGTCCGACGGATCGAGGTCTGCGACAGGGACATCGGGCGCGTGTCGGGCCAGCGCCTCGGCGATCCGGCCCCGGTCGACGCCGATGAGCACCACGCCCCGCAGCCGGCCCGCGACCGATGCGACGAGATCGTCCACGTCGGCGCCCTTGAGGATCCCCCCCGCGACCCACACGACGGAGTCGAAGGAGCGCAGCGACGCCGCCGCCGCGTGCGGGTTCGTCGCCTTGGAGTCGTTGACGAACCGCACGCCGGCGACCATGCCGACCTCGGCGATCCGGTGCGGGTCGGGGCGGAAGGCGCGCAGCCCGTCGCGCACCGACAGCGGCCCGACGCCGTAGGCCCGGGCCAGGGCGGCGGCGGCGAGCGCGTTGGCGACGTTGTGCGGCGCGACGCTCGGAGCGACACCCTGCAGGTCGGCCAGGGTCGCCAGCTCGGCGGCCGAGCTCTGGCGCTGCTCGACGAACGCCCGGTCGGCGAGGATCTCGTCGACCATGCCGAGCATCGAGGGCGCCGGGACCCCGAGGGTGAACCCGATGGCACGGCAGCCCTCGACGACCTCCGCCGCCATGACGAGCTCCTCGGTGAGGGGGTCCGCGACGTTGTAGACGCAGGCGATGTGGGTGTTCTGGTAGACCCGCCCCTTGGCCCGCAGGTAGGCCTCGAAGGAGCCGTGCCAGTCGATGTGGTCGGGTGCGACGTTGAGGCACGCGGAGGCGACGGCCGACACCGAGCGCTGCCAGTGCAGCTGAAAGCTCGACAGCTCGACGGCGATGACGTCGAAGGGCTCCGGGTGCAGCACCGCCTCGAGGATCGGCGTTCCGACGTTGCCGGCGCTCGTCGCCCGAAGGCCGGCCGCGCGCAGGATCGAGGCGAGCATGTTCACCGTCGTCGTCTTGCCGTTGGTCCCGGTCACCGTCAGCCAGGGGGCCGCACCGGTGACGGCCCGCATCCGCCAGGCGAGCTCGACCTCCCCCCAGACCGGTATGCCGCGGGCCGCGGCCTCGAGGAGCAGCGGCTGGTCCGGCCGCCAGCCTGGTGAGGTGACGACGAGGTCGACCTGCGCGAGCGGCATACCCGTCGTGTGCTCCTCGCCCTGGCGCACCTGGACGCCGAGGATGTCGAGGATGCCGGCGCGCTCGTCGTTCTCGCGGGAGATCCCGGGACGCTTGCCGTCGACGACGGTGACCACGGCCCCGCGCTCCGAGAGGGCGTCGGCGGCAGCGAAGCCGCTGACCGCGAGGCCCGCGACGAGGACCCGCAGCCCGGACCAGTCGGCGTCGCGGTGGGTCAGCCCCGGGCGGGGCTCATAGCTGGGGTCGAGCTCGCTCATCCGCCGCCCACCACCCACTCCGCGTAGAAGACGGCGAGCCCGAACGCGACGAAGAGCCCGGCGATGATCCAGAACCGGATGACGACGGTCACCTCGTCCCACCCAGCGAGCTCGAAGTGGTGGTGCAGCGGTGCCATCCGCAGCACCCGCTTTCGGGTCAGCTTGAACGACGTGACCTGGGCGATGACCGAGAGGGCCTCGAGGACGAAGAGACCGGCGAGGATGATGACGAGGATCTCGGTGCGCGTGCAGATCGCCAGGCCGGCGAGCGCCCCGCCGAGGGCGAGCGAGCCCGTGTCGCCCATGAAGATCTTCGCCGGCGAGGCGTTCCACCAGAGGAACCCGAAGCAGGCCCCCATGCCCGCGGCCGCGACGACGGCGAGGTCGTGGCTGTCGCGCACCTCGTAGCACTTGATGCCGGGGTTGGTCTGGCAGTTCTGGTTGAACGTCCAGATGCTGATGAGCAGATAGGCGCCGAACACCATCGCGGAGGCGCCGGTGGCGAGGCCGTCGAGGCCGTCGGTGAGGTTCACGCCGTTGGACGTGCCGGCGATCATGATGTTGGCCCAGAGGATGAAGAGGAGCACCCCGCCGATGGTGCCCGCGAACGCCAGGTTGACGTGGGTGTCGCGGACGAAGGAGATGAACGGCGAGGCGGGAGTGCGGAACTGGTCGTTGGGGAACTGGAGCGCGAGGAAGGCGAAGATCACGCCGACCAGGCCCTGCCCGGCGAGCTTCTGCCCCGAGCGCAGGCCGAGGCTGCGCTGTCGCGAGATCTTGATGTAGTCGTCGAGGAACCCGATCAGCCCGAGCCCGCCCATGAGGAAGAGCACGAGGAGCCCGCTGATGCTCGGCATCGTCAGGGTGAAGAGGTGCGCGCACGCGTAGGCGGCGAGCACCGAGGCGAGGATCACCGCGCCGCCCATGGTCGGGGTGCCGCGTTTGGTGTGGTGCGAGGTCGGACCGTCGTCGCGGATGAACTGCCCGTAGCCGCGCCGGACGAGGAACCTGATGAAGGCCGGGGTGCCGAGGAGCGCGAAGGCCAGCGACAGTGCGGCGGCGACGAGCACGCCCTTCACGACGGCACCTCCAGACCCACGAGACGGTCCCCCAGCCACCGAAGCCCCGAGTCCCGGCTCGACTTGAGCAGCACGACGTCGCCTCGGGTCAGTCCCTCGGCGAGCAGGGCGTATGCCGCGTCGGTGTCAGGGACCCACGTCGCCGCGCTGTCGGCTGTCGCACCGCCCGCTGTCGCACCGCCCGCTGCCGCACCGCCCGCTGTCGCACCGCCCGCTGTCGCACCGCTCGCTGCCGCACCGCGCGCTGCGGCGTCGGCCACCGCTCGTGCGCCGGCGCCCACGGCGAGCACCCGGTCGATCCCCAGCTCGACGGCCAGTCGCCCGACGGTCTCGTGCTCGGCCCGGGACAGCTCGCCGAGCTCGAGCATCTCGCCGAGGACGGCCCAGGTGCGCCGCGGCGGCTCGACCGCGTCGGCGATGGTGCGCACGGCCCGCAGTGCGGCGGCCATCGAGTCGGGGTTCGCGTTGTAGGCGTCGTTGACGACGGTGACCCCGTCGCCGCGCTCGGTGACCTCCATGCGCCAGCGGCTCGCCGGTGCCGCATCGCCGAGCGCCTGGGCGACCACGTCGAGGCTCATCCCGCACTCGAGCGCGGCGGCAGCCACGGCGAGCGCGTTGCCGACCTGGTGGGCGCCGGCCACCTGGAGTCGGACCGGTCGCGACGTCCCGATCGCGTTGAGGGTGAACGTGGCCCGGCCCCCGGCGTCGAGCGAGACGCCGGTGGCGGTGACGTCGGCCGGTTCGCGCACCCCGACGGTGACGACCCGGGCGCGGGTCCGGCCGGCCATGGCCGCCACGGCGGGGTCGTCGGCGTTGAGGACGGCCAGCCCCTCGGGGGACAGGGCCTCGACGAGCTCGCCCTTGGCGAGGGCGATGTTCTCCCGCGAGCCGAACTCGCCGACGTGGGCAGTGCCGACGTTGAGGACGACGGCGACGTCCGGCGGCGCGATGGAGGCCAGGTAGGTGAGGTGCCCGATCCCGCGCGCGCCCATCTCGACCACGAGGAAGCGGGTCGCACCGGTGACCCGGCATACCGTGAGCGGGACGCCGATCTCGCCGTTGAGCGAGTCCACCGGGGCCACCGTCTCGCCTGCGGCGGCGAGGACCTGCGCGAGGAGGTCCTTGGTGCTCGTCTTGCCGGACGACCCGGTGACGGCGACGACCCGCACGCCCGGGAGCCGGTCGAGGACGCCTCGAGCGATCGTCCCGAACGACGTCTGCACGTCGTCGACGACGAGGCACGGCAGGTCCTCGAGCGGGCGGCTCGTCAGGGCTGCGACGGCTCCGGCTCGCCCGGCCGCTCCCGCGAACCGGTGCCCGTCGGCGTGCTCGCCGACCCGGGCGACGTAGAGGCTGCCCGGGCCCGCCTCACGCGAGTCGGTGACGACCGGGCCGTCGACCACGACCCGAGCCGTGTCGGGGGTGTCGGGGTGGAGCGACCCGCCGGTGAGCAGCGCGAGCTCGCGCAGGGATGTCGGGATCATGTAGAGCCTTCCGGCTCGTCGGTGCCGTCGAGGGCGGCCCTCAGGGCCTCCCGGTCGTCGAACGGGTGGACGGTGCCGGCGATCTCCTGGCCCCGTTCGTGACCCTTGCCGAGGACGGCGAGGGTGTTCTCCGCGGGGGTCCCCTGCCGGGCGACCCGGACGGCTCGCCGGATGGCGTCCGCCCGGCCGCCCACGTCGACGACGGTGGCGCCGTCGGTGGCTCCGTCGCGGACGGCGCGTCGGATGGCGGCGGGGTCCTCGGTGCGCGGGTTGTCGTCGGTGACGATGACGTCGTCGGCCCAGCGGGCGGCCGCGGCGCCCATTGCCGGGCGTTTGCCGCGGTCCCGGTCGCCCCCCGCGCCGAGGACGACGACGAGGCGCCCGGGTGTCGTCGGGCGCAGCGCCCGCAGCGCGGCCTCGACGGCGTCGGGGGTGTGGGCGTAGTCGACGACGCAGCGGGGGTCGGCACCAGGTCTCGGTGTCGTCGCCGTGACAACCTCCATCCGGCCCGGGACCCGGGGCTCGGCGGCCATCGCACGGCGCACGTCGTCGGCTCCGCGACCGCTCTCGAGGAGCGCGGCCGCGGCCATCGCCGTGTTCACGACGTTGAACGTGCCCGGCAGGTGGCACCGCAGCGTGAGCGACACGTCGGGGCCGCTCAGCGTGAAGGAGGGCCAGTCCTCATGCCAGACCACCCAGTCGGCCTGGACGTCACCGTGCGAGGTTAGCGTCGTCACGGGCACGCCGGCCTGCCGGGCGAGGCGCCGGCCCCAGTCGTCGTCGACGCAGACGATGCCCCGACGCGCGTGCTCCGGTGTGAAGAGCAGGGCCTTGGCCTCGAAGTAGTCCTCCATCGTCGCGTGGAAGTCGAGGTGGTCCTGAGAGAGGTTGGTGAAGAGGGCCAGGTCGAAGACCGCACCGTCGACCCGGTGCTGGCGCAGGGCGTGGCTCGACACCTCCATGACGACCGACCGCACCCCCTCCTCGCGCATGAGGCCGAAGATCGCGTGCAGGTCGCTCGCCTCCGGCGTCGTGCGCACCGAGGTGAGGCGGGCGCTGCCGACCCGGGTCTCGACGGTGCCGATGAGGCCCGTCGGCTCGCCGAGCCCGCGCAGCGCCGACTCGAGCAGGTATGCCGTCGTCGTCTTGCCGTTGGTACCGGTGATCCCGAAGAGGGTCAGGGCGGCGGCGGGGTCGCCGTAGACCTGCGCCGCGACCGCCCCGAGGACGGCGCGGGGAGTGTCGGTGACGAGCACCGGTGCGTCGACTACCGCGGTCGCCTCCAGCAGGGCCGCTCCCCGGGGATCGGTGAGGACCGCGACCGCTCCTGCAGCGAGGCTGTCACCCGCGAACGACGCGCCGTGGACGTTGAAGCCCGGCAGGGCGGCATACAGGTCGCCGGGGCAGACCGCGCGCGAGTCGAGCGTGACCCCGGAGACCGCCACCCCGGCGCTTGCGGGCGGGCACGTGGCCTGCGCCGTGGCGGCCAGCTCGCAGAGCGGAACCGGTCGAACCGAGGCGGGACGAGACGGTGGCACGGCTGTGAGGGTACTAGTTCCGCTTCTCACCGTTGATGACCGCCGGGTCGTTGGGATCCCACGCGGCTCCGTCGGCGCTGAGCGGGATCACCGGTGCGATGGCCCCGGTCGGCGGGACCGCGTACTTCTGGAGAGCGTAGGTCATGACGTCCTTGAAGACCGGCGCGCCGAGCTGGCCGCCGAAGTGACCCTGGATGGGCCTCTGCAGCGTGACGGCGACGACGAACCTGGGGTTGTCGGCCGGGGCGTAGCCGATGAACGAGGCGGTGAAGCCGTTGTAGCCGCCGACGACGGGGTCGTAGCGGTCGGCGGTGCCGGTCTTGCCGGCGACGCGATAGCCGACGATCTTGGCCTTGGGCGCGGTGCCGTGCGGGCCGATGACCTCCTCGAGCATCGTCGACAGCTTCGTGGCGGTGGCCTGCGAGACGACCCGCTGGGCCTGGGGCACGGGGCTCGGCGTGACGGTGCCGTTGGCGTCGGTCGTGCTCTCGACGAGGGTGGGCGGCACGCGCACGCCGCCGTTGGCGAGGGTCTGGTAGACACCTGCCGCCTGGATCGCGTTGAGGGAGTAGCCCTGCCCGAACAGCGTGGTGTAGCGCTGCGGCGCGCTCCATTCCGTGGACCTGGCGAAGATCCCCTGGGACTCGCCCGGGAAACCGATGCCCGTGGCCGAGCCGATGCCGAACTTGCGGAAGTAGCCCTCCATCGTCGCCGGGGGCACCTTCTCGGTGGCGAGCATGGTGCCGATGTTGCTCGACATCGCCAGCGCGCCCGCCACGGTGAGGTTGAGGGTCGGGTGGTCGACGTCGTCCTTGAAGCTCGTGCCCCCCCGGTTCAGCCGGTTGGGGACGATGAGCGAGGTCGTCGGCTGGACGACGCCCTGCTCGACCGCCGCGGCCACCGACATCACCTTGCCGGTCGAGCCCGGCTCGTAGACGTCCTGGAAGGCGCGGTTCTCGAGCGTGCCCGGCGCGGCCTTGCCGGGCGTCGTCGGGTCGAAGGTCGGGTAGGAGGCGACCGCGCGCAGCTTGCCGGTCCTGACCTCCTGGACGACGACGTAGCCGGAGACCGCCTTGCTCTGGGTGACCATCGCGGCGATCTGGTTCTGGGCGAACCACTGCAGGTCGGCGTCGATCGTGAGGTTGACGTCCCGGCCGTTGACGGCCGGGAGGTTCTCCTGCTCGGCCCACGGGATCATCGTCGCGTCGCGGGCCCGCTCGTAGACCTGTCGACCCGGCGTGCCCTTGAGCACGGAGTTCTGCATGACCTCGAGCCCCGCCCCGGGGGCGCCGTCGGCCTGGACGAACCCGAGCAGAGGTGCGGTCGACTGGTTCGCGGGGTAGACCCGGCTCGTCGTCGTCTCGCTGTAGACGCCCGGGATGCCGAGGGCCGCGATGTCGCGCCAGGCGAGCGGGGTGACCTCGCGGGCGAGGACGCGGTACGGGGACGTGCCGGTCAGCTGGGTGACGAGCGCCGCCGGCGTCGACCCGAGCAGCGGGGCGAGAGCCTGGGCGGCGCCGACGACGCCGACCTTGGTGCGCCTGCCGCTCACCTTGGCGACGTACTCCGGCAGAGCGGTCTGGTCGATGGTCACCGTGCGCCGCTCGATGCTCGAGGCGAGCACGACGCCCGAGCTGTCGAGGATGCGCCCGCGCAGCGCCGGCAGCGGCACCGTCGTGAGCCGCTTGTCCAGGCCGGCCGCCTGGACCTTCGCCGCGTCGAACGCCTGCACCCGCAGCAGCTGCGCGCCGAAGACGCTGAAGACGAAGATCGCGACGATGAGCATCGAGCGGACGCGCCGGGTGGGGTTGGCGACCCCGACCCGACGCCGGCCCGCCCGCCGTCGAGACGACTGTGGCGGCGGCGGCGGCGGCGGCGACCGCCGGCGCGCGGGGCGGGCCGGGCCGCTCCGTGGGGCGGGCCGGCCGGAGCCGGTGCCTCTCGGTGGCGTCACTGGGTCACCTCGGTGCCGGGGCTGCTGGGGGTGCGGCCGGAGTGGGCTGGACGGGGGGTGCGGGCTTTGCTGCGACGGGTGGGGCGGCAGGTGTCGCGACCGGTGGGGCGGCAGGTGCTGCGGGTGGGGCGACGGGTGCGCCGGTGGGTGGGGCGGCGGGCGCCGGCGGGGGATCCGGCGGCGGCACCGGGGAGGTCACCACCGTAAGTCGCTGGTCGGGCCCGGCCGGCTCCGCCACGCCGATGACCTTCCCGTCAGAGAGCCGGACGAACGCCATGCTCCTGGCCGGCACCATGCCGAGCGCCTGCGCCCGCCCGGCCAGGGTGCGCGGCGAGCGCAGGTCGTCGATGGCCTGGGTGAGCTGGTCCTCGGTGTCGGCGAGCTCGCCGGAGCGGCCCTGCAGCGCCTTGAGCTGGAACGAGCCCGACGCGAGCGCCGTGTTCATCATCAGCAGCGACACGAGGCCGGTGGCGAGCAACGCCATGCAGATGCCGGCGAAGATCCCGTTGCCCGTCGGCTGGATGGCTGCGGGCACGACCCGCAGCGGCGCGAGCTGCCCGCGACGGGTCGCCGGGCGCGGGGTCGGGCGCGGGGCGACTCGGACGTGGGCCGTGGTCTGGCTCATCCTGGGGTTCCCTTCGTGAGTCTGGTGCGTTCGGCGGCGCGCAGCCGGGCGGAGGCGGCGCGGGGGTTCGTGGCGAGCTCGGTCGGGCCGGGCTCCTCGGCCCCGCGGGTGAGCAGGCGCAGGTATGCCGCGTGCTCGGGCAGCTCGACGGGCAGCCCCACGGGCGTGCTCGACGTCGCCCCCAGCGCCAGGCCCCGTTTCGCGATTCGGTCCTCGAGGGAGTGGTAGCTGAGGACGGCGACGCGGCCGCCCACCCGCAGCGCGTCGACTGCCGCGGGCAGGGCGCGCTCCCAGGCGGACAGCTCGGCGTTGACCTCGATCCGCAGCGCCTGGAAGGTCCGCTTGCCCGGGTGGCCCCCGGTGCGCTGCGAGGCGGCGGGCACCGTGGCCCGCAGGAGCTCGACGAGCCGCCCCGACGTCGTGAACGGCGCGACGGCGCGCTCGCGGACGATCGCGGAGGCGATGCGCCGGGCGAAGCGCTCCTCGCCGTAGTCCCGCAGGACCCGCTCGAGGGACGCCGGCTCGTAGGTGTTGACGACGTCGGCGGCCGTGACGCCGCCGGACTGGTCCATCCGCATGTCGAGCGGAGCGTCGACCCGGTAGGCGAAGCCGCGGTCCTCCTCGTCGAGCTGGAGGGAGGAGACCCCGAGGTCGAAGAGGACGGCGTCGACGCTGCGCAGGCCGCGGGATGCCAGCACCTCCGGGAGCTCGTCGTAGACGGCGTGGACGAGGGTGAGCCGGTCCGCGTGCGCGGCGAGCCGCGTCGCCGCGAGGTCGAGCGCCTCCTCGTCTCGGTCGATGCCGACGACCCGCGCCTGCGGGAAGGCCTCGAGGACGGCCTCGGCGTGCCCACCCATCCCCAGGGTCGCGTCGACGTGGACCGCACCGGCCCGGTCGGCCAGCGCGGGGCGCAGCAGCTCGATGACGCGGTCCCGCATGACGGGGATGTGCCGGTCCGCGGCCATCCCTCGGTTCGCCATGGCGGTACGCCTTCCCGGCCCGTTGGCCGCCTGAGTCGTGCGGTGGTGGTGTGGTGCAGCGGTGGTGAGCGGTGGTGCGTCATGCGGGTGGTGCGGCGTGTCCTGTCCGGCCCTGGTTCCCGGGATCTGGTCCCCATCCGCTGCGGGTTGTCTCTCCCTGCCGGCCCGGGACGGGGGAAGTCGTCTCGGGACGCCAGCGGCTGGAGGCCGGATCTCAGGTGGTCACAGGGTCGTCGGGGGGCGCTCAGAAGAGCCCGGGGATGACCTCCTCGGACTGCTCCGAGAAGGCCTGTTCGCTGGCTGCGAGGTAGGTGTCCCAGGCCGCGGTGTCCCAGACCTCGACCCGGTTGCCGGTGCCGATGACCGTGCACTCGCGGGTCAGGCCGGCGTACTCGCGCAGCGTCGCGGGGATCGTGACCCGTCCCTGCCGGTCCGGGACCTCGTCAGATGCGCCGGAGAGGAACACCCGGACGTAGTCACGGACCGCCTTCGACGAGGTCGGGCCCTTCTGCAGATCGCCGGCGATCGTCTGGAACTCGTCGACCGGGAAGACGTAGAGGCACCGTTCCTGGCCCTTGGTGATGACGAGGCCATCGGCGAGCCGGTCGCGGAACCTGGCGGGGAGGAAGAGGCGGCCCTTCTCGTCGAGCCGGGGCGTGTGGGTGCCGAGGAACATGCCGCCCACCTCCCATGCCGACCCGACGAGCACCCACGGTCCTCCGTGATGCTCCACGGTACTCCACTTTGCCCCACCGTCAACGAACGACACCACCGATGCACCCTCCATGTATGCCGTTTGCGCAGGTCAGGCGCGGTGGGGCGAAGTGGAGCCGCCGATGCGGGGAGCCCGTCGCAGCGTTCGCGGAACCCGCCTGCCGTCGCGGCCGCACGGCATACGCTGCGTTCCGTCCGGCCGTGGCTGTCGGTCGGCCCGGCGCACCATGGGCTCTGGCTGCGGCGCCCGGGCCGCGGCCCTAGTCGGGTGGGGGGAAGTGGGGGAAGATCATGAGACATCGAACCGAGGGGCCGGAGGACGCGTGACCAAGGTGACCGACCAGACCGGTGACGGCGGGGCCCTGAGCTCGCCGGAGGCGCTGGAGGAGGTGCGCGGGGTCGTCCGCGACATCTCCGGTTCGATGACGTCCGTCATCGAGGGCAAGGCAGAGGTGGTCCGCACCGCCATCACCGTCCTGCTCGCCGAGGGGCACCTCCTCATCGAGGACGTCCCGGGCGTGGGGAAGACGATGCTCGCCAAGGCCCTCGCCCGCTCGATCGACTGCACCGTCCGCCGGATCCAGTTCACGCCCGACCTGCTGCCCAGCGACATCACCGGGGTCAGCGTCTTCAACCAGGACGTGCGCGACTTCGAGTTCCGGCCGGGCGCGATCTTCGCCAACGTCGTCGTCGGTGACGAGATCAACCGGGCCTCCCCGAAGACCCAGTCCGCCCTCCTCGAGAGCATGGAGGAGGGTCAGGTCACCGTCGACGGACGGACCTACCCGCTGCCCCGACCGTTCATCGTCATGGCGACCCAGAACCCCATCGAGATGGAGGGCACCTACCCCCTCCCCGAGGCGCAGCGCGACCGGTTCATGGCCCGCATCTCGATGGGCTACCCCTCACGGAGCGCCGAGGTGGCCATGCTCGAGACGCACGGGGGCGCCTCGGCCCTCGACGGGATCACGCCCGTCACGGACGCCGCCACGGTCGCCCGGCTCATCACCGTCATCCGCGACATCTGGGCCAGCCCGGCGATCCGCCAGTACGTCGTCGACATCAGCACCGCCACCCGCAACAGCAGCGCCCTGCGCCTCGGGGCCTCCCCCCGCGCGACCCTGCACATGCTGCGCGCCTCCCGCGCCGTGGCGGCTCTGGAAGGCCGCGACCACGTGCTGCCGGACGACGTCCAGAGCGTCGCCGTGCCCGTGCTGGCCCACCGGCTCATCCTGTCGGGCGAGGCGCAGCTGGCGCGGCGCACCGCCGAGGACGTGCTGCACGACATCGTCCGCAAGGTGCCGGTCACGGCCGCGAGCCGCTGACCGGACCGGGGAGGAGAGGGAGAAGGTGAGCCGGCTCAAGGACGTCCTCACGACGCGCGGCCGCGCCTTCGTCGCCGCGGGCGTGACCCTCGCTGCCTCCGGGTGGGCCCTCGGCTTCCCCGACATCAGCCGGGTCGGCGTCCTCCTGCTCTTCCTGCCACTCGTCACGGGACTGCTCGCGCGGCGCCAGCGCGCGTCGGTGCGGGTGGACCGCCACCTGGTGCCCAGCCGGGTCCGCGTCGACCAGACCGCGACAGTGAGCGTCCTCATGGAGAACACCGGCACCCGTCGCACCCCCCTGCTCCTCGCCGAGGAGCGCCTCGACTACGTCCTGGGCGACCGGCCCCGCTTCCTCCTCGGGCGGATGTCCCCGGGCGAGCGGCGCGAGGTGGAGTACGACGTGCGGTCCCACCTGCGCGGCCGGCACGCGCTCGGGCCGCTAGCCGTCCAGCTGCGCGACCCGTTCGGCCTCACGACCCGGTTCGCCCAGGTCGGCACCGCGAGCGATGTCGTCGTCCTCCCCCGCATCGACCCGTTGACCGGCGGCCGGCCGCCCGGCAACGGGGTGGGCGCCGAGGGCGAGATCCCGCACATGGTCGCTCTCCACGGCGAGGACGACCAGTCGGTCCGGGAGTATCGCGACGGCGACGACCTGCGCCGCATCCACTGGCCGGCCACGGCGCGCACCGGCGACCTCATGGTGCGCCAGGAGGACCGACCGGCCCGGCGCCGCGCGGTGGTCCTCCTCGACCCGCGTGCCGAGGGGCACCGCGGCCACGGCACCGGCAGCTCGTTCGAGTGGGCCGTCGGCGCGGTCGCCTCCGTGGTGGCACACCTCGCCGGCCTCGGCTACGCCGTCCACCTCATCAGCTCCGAGACGGTGCACGACGGTCAGGCCGCAGTGAGCACCGACCCCGAGCGGGCGCTTGACCTCCTCGCGGAGGTGGCGACCGGCCCTGACCACAAGCTCGCCGACCTGGTCCGGGCCGCGCACCCGGTCACGGCGTCCGGAGGCCTCGTCGTCGCGGTCCTCGCGGACCGCGACGAGGAGGTGATGCGCCAGGTCGCCTCGCTGCGCCAGCCCGGCGGCACCGGGCTGGCCATCCTGCTCGACACCGCCACCTTCGCCGACGGAGGCCGGGCCCGGTCCACCGGGAGCGCCGAGGCCCTGGCAGAGCTGCTCCACATGGCCGGCTGGGGCGCGACGACGGTGTCCGCCGGCCACTCCGTCGCCGACGTCTGGGTGGCCCTGACGACCCGAGGGGTGCTGACCCGATGACCTCCCGCCCCAGTGACGCCCTCGTCGCGGCTGCGGCCACCGTGGCCGCCGTCCTCGGGCTGACCACCCTCACCGAGGGCGCGAGCTGGCTGGCGGCCTCGGTCTGGGCCTGTCTGACGGTCGCCGTGACCGGGATCGGACTGCGGCGCCTCACCTCGCGAGGGGTCCTCGTCGTCCTCGGGCAGGTGCTCCTCGTCGGCTGGACGGTCATCGCCGTGTTCGCCGGCGACCGGCTCTGGTGGGGTCTGCCGGGCCCCAGCGCCATCGCCCGGGTCGGCGAGCTCGTCCGCGACTGTGTCGACGTCATGCAGAGGTATGCCGCACCGGTCCCGAGCACCCGCGGCGTCGAGCTCGTCCTCGTCGGCGCGGTGGCCGCGCTGGCCCTCGTCGTGGACTACCTCGCCGTGACCCGCAGCTCCCCCGCCGCAGCCGGGCTGCCCCTGCTCACCGCCTTCCTCACCGCTGCCGCCAACAGCGGCGCGTCGCTGGCCCCGGGCTACTTCCTCGTCGCGGCCACCCTGTGGCTCATTCTCGTCTCGCGACAGGGCCAGTGGTCGGTCCGGCGCTGGTCGACCACCGTGGCGAGCCCCCGCACCCCGACGTCGAACCTCGACGTCGAGGGTGATGCGCTGGGCGGTTTCGGCAGCGTGGCCCGCCAGCTCGGCGTCGTGGCGCTCATCGCAGCGGTCGCCCTCCCGGCCCTGATCCCTCACCTGCCGACCCGCTACATCCTCGACGGCCTCGGCCGCAGCGACGACGCCGTGGGCCGCGGCGGGGGTCGGGTCGGCTTCAACTCCACGCTCGACCTGACCCGCAGCCTCCGGGACGGGTCCGTCAACCCGGTCCTGGCCTATCGCACCTCCTCGCCCTCTACCCCGCCGCCGCTGCGGGTGACCGTGACCTCGGACTATGTCGCGGGCGAGTGGCGCACCCGCCCGGGCGCGCAACCCAGAGCGCAGCGCCTCACGGCGGTGGCGCTCGTCGCACCTGACGTCGCCGTCAAGGACCGCACCATGACCGTGGAGCGCAACCTGCTCGACGCCCCGCACGTCGCGTCCGCGCAACCCGTCGTCGGCGCCGACTTCGGGGACACCACCTGGGGCGCCGACCCCAGTACCAACGACCTCGTCGTCGCGACCCGGCCCGACAGCTACACGGTCACCTACCGGGAGGTCAACGTCACCTCCAAGCAGCTGCAGGCGGGCATCCCCGACGGCGCGTCGGGCCGCGACGACCCCGCGGTGCGGTCCGCCCTGGCGGTCGACCCCGCCTCGGTCTCCGTCGTCGCCCCGCTCACCGAGAAGGTCACCGCCGGGGCGAGCACTCCCTACGCCTCGGCCATCGCGATCCAGAACTGGCTGCGCGGCAACGGCTTCACCTACTCACTCGAGCTCGCGCCGCCGACCACCGACGCCAAGGGCGTGCCCATCACCGACCCCCTGGTCCACTTCCTCACGACGAAGCAGGGCTACTGCGTGCAGTTCGCCTCCGCCATGGTGATGATGGCCCGGGCCAAGGGGATCCCCGCGCGGATGGCGATCGGCTTCCTCCCGGGCCAGCAGGAGAACGGGCTGTGGACGGTGCGGTCCGCCGACGCCCACGCCTGGCCCGAGCTCTACTTTCCCGGCGCCGGCTGGCTGCGGTTCGAGCCCACACCGTCGGTGCGCACCGGGTCCGCCCCGGCATACACGGTGCCGCTGACCGGGTCCACGACCGGCACGACGGGTGGTCGCGAGGCCGGCGCCGACGGCGCGACGGCGAGCGCCACCGCCGGTCCGCGTGACAACGGTGGCGTCCAGGACGCCACCAGCTCGACCACCGACGCGCTGCCGCTGACGACCCGGGTGCAGCTGTGGCTCCAGGATGGTCGCCACCTTGTGCTCCTCGCGCTGGCCCTCGGCTTCCTCGGCACCTTCGTCCTGCCACTCACGGCCAGCCTCGTGAATCGGCGACGCCGGCTCATGGCGCGCACCCGCTCCGAGCTGGCCGAGGCCCAGTGGACCCAGCTCGTGTCGAGGCTGGGCGACCTGGGCCTGCCCCCGCCGCCCGGCGGCGGCACCCTGCGGCAGTGGCGCCGCCACTACTCCCGTGAGGCCTATCTCGACGACGAGGCCGACGCCTCGATGGGGCACGTCGTCGCGACCTTGGAGCGGGCCCGCTACGCCCGGCCGGGGTCGGAGCCGGTCGAGCTCTCCGACGACATCCGGCGGGTCACCCGGGCGGCGGCGGTCAGCCGGCCCTGGCGCCAGCGGCTGCGGGCGTTCCTCGTCCCCCAGGACGGCGTGCGCTGGTGGAGCCGCGCGCTCACGCGGGTCACCGGGGCGCCCGGTCGCTGGATCGACAGCGCCGTCGACCGCCTTCCCCGCCTTCCCCGCCTTCCCCGCCGACGCTGACACGCCGAGCGGGTATGCCGTGCAGCCGGGCTGGCGTCTCGGCGCCGGCTCGCCGTGCAGACGCGCCCGACCATCCGGCGTAGTGTCGTTCCTGCGGAGTCACTCGAGGCTCCCGGCGAGGGAGCAGGCCATGGCCGACAAGTCACCCAGACAGAACCTCACGAAGAAGGTGGGCAAGTCCCTCAAGGAGAAGCGCGCCGACAAGCACGCCAAGGCCGACGCCAAGGCGCACCCGACGATCATCCCGCCCGGCAAGGGCCACTGAACCACCAGCGCCACCGAACCATCAGCGCAACTGAACCACCAGTTCCACCGAGCCACCAGCGCCACCGAACCGACGCGGCGCCTGCCCGGGCCAGGCATCGGACTGCGGTCGTGCGGCTCGTGGCATGGGTCCGATGGGTGACCGACCCATGAGCACCGAGGCCTCTGCGCGAACCCCCTACGCCCGCGCGATGTATCGACGCGCGACGGCGCTCGGGCTCGTGGGCCTCGTCGGTCTCGCCGGCGGCGTTGCGGTCGTTCTCGGTGAGCGAAACCCCGCCACACCGGGGCTGCGAGACGCAGGCTCCCTCAACCAGGACCTGCTGCACCTGGACCTCACTCCCGGCGGTACACGGTGGGCTGGCGGGTCACCGCCGCGGACGGGCATCCCGAGACGGGCGAGCTGGCGTTCACGGTCGGTGCACCGGCGGTGACGGCAGTGACGGTTCAGTTAGGGCCCGCAGCCGCGGCGTCGGCCGGGGCCGGGGCGGCGGCCACTCCCCTGCTCGCGGGGATCGGTGCGCTGGCCATGGCGCTCGTAGCAGCTGGCCTCGGCCTGCGACGCAAGGACTGACCGGCCGACCAGCCCGGGGCTGCGGCGCCTGGGTTCAGGCGGCGCAGCCCTCAGGTCCGGTCAGTCCAGGTAGTCGCGCAGTAGGGAGGCCTGTGCGCTGTGCTGCTGTGCTTGACAAACCTGCAGGTCAGGAGCGCTGTGCGTTGATTTATCCTGGACTGAGATACCAAATGAGGACGCCGTCACCCCGGGTTCCAGTCATAGCTCCATTCAGCCCGCGGGGATCGAGTGGCGCTGTCGTTGGCCGCCGCTACGATCTACCATCAGCGCCCCTGAGTGCTCGGAGGCCCATGCCGCAGCCAGGGGCCCTGAGCGCTCGGGGGCGCCCCGGGAATACGTTTTGAAGTGACGCCGGTCCTCGGCTCCCTGACCGCCGACGAGCTGCGGCAAGGGCGCGGCTGGTCGGCCGCTCAAGGCGTCCTTCCGGGGTCCTACCGCCGCCGCGGGGGTCCGCTAGTCCGAGGTTACGACGACGTTGAGGGCGGATTGGCGGGGTGACCTGCAGGGTTGCACGATTGTGAGCCGAGGAATGTAGCCAGCGAATACGGCGTTTCGCGCGTGACGTTCCGGCCGTGTCGCTGTAACATCATGTGC
>JBBRZC010000028.1:0-26153 GCA_038237075.1 Actinomycetales bacterium
CCCCGACGGCTCCTACCACGTCGCCGGCACGAAGGCCGGCGCGAACGTCAGGTTCGAGGTCAGCAGCGACCTGTCGACCATCACCGCGCGCACCGGAGGCCCCGGGGGCCACGGGGGCCGCGGCGGCCTGAACGACACGGCGGTGACCGGGGCGGAGCAGACCAAGGTCGCGGCCGCCGTCACGGCGAAGGACTCCGCCGTCACCGTCACCGAGGTCCGCAAGGACCCCGACGGCTCGTACGACGTCGTCGGTACGAAGGCCGGGACCAAAGTCAGGTTCGAGGTCAGCAGCGACCTGTCGACCATTACCGCCCGCGGGAACGGCTGAGTCCCCAATGCTCCACGAGCTCACGCCCGCCAGATGGGTCCGGTGTAGGCCTGACAACATCGGGGGCCGCAGGTCAGCGGGCGTGACCTGCGGCCTCGCCGTGCCCATGGGTGGTGCGGGACGGCATACCGGCCGACCCTGGTCCCAGCGCCGGCATGGACTGGCGCCCAAGAGTCAACCCACCCCAACCCGAGCCCGCACCAGCGGTTCAGC
Source organism: Actinomycetales bacterium (assembly GCA_038237075.1). Classification (GTDB taxonomy): domain Bacteria; phylum Actinomycetota; class Actinomycetes; order Actinomycetales; family Dermatophilaceae; genus Lapillicoccus. Next base: position 542 of record JBBRZC010000028.1, read on the forward strand.
GCCGACCGGCCGCAACCCCATTGACGACTTTCCGTCTTCGGAAAGTCGACCCGTCATACCCCTTGACGGCAACCGCCGATCGATCACGGGCGGTCGCGTTTCGCAGACCGGGAGCGCACCTGGACGATGCGGGCATCGGTTACCCTTGCCACCGGTTCGCGGACTCGAGAGAGCGAGACGAGATGCTGTTGGTGTTCGGCCTTCGGGTTGTCGCTCGCCTGCTCGGCGAGCGTGAAGACACGTGCGAGCGGTGCGGCCGGCACGCCACGCACCGGATCACCGAGTCCGTCCGGAAGCTCTCCCTCTTCTTCATCCCTGTGTGCAGGGTAGGCGCGGCCAACTACCAGAGCACGTGCATGGCCTGCGGCTGGGTCAGGGACCTCACCCGGGCGGACGCCCTGTCTGGGCCCGCCTTTGGCGTAGCGCCTGGTCCCCAGGACTCGCCGAGCTGGACCCCCCAAGACCGGTGACCACGGAGCGTCACCCGACCTGACCACGGTCTACTGACGAGGCCGGCTCGCTGCGAGGGCCGCGGCGGCGCGGCGCGTCACGAGGGCGGCCAGGCTCGGTGTGTCGCCGAGCGTGCCCGGGACCATCGTGGCGCCGGCCTCGGCCACCTGGTCGACCATCCGGTCGCGCAGCACGCCGTCGGCGATCATGTATGACACGACGAGGACCCGCTCCACGCCCTCGACGGCGCGTAGCCGCGCCGCGACGGTGGCGACGGAATCACCCCCGGCGAGGGCCGCGACGGTCCACGGCCCCCAGCCGCGGCCGGTCCGGCCCTGCGCCGCGGCACCGATGGCCGCGATGGCCTCGCGGTCTGACGATCCGCCGGCGAAGAGGACCACGGCCGAGGTCGGGTCCGGGGCGAACCCGGCCGCGCCCAGGAGGTCCTCGCAGGAGCGGAACAGCAGCTCGTCGGGACCCAGCGCGCCCGCGACGACGTAGCCGCCGCGACCGACGGCGTCCATCGACGCCGCGGCAGCCGGGACGTCGACCCGCACGTGGTGGGCGGTGGTGAGCAGGAGCGGCACGACCACCCCTCCCGACAGGCCCTCGGCGACCTCCGCAGGGGTCGGCGGGTGATGGTCGAGGTATGCCGTGCGGACGGCGCCCGCCCACGCCCGCCGCACATGACCGGCCACCCTCTCCACGCCCTCAGCGTGACGGGGGTCAGGCGAGCCGTGCGCGAGAAGCACCAGCGACGGGGCCACCGGAGCGCTCGCCGCCACAGCGGAGCCCGCCCCCACCGCGTCGACGCCGCGCAGGTCGCCGAGCTCGGCTCGCACCGAGACGACGTCGCCGACGACGATGACGGCCGGCGACCCGACGTGCTCCTGCTCGGCCACGTCCGCCGCCTTCTCGAGCGTCGTCACGGTGGTGCGCTGGTCGTCGGTCCACCCCGACTCGATGAGGGCCACCGGGGTCTGAGGACTGCGCCCGGCGGCGACGAGCCTGGCCGCGGTCGAGCGCAGCGTGGTGACTCCCATGAGGAGAACCAGGGTCGACGTCACCGGGGCGTCGCGCAGCGCGTCGAGCGCGGCGGTGGCCCCGTCGTGGGCCGAGGCGACGACGAAGGACGCCGTGATCCCGCGGTGGGTCACCGGGATCCCGGCCGCCGCGGGCACGGAGACCGCAGCGGTGACGCCGGGGACGACCTCGACCGGCACACCGTGCGCCACGCAGTGCAGGGCCTCCTCGCCTCCGCGCCCGAGGACGAACGGGTCGCCGCCCTTGAGCCGCACGACGTCGCGGCCCAGCAGGGCCTGCTCCACGAGGATCTCGTTGATCCGCTCCTGGCTGATCGGGTGGTGCCCCGGCGTCTTGCCGACGTCGATGACATCGACGCCGGGGTCGAGGTCGTCCAGGAGCTGCCGGGGACCGAGGCGGTCGGCCACGACGACGTCGGCGCGCTCGAGCACCTCGCGGCCGCGCACCGTGATGAGGCCCGGGTCTCCGGGACCGCCGCCGACGAGCCAGACCCGGCCCACCCGAGCGGCGCGACCGGTGGTGCCTTCGGCCACCGCGGCAGCCGTCCCGGCGTCGACCCCGCCGCTCGCACCGGCTCCCGCACCAGTGATCGGCAGGCGCACCCGGCGTACGGGGAGGGAGCCACTCGCCATGGCAGCCGAGATCGCGTCCCGCACCGCGACCGCACGCCGGGGGTCGCCGCCGCCGGTCACGGCGACGGTGACGCCCTCGGCCGCGGTGTCGCGCAGGCCACGGGCCACCGCCGGGGTCCACGCAGCGGAGGCCCCGCCGTCGTCGGCGCGGACGCACCAGACCCCGCGTTCCTTGCACGCCCGGGCCACCGCCGCGTCGACGTCGCCGACACCGGTCGCCGTGTGCACGAACCACGCCGGCACCGGCTCGACGAGGTGGCTCACCTCGAACTCGCCCTGCAGCCAACGGATCTCCCCACCCCGCACGAGCGTCAGAAGCTCGGCCTGGAGCTGAGGAGCGACGACGTCGACGAGGGCGTCAGCGGCCAGCAGCCCCCGGGCCCGGCGGGCGGCAACGGGTCCCCCGCCGACGACGAGGGTGCGCCGGCCGGCGAGGTCCAAGGTGACCGGGTAGCCGCCGTCGAGGCGGCGAGGGGTCGTCATCGGTCAGCCCAGCGTCTCGTCGCCGGGGTCTTCGGCCATCCCGGCTGCCAGCGTCGTCCCGTCGGCGTCGTCGATGAGGAGGAACGCCCCGGTCCGGCGCAGGTGGGTGTAGTCGTCCAGGGGCACCGGCTCGGCGAGACGGATCCTGACCCGGCCGATCGCGTTGAGCTCCAACGCTGCCGGAGCGGCTTCACGCTCCAGCGTCGTGATATCGAGGTGGTCCAGGATCGCGTCGACGAGGCCGCGGACGGTGCGGGTGCCGACGCGCACGAGGACCCGGTCGCGCTCCCGCAGGGGCCGGTCCGAGAGGACGGCGACGGTCCCGGTGACCGACGTCGTGACCCGCGGCGCATCGTCGGCGGCGGCGATGAGGTCGCCGCGCGAGACGTCGATGTCGTCGGCCAGTCGCAGCACGACGGACTGGGGCGCGAAGGCCACGTCCTGCTGCAGCCGCTCGCCCGGCCGGCCGGACCGGTCGATCCCGGCGACGGTGGTCCTGCGTCCCGACGGGAGGACGACGACCTCCTCGCCGGGCCTGACGACCCCGGAGGCCAGCCGGCCGGCATACCCGCGGTAGTCGGGGTGAGCCGCGGAGCCCGGGCGGATGACGTACTGGACGGGCAGGCGCATCGGCTGCGTCGACGGGTCGATGCCGACGGGCACGGACTCGAGGTGCTCGAGGAGGGTGGGCCCGGCATACCAGGGGGTGCAGGTCGACCGGTCCACGACGTTGTCGCCGAAAAGCGCCGACAGCGGCACTGCGACGACGTCCTCGACGCCGAAGTCGGTTGCGAACGCGACGAACTCGCGAACGTGACGGTCGTAGACCGACTCGTCCCAGCCGACGAGATCCATCTTGTTCACCGCGAGTGCGACGTGCCGCACCCCGAGCAGGCCGGTGACGGCGAGGTGCCGGCGGGTCTGCTCAACGACGCCGTGCCGGGCGTCGAGGAGGATGAGCGCGAGCTCGGCGGTCGACGCGCCGGTCACCATGTTGCGGGTGTACTGGACGTGGCCCGGGGTGTCCGCCAGGACGTAGGAGCGGGTCGCGGTGGAGAAGTAGCGGTAGGCGACGTCGATGGTGATGCCCTGCTCCCGCTCGGCGCGCAGGCCGTCGGTGAGCAGCGCGAGGTCGGTCGTATCGAGCCCGCGGTCGCGGCTGACCCGCTCGACCGCAGCGAGCTGGTCGGAGAGAACCGACTTCGTGTCGTGGAGCAGCCGCCCGACGAGGGTCGACTTGCCGTCGTCGACGCTGCCGGCCGTGGCGAAGCGGAGCAGGTCGTGCCCCCGCGCGAGCGTGACCGGGTCGAGCCCGGAGGCTGCGGTGGCCGTCATCTCAGAAGTATCCCTGCTTCTTGCGGTCCTCCATGGCGGCCTCCGACAGCCGGTCGTCGGCCCGGGTGGCGCCGCGCTCGGTGAGCCGCGAGGCGGCGAGCTCGACGATGACACCGGCGACGTCGGTCGCGTCGGAGTCGACGGCTCCGGTGCAGCTCATGTCACCGACGGTGCGGTAGCGCACCCGTCGCGTCTCGACCCGCTCCCCGGCACGCGGGCCGCCCCAGTCGCCGGGGGCGAGCCACATCCCGTCGCGGGAGAAGACCTCCCGCTCGTGGGCGTAGTAGAGGTCGGGCAGCTCGATGCCCTCACGCTCGATGTAGCGCCAGATGTCGAGCTCGGTCCAGTTCGAGAGCGGGAACACGCGCACGTGCTCGCCCGGCGCGTGCCTGCCGTTGTAGAGCTCCCACAGCTCGGGCCGCTGGCGGCGCGGGTCCCACGCCCCGAACGCGTCGCGGAGGCTGAAGACGCGCTCCTTGGCGCGGGCCTTCTCCTCGTCGCGGCGGCCGCCGCCGAAGACGGCGTCGAACTTGTGCTCGGCGATGGCGTCGAGCAGCGGCACCGTCTGGAGCGGGTTGCGCGTCCCGTCGAGCCGTTCACGCAGCCGCGCGTCGTCGATGTAGTCCTGCACGTGGGCGACGACGAGCCGTAGCCCCACCCGCTCCACGGTCTCGTCGCGGTAGGTCAGCACCTCGGGGAAGTTGTGGCCCGTGTCGACGTGGAGCAGCGCGAACGGCGGCGCCCCCGGCGCGAACGCCTTGAGCGCGACGTGAAGCATGACCACCGAGTCCTTGCCGCCGGAGAAGAGGATCACCGGCTTCTCGAACTCCCCGGCCACCTCCCGGAAGATGTGGACGGCCTCCGACTCGAGGTGGTCCAGGTGGTCGAGGGTGTATGCCGCACGGGCGGCGGGCGCGCGCGCGTCCTCGGAGGCCGTCGGCTCGGTGCTAGGCGGCTCGGTGGTGGGCGGCTCGGTGGTGGGCGGCTCGGTGGTGGGCGTCCCCGTCGTGGTCACGTGTGCAGCCCGCACTCGGTCTTGGCGCTGCCGGCCCAGCGCCCGGCCCTCCGGTCCTCGCCGTCGGCCACCGGCCGGGTGCACGGCGCGCACCCGATCGAGGCGTAGCCCTCGTGCCGCAGCGGGTTCTCGAAGACGCCCTCCTCCGCGGTGAACCTGGCGACGTCGTCGGCGGTCCAGGCGGCGAGCGGGTTGACCTTGACCATGCCGCGTCGCTCGTCCCAGCCGACGACACCGATGTCAGTGCGGGTCGGGGCGTCCTCGCGGCGCATCCCCGTCACCCACGCGGGGTGGCCGGTCAGGGCCCGCTCGAGCGGCTCGACCTTGCGCATCGCACAGCACCGGTCGGGGTCGCGGTCGTGCAGCCGCGGCCCGTGCTCGGCGTCCTGCTCGGCGACGGTCGTCAGCGGCAGGAGGGTCCGCATCCGGATCGGGAACATCTGGGCGTAGGCGTCGCGGGTGCCCAGCGTCTCAGCGAAGTGGTAGCCGGTGTCGATGAAGAAGACGTCGGTGTCGGGGATCGTCGTCCCGACGAGGTGGACAAGCACCTCGTCACCCATCGAGCTCGCCACGGTAAGGTCGGCGCCGAACGTCGCGGCGGCCCAGCGCAGCGCCGCCCGGGCGGTCTCGACCTGCTCCTCGTATGCCGCGGGGCCGGCGTCCGTGCCGACCTCGCCGACGAGGGCGGCACCCTGCGCCGCCAGCGCCCGGCGCTCGTCGAGTGGAGTGCTCGAGGTGGTGGTCATCGCTCTCCTCCTGCTGTGGCCGTGCCGTCGGTGGACGTGGCTGCGCCGGCGGTGTCGTGGGGTGGTCTCGCGCCCGCGTTGGCGGGGATGGTGGCGTGGTCGATGCGCACGAGCGACACGGTGAACACCCGGGCGCAGGAACGGCAGGACCAGGCCGAGGCGTCGTCCTCGACGGGGCGCAGGTCCTCGTCGCCGCAGAACGGGCAGTGAAACGGGGTCGCGCTCCGGCCCCTCCCGGCGTGGCGCGAGGGTCCCGCCGACGGGCCGGCTGGCACGGCATACTCGTCGGTCATCGCAGCTCGCTCTCCTCGACCCGACGGGCCCACTGGGCGAACGACTCCCCCTCAGCGCCCTGCTCGGTGAACCGGCGCGCGAGCCGCTCGACGTAGTCGGGCAGGTCCAGCGCCGTCACCCGCAGCTGGCGGGTCTTGCGGGCGAGCTGGGTGTCGTCGCCGAGGCTGCCACCGAGGTGGACCTGGAAGCCCTCGACGTTCTCGCCCGACTCGGCGGCCATGATGAGGCCCTTGAGCCCGATGTCGGCGACCTGGAAGCGGGCACACGAGTTGGGGCAGCCGTTGACGTGGATCGTCAGCGGAGCCGCGAAGTCGGGCAGCCGCCGCTCGAGCTCCTCGACGACCGTCTTGGCCAACGCCTTGGTCTCGACGAGGGCGAGCTTGCAGAACTCGATCCCCGTGCAGGCGAGCACCCCGCGCCGGAACTCGCTGGGCGAGCTGGACAGGCCGACCCGCTCGAGCCCGGCGGCGAGCGGGCCGACGCGTGCCGGCGGCACGTCGAGGACGAGGAGCTTCTGGTGGGTCGTGAGCCGGACCCGCCCAGAGCCGTGGGTCGCGGCGAGGTCGGCGACCGCGGCGAGCGTCCGGCCGCTGACCCGCCCGCCGACGGGCGACACCCCAACCCAGCGCAGGCCGTCCTTCTGGGCGTGCACGCCGATGTGGTCGCGGCGATGGTCCGATGGCTGCTGGGGCGCCGGCCCGTCGACCAGGGCCCGGCCGAGGTAGTCCTGCTCGAGCACCTCGCGGAACCTCTCGGGTCCCCAGTCGGCCATGAGGAACTTCAGCCGGGCGCGGGTGCGCAGCCGGCGGTAGCCGTGGTCGCGGAAGATCGAGACGACCCCGACCCAGACCTCCGGGATCTCGTCGAGCGGCACCCAGGCTCCGAGTCGCTGGGCGAACATCGGGTTGGTCGAGAGCCCGCCGCCGACCCAGAGGTCGAAACCGGGCCCGAGCTCGGGGTGGACTACGCCGACGAACGAGATGTCGTTGGCCTCGTGCGCGGCGTCGAGGCTCGGCGAGCCGGAGATCGCGGTCTTGAACTTGCGTGGCAGGTTCGAGAACTCCGGTGAGCCGATGAAGTGCTCGCGGATGTGCTCGAGCGCCGGCGTGCCGTCGATGATCTCGTCGGCAGCGATGCCGGCGACCGGCGAACCGAGGATGACCCGGGGGGTGTCGCCGCAGGCCTCGGTCGTCATGAGGCCGACGGCCTCGAGCCGGTCCCAGATCTCGGGGACGTCCTCGACCCGGATCCAGTGCAGCTGGATGTTCTGCCGGTCGGTGATGTCGGCCGTGTCGCGGCCGAACTCGGTGCTGATCTGCGCGATCGCGCGCAGCTGCTTCCCCGACAGGGCGCCCCCGTCGACGCGGATGCGGAGCATGAAGTACTCGTCGTCGAGCTCGCTGGGGTCGAGGGTCGCGGTCTTGCCGCCGTCGATGCCGGGCTTGCGCTGGGTGTAGAGGCCCCACCACCGCATCCGGCCGCGCAGGTCGTCCGCCGAGATGCTCGAGAACCCCTGCTGCGAGTAGGTGTCGATGATCCGCTGGCGGACGTTGAGCCCGTCGTCGTCCTGCTTGAACGCCTCGTTGTGGTTCAGCGGGCTGCGGTCCCCGTCGGCCCAGGCACCCGTCGCCTTGCCCGCCTGCCGAGCCGGTCTGGCCGCGCGACCGGGGTCGGTGCGGGCGTCGGTCGTGGATGTCGACGGAGTGGGCACGACGTCAAGTGTGCGCGCCGACGGGCACGTACGGCATAACTGTCCATTATGTGAGCCGAAGGGTGACGTTATGCGAGAGGCAGGCTAAATCAGGCCAGAACGGTATGAGTTCCCGTGCGACTCACCGATCGAGGGCCGAGGGGCTGTTCAGTCGGCCACGACCTCGATCTCGAAGCCCTCGGCATTCTCGATGAGGAGCGCCGTGTGCTGCGGGCCGCCGGCGTGCGGGTATCGGTCGGCAAACAGCTCGGACCAGCCATGGGCAGCGCACCCCTTCCGGAGGGCCTCGAGCCGCTCGCGACTGCCGATGCACAGCGCCAGGTGGTTGAGGCCTCCCCGCAGGCGGTCATGCCCGCCGGTGACGTCGGGCGACTGCTCGAGGACGACGGAGGCACCGCTCTCGTGCGTCCACGTCCGTCCTTGGGGCCACTCCCCGTCATGGTCGGTGTCCAGCCCAGCGACGTGAGCAACCAGTCGAAGGACACCTCTACGGCAGCGAGGTCGACCGTCCAGAGCTCGATGTGGTGCACCGGGTTCGTCACCGGTCGACTGTAGGACGCGGAGCGGAGCACCCAGAGGAGTGCTGACTCTCGGCGCGGCCGCAGTCACATGATCACGACGACGACCCGGTCGTCGCCGCGAGCTCAGCGGGTGAGATCGACGACGGTGAGGCCAGGCGTCCAGCCGGGCTCGCCGAGAACGGCGAGGGCCGCGCCCGCGTCGTCGAGCCCGATGACGTGCGAGACGAGCAGATCCGGGCGCAGCCGCCCGGCCGCGACCATCGCGAGCATCGGCGCGTACTCGTGGGCCGCCATCCCGTGCGAGCCGTAGAGCTCGAGCTCGTGGGAGACGACGACGTCCATCGGCAGCGGCGGCCGGGCCGCCTCGCCGAAGAGCAGGCCCACCTGCACGTGCCGCCCGCGCCGGCGCAGCGACCGCACCGAGGCGACCGCCGTCGCGGCCGAGCCGAACGCGTCGACGGAGACGTGCGCCCCGCCCCCCGTGACTTCCCGGACCACGGCGGCCGGGTCCTGGTGCATCCCGGCATGGACGGCCACGGCGCCGAGCTCCCGGGCCCGGTTCAGGGCCGGCGCCGACACGTCGAGGGCCACGACGCGGGCGCCGAGAGCCAGACCGACCATCACCGCCGAGAGGCCGACCCCGCCGCACCCGTGCACCGCGAGCCACTGGCCCTCGGCGAGGCGTCCGTGCGCGGTGAGGGCCCGGTATGCCGTGGCGAAGCGGCACCCCAGCGAGGCGGCCGCGACCGTCCCCACGGCGTCGGGCAGCCCCACGAGGTTGACGTCCGCGGCGTGGATCGCAACGCGCTCCGCGAACGAGCCCGGACCGGTGAACCCCGGCTGGGTCTGGTCGGGGCAGACCTGCGCGTCTCCGGCGAGGCAGTACGCGCAGACGCCGCACCCGCACACGAACGGCACCGTGACCCGGTCGCCGACCCGCCACCGGGTGACGCCCGCACCGACCTCGGCAACTGTCCCGGCGAGCTCGTGCCCGGGGATGTGCGGGAGCACGACGGGGTCGTGACCCTGCCACGCGTGCCAGTCCGAACGGCATACCCCGGTGGCGCCCACGGCGATGACGACACCGCCGGGCGGGCACGTCGGTGCCGGCACCTCGACGAGCGCCGGCATCGAGCGGTATGCCGCGTACCGGACCGCTCTCACCGGTCACCGCCGCGTCGGGTGAGGTTCTCCATCGACGACACCCTGCCACCCACGCTCAGGCCAGCGAGATGAGGTCCATGTAGTCCGGCCCCCACAGGTCTTCGACGCCGTCGGGCAGCAGGAGGATCCGCTCCGGTTCGAGCGCGGCCACGGCACCCTCGTCGTGGGTGACGAGGACGACGGCGCCCTTGTAGGTCTTCAGGGCGCCGAGGATCTCGGCCCGCGAGGCCGGGTCGAGGTTGTTGGTCGGCTCGTCGAGCAGGAGCACGTTGGCCGACGAGACGACGAGCATCGCGAGCGAGAGCCGCGTCTTCTCCCCACCGGAGAGCACCCGGGCCGGCTTGTCGACGTCGTCGCCGGAGAAGAGGAACGAGCCGAGGGTCTTGCGCACGTCGGTCTCGCCGAGGTCGGGAGCGGCCGACTTCATGTTCTGCAGCACGGTCCGGTCGATGTCGAGGTTCTCGTGCTCCTGCGCGTAGTAGCCGAGCTTGAGCCCGTGGCCCGGCTCGACCTCACCGGTGTCGGGCTCGTCGACGCCGGCGAGCATCCGCAGCAGCGTCGTCTTGCCGGCTCCGTTGAGCCCGAGGACGACGACCCGCGAGCCCCGGTCGACGGCGAGGTCGACGTCGGTGAACACCTCGAGCGAGCCGTAGGACCGGGACAGGCCGGTGGCTCGCAGGGGCGTCTTGCCGCAGGGCGCAGGGGCGGGGAAGCGCAGCCGCGCCACCCGGTCGTGGACCCGCTCCCCCTCGATGCCCGCGAGGAGCCGCTCGGCGCGCCGGGCCATGTTCTGGGCGGCGACGGCCTTGGTCGCCTTGGCCCGCATCTTGTCGGCCTGGGCTATGAGCACGCCGGCCTTCTTCTCGGCGTTCTGCCGTTCCCGCTTGCGGCGCCGCTCGTCGGTCTCCCGCTGCGCGAGGTAGGGCTTCCAGCCGATGTTGTAGATGTCCATCTCGGCGCGGTTGGCGTCGAGGTGGAAGACCCGGTTGACGACGGAGTCGAGCATCTCCACGTCGTGGCTGATGATGACGAGGCCGCCCTTGTAGGACTTGAGGTAGTCACGCAGCCAGAGGATCGAGTCGGCATCGAGGTGGTTCGTCGGCTCGTCGAGGAGCAGGGTCCGCGCGCCGGAGAAGAGGATCCGCGACAGCTCGACCCTGCGGCGCTGGCCTCCGGAGAGGGTGCGCAGCGGCTGGCCGAGGACGCGCTCCTGGAGCGAGAGGGCGGCGGCGATGCTCGCGGCCTCGGACTCCGCGGCATACCCTCCCTGGGCGGTGAACTCGTCGTCGAGCCGCGCGTAGCGCCGCATCGCCTTCTCGTGGACCTCCTCGTCCTCCGAGGCCATCAGATTCTCGGTCTCGCGCAGGTTGCGGATGATCGAGTCGAGGCCGCGGGCGGAGAGGATCCGGTCGCGGGCGAGCACGTCGAGGTTGCCGGTGCGCGGGTCCTGCGCGAGGTAGCCGACCTCGCCCGACGAGGTGGCGCTGCCGGCGGCGGGCTGGGCCTCGCCGGCGAGGACCTTGGTCAGGCTCGTCTTGCCGGCGCCGTTGCGGCCGACGAGCCCGATCCGGTCGCCCTCGGCGATGCGGAAGCTGGCCTGCTCGAGCAGGAGTCGGGACCCGGCACGCAGCTCGACCCCGGTGGCGACAATCACGACAGACCTTTCCTTGTATGCCGCACGTCGCGGCACCGCACGTCGTCACGGCCGACTGCGGACCCTTCCATGGTGCCAGCCCGGGCCCCCGACCCCGAAATGCGCGCTCGCGGCACCGCGGCCGGGGGGCCGGGCGGGCGACTCGGGTAGCCTCGCTGACCGTGACCCGCCCCGTGACCGTGCGTCCGATCGACGCCGCCCAGCACGTCGACTTCGTGGCAGCGAGGTCGGGCAGCTTCCTCCAGACCCCGGCCTGGGGCCGGCTGAAGAACGACTGGCGCAGCGAGTCCCTCGGGTGGTTCGCCGGTGAGGAGCTCATCGCCACGGCGCTCGTGCTCTACCGGCAGCTGCCGCGCCTGAGGCGCTACCTCGCCTACGTGCCCGAGGGCCCCGTCACCCACTGGGACGCCCCGGAGCTGCTCGACGTGCTCCGGACGCTGCGCGACCACGTCAAGGAGCGGGGCGCCTTCGCCCTGCGGATCGGGCCCCCCGTGCCGGTCCGCCGGTGGCACGCCGCGACGCTCAAGGCGGCGATGGCAGATGACGCGGTGACGTCGCTGACGGCCGTCGAGCCCGACGTCGCGCACGAGGCCGGCGCGAAGGTGCGCGTCCTCCTGACCCGGCTCGGCTTCCGGCACCTCGCCGCCGAGGACGGGTTCTCCACGGGGCAGCCCCAGTTCGTCTTCCAGGTGCCCCTCGAGGGCCGCACCGAGGCGGACCTGCTCGCCGGGATGAACCAGCTCTGGCGCCGCAACATCAAGAAGGCCGCCAAGCTCGGCGTCGAGGTGACCCGTGGCGGCCCCGGCGACCTGCCGCTCTTCCACGAGATCTACGCCGAGACCGCCGCCCGCGACCACTTCGTCCCGCGCCCGCTCTCCTACTTCCAGCGGATGGTCGAGGAGCTGCGCGCCGAGGACCCCGACCGGATCCGGCTCTACCTGGCTCGGTACGGAGGCTCCGGGGAGGGCGAGCTCGTGGCGGCGACGCTGTGGGTGCACGTCGGGGGCCACACGTGGTACTCCTACGGCGCCTCGACTGCGGCCAGGCGTGAGGTCCAGGGCTCGACGGCGATCCAGTGGCAGATGATGCGGGACGCGCTCGCGGCCGGCGCCACGGTCTACGACCTTCGGGGCATCACGGACACCGTCAGCACTGAAGACCCCCACATCGGGCTGATCCGCTTCAAGGTCGGGACCGGCGGCGAGGCGGTCGAGCTCGCCGGCGAGTGGGACCTGCCGATCAACCGGGTCCTCTACCGCGCCTTCGACCTCTACATGTCACGGCGGGGCTGAGCGATGCCGCTGGTCCTGCACGTCGACAGCGCCCGGTGGCGTGAGCACCTGGCCGTCACCGTCGCGGCGAGCCCCGGCATCGTGCCCGTCGCCAAGGGCAACGGCTACGGGTTCGGGCTCGACCTCCTCGTGGCCGAGAGCGCGCGCCTCCACGGCTCGGCCGGCGTCGACACCATCGCCGTCGGGACGTATGCCGAGGCCCCCCGCGCGCTGGCCGGGTTCCCCGGCGAGGTCCTCGTCATGGAGCCCTATCGACCCTCGATCCACGGTGGGCTCGAGCACCTCGGCTTACCGGCGCTCGTCCACACCCTGACGTATGCCGCCGACCTCGCCGACCTCTCCGCCCGGGTCGGCCGGCCCCGGGTCGTCATCGAGGGCTTGACCTCGATGAACCGGCACGGCGTCCCCGTCGAGTGGATGGCGCAGACCCTCGACGCCATCGGTGACGCCGACCTCGTCGGGCTGACGCTGCACCTGCCCCTCGGCTCCGGGTACGTCGACGAGGTCGAACGCTGGGTGAGCCGGTTCGACGTGCCGCGCTGGTTCGTCTCCCACCTGACGCCCAGCGAGCTGGCTACGCTGCGCGCCGCGCACCCGGACCGGCAGCTGCGGGCCCGGATCGGGACGGACCTGTGGCTCGGCGACCCGGAGGCGCTCCAGGTGCGGGCCCACGTCCTCGACGTGCGCCACGTCGTCACCGGTGACCACGCCGGCTACCGGCAGCGGCGGCTCAAGGCCGGTCACCTCGTCGTCGTCAGCGGCGGGACCGCCCACGGGGTCGCCCTGGAGGCCCCGACCTCCGCGTCCACCCCGAGGCAGCGGGCCATCGCCGTGGCGGAGGGCCTCCTCGAGGCCGCCGGCCGGGTCCGTTCCCCGTTCCGGATCGACGGCCGCGCCGCGTGGTTCGTCGAGCCGCCGCACATGCAGGTCAGCCTGCTCACCCTCCCCGAGGGGGCCACCCCACCGCAGGTGGGCGACGAGGTCGAGGTGCGCGTGCGGCATACCACCCTGCACGCCGACGCGGTGCTCCTCACCTGACCCCCACTCGTTAGGGTGTGACCGATGCCGAGGTGGGCCGCCGCGCCCCGCACCGACGGAGGGCCCGGATGAGCTTCAACGAGAACGTCCAGCTGGACACGTCACAGGTGACCGGAGGTGGCGGCGGAGGCGGTTCGGGCGGGTACGGCGGCGGCGGCAACTTCCCCGGCGGCATCCAGGTCGGCGGCGGCATCGGCGGACTCGTGGTGCTCGTCCTCATGTTTCTCTTCGGCGGCAACGTCCTCGGCAGCTCGGGCACCCAGGACCCGGGCGTCCAGCAGCCGGGGCAGAGCAGCGCGCTCGACCCGTCGCAGGTCTCGGCCGGCGGCACCCAATCCAAGGACTTCTCCGCGTGCCGGACCGGCGCCGACGCCAACAAGAACGACCAGTGCCTCGTCATCGGCACCGTCAACAGCGTGCAGGCCTACTGGGCGCAGACACTGCCGCAGTACGGCAAGCAGTACACGGCGGCCCGGACCGTCCTCTACTCCGGGCAGACCCGATCGGCGTGCGGCACCGCGTCGAACCAGGTCGGACCGTTCTACTGCCCGCTCGACAAGCAGGTCTACATCGACGCGAGCTTCTTCCAAGAGCTCCAGCAGCGCTTCGGCGCCGACGGCGGGCAGCTCGCCAAGGAGTACGTCGTGGCCCACGAGTACGGCCACCACATCCAGGACATCCTCGGCCTGCTCGGCAACGCCCAGCAGGACGCCCAGGGTGCGCAGTCGGGGTCGGTGCGCGTCGAGCTCATGGCCGACTGCCTTGCCGGCACGTGGGTCAAGCACGCCACCCAGACCGTGGATGCGAAGGGGACGGCCTACCTCAAGCCGGTGACCCAGGCGGACATCACGTCTGCGCTGTCGGCGGCCTCCGCGGTCGGCGACGACCGGATCCAGAAGTCGTCCCAGGGCCGGGTCACGCCGGAGACGTGGACGCACGGCTCGAGCGCCGCGCGACAGAAGTGGTTCACGACCGGCTACCAGAGCGGCGACCTCAACTCGTGCGACACCTTCGCGGCGTCGAGCGTCGAGTAGGCCTTGCCGCTGCCACCGTTGAGCGCGCCGCCAACGGGATCCCATGGATCGCGCGCGCATCGGTGGACTCGAGGTGACCGGTGTGACTGGTGGGGCCCGTGTGCTCAGGCCGGCGCGGTCTTGGGCTCGGTGAGGGTGACCCGCACGGCGAGGCCCCGGCGCAGCGCCGCGTCGAGCACCGCGCGCCTCGGGTCGGGCAGGTCGTAGAGCTCGCGCCGCGGCAGGCCGGCCAGCACGCGCAGCGACGACTGCGCGAGCACCTGCGCGACGAGGGCCTTGTCACCGCCGACGACCAACCCCCGCGGTATGCCGTCGGCACCGGCTCGCGGGGACTCGTCGCCTCCCAGCAGCACCCGCACCGCGTGCTCGGCGACGGCGAGGGCCAGCGCGTCGGCCTGGTTGTCGCGTCGGCGGGCGAAGCGGTGCTGCGACCAGCCGCCCGCGGCGGTCCGCGACTGGACGTAGCGGGTCCCCACCTTGGTCGCGCCGAGCACTCCCCCACGGGCCAGCCCGACGGCATACCCGCCGCGGCGGACCAGCACGAGGCCGAGCGGGTCGTGCTCGAACCGCTCGAAGGTGGCCCGCGCCCCGTCTCCGCCGAGCACGGACACGACGACGGCGCCGTCCGTCTGCACGGAGGCGCCGTCGTGTCGCTCACCGAAGCCGGTGACCCAGCGCTCGAGGCGGCCGGGGTCGACCTCGACGGTGCGCGTGGTCACCCGCGGCGGTCGGTCACAGGTTGAACCCGAGGGCCCGCAGCTGCTCGCGGCCGTCGTCGGTGATCTTGTCGGGCCCCCACGGCGGCATCCAGACCCAGTTGATCCGGAACGACGTGACGAGGCCCTCGAGCGCCTGCTGCGTCTGGTCCTCGATGACGTCGGTGAGCGGGCACGCCGCCGAGGTGAGGGTCATGTCGAGGACGGCCTGCGACTGGGAGTCGACGGTGATGCCGTAGACGAGGCCGAGGTCGACGACGTTGATGCCCAGCTCGGGGTCGACGACGTCGCGCATGGCCTCTTCGACGTCGGCGACGTTGGGCACGGTGGTCAGCGTCTCAGCGGTCATTGTCTCAGCGGTCATTGTCTCAGCGGTCATTGTCTCAGCGGGGGTGTCCGACATGGTGGTCAGCCCTTCTCGGTCGAGGTGGTGGCAATGGCAGGCGGGGAGGTCGCGGGCGGGGTGTTGGTGGCAGCGGGGTTCAGGACAGGGGTGGCGATGTCGACGCCGGCGCGGGCCAGTGCGTCGGTGAGCGCAGCCCAGCCGAGCAGGGCGCACTTGACGCGGGCGGGGTACTTCGCCACGCCGGCGAAGGCGACCCCGTCGCCGAGGACGCCCTCGTCGCCGGGGTCCTCGCCGCGGGAGGTGAGCATGGACCGCATCGCGGCAACGGTGGTGCGCGCCTGCGCGACGGTGCGGCCGGTGACCTCCTCGGCGAGCACCGACGACGACGCGACGGAGATCGAGCAGCCGATGCAGTCGTAGGACACGTCGCGCAGCACCGCTTCCTCGCCCTCGCCGTCGAGGTCGATGCGCACGGTGACCTCGTCGCCGCAGGTCGGGTTGACGTGGTGCACCTCGGCGTCGAACGGCTCGCGCAGCCCGGCCCGGTGGGGGCGCTTGTAGTGCTCGAGGATGAGCTCCTGGTAGAGGTCCATCAGCGCTGCGCCCCTTCGGTGGTGGGCTCGGCGGTGGTGGGCTCGGCGGTGGTGGGTTTGGCGGCGGTGGGCTCGGCGGTGGTGCGCTCGGCGGTGCCGAAGATGCCCGGCAGCAGGTCGAGGGCGGCGAGGAGGACGTCGACCTCACCGAGGGTGTTGTATGGCGCGAACGTGGCCCGGGTCGTGGCCGCGACCCCGAGTGCCCGGTGCAGCGGCCAGGCGCAGTGGTGACCGACCCGGACGGCGACGCCCTCGGAGTCGAGCACCTGGCCGACGTCGTGAGCGTGGACGCCGTCGACGACGAAGGCGACCGCCGAGCCGCGGGCGAGGGCGTCGGCGGGGCCGACGACCCGCACCCACGGGCGCTGCGCGAGGCCCTTGAGGAGGTGCTCGCTCAGCTGCTGCTCGTGGGCGGTGACCCGGTCGATGCCGAGCGCCTGGAGGTAGTCGACGGCCGCGGCGAGCCCGATGGCCTGGGCGGCCATCGGCACGCCGGCCTCGAACTTCTGCGGGACGGGTGCGTAGGTCGCGCCCTCCATGGTGACGGTCTCGATCATCGAGCCGCCGGTGAGGAAGACGGGCATCTCGTCGAGCAGCTCGGGACGCCCCCAGAGCACCCCGATGCCGAGCGGCCCGAAGAGCTTGTGTCCGCTGAAGGCGAGGAGGTCGACCCCCAGCTCCGCGACGTCGACGGCGAGGTGGGGCACCGACTGGCAGGCGTCGAGGACGACCACGGCGCCGACGGCGTGGGCCCGGTCGGCGAGCTCGCGCACCGGGTTGACCGTGCCGAGGACGTTGGAGACGTGAGTGAACGCGAACACCCTGGTGCGCTCGGTGAGCAGCGTGTCGAGGTCGGTGAGGTCGAGCCTGCCGTCCGGCGTCATCGGCACCCACCGCAACGTGGCGCCGGTGCGTCTCGCGAGCTCCTGCCAGGGGATGAGGTTGGCGTGGTGCTCCATCTCGGTGACGAGGATCTCGTCGCCCGGGGCGAGGGCGAACCGCGAGCGGACTGTGCCTGGGGCGGTGCCCCGGTCGGCGCCGACGCCTCCTGCGCCCCCGTGGGTGGCGTTCGAGAAGGCGTAGGCCACGAGGTTGAGCGCCTCGGTGGCGTTCTTGGTGAACACCACCTCTGCGGGACTGGCGCCCACGAGCCCGGCGATCGTCGCCCGGGCCGACTCGTAGGCCTCGGTGCCCTCCTCGGAGAGCTGGTGCGCCCCCCGGTGGACGGCCGAGTTGTGCTGCTCATAGAACGCACGCTCGGCGTCGAGGACCACGCGCGGCTTGTGCGAGGTGGCCCCGGAGTCGAGGTATACCAACGGCTTTCCGTCTCGCACGGTGCGCGTCAGGATGGGGAAGTCGGCCCGGATCCGGGCCACCTCCTCATCGGTGAACGGCAGTGCGGTGCTCATCGCGCTCCCGGTCAGACGGAGGTTGCGGGGGCGCCGACGCCGAGGTAGCGGTCGTAGCCCTCGTCCTCGAGCCGGTCGGCCAGCTCCTTGCCGCCCTCCTCGACGATCTTGCCGTCGACGAAGACGTGGACGAAGTCGGGCTCGATGTAGCGCAGGATCCGCGTGTAGTGCGTGATGAGGAGGACACCGACGTTGCTGGCCTCCTTGACTCGGTTGACGCCCTCGGAGACGACCTTGAGGGCGTCGACGTCGAGGCCGGAGTCGGTCTCGTCGAGGATCGCGATCCGGGGGTGGAGCAGCTCCATCTGGAGGATCTCGTGGCGCTTCTTCTCGCCGCCGGAGAAGCCCTCGTTGACGTTGCGCTCGGCGAACGCCGGGTCGATGCGCAGCGCCTCCATGGCGCCCGTCATCTCCTTGACCCAGGTGCGCAGCTTGGGGGCCTGCCCGTCGATGGCGGTCTTCGCCGTCCGCAGGAAGTTCGAGACGGTGACGCCGGGCACCTCGACGGGGTACTGCATCGCGAGGAACAGGCCGGCTCGGGCGCGGGCGTCGACCGTCATCGCGAGGACGTCCTCGCCGTCAAGCGTGACGGTGCCGCCGGTCACGGTGTACTTCGGGTGGCCGGCGATCGAGTAGGCGAGGGTGGACTTGCCGGAGCCGTTGGGGCCCATGATCGCGTGCGTCTCGCCGGACCTCACGGTGAGGTCGACGCCCCGCAGGATCTCCTTCGTGCCGTCCTCGACGTCGACCGTGACGTGCAGGTCGCGGATCTCGAGTGTGGTCATCTGGGTCAGTGCTCCATCTCTGTTGGGGGGGCGACGCGCACGTAGACGTCGTCGCCGTCGATCTTCACGGGGTAGACGGCGACGGGCACCGTCGCCGGGAGACCGGAGGGCTCGCCGGTGCGCACGTCGAAGCGCGAGCCGTGGAGCCAGCACTCGAGGGTGCAGCCGTCGACGTCGCCCTCCGAGAGCGACACGTCGGCGTGGGTGCACCGGTCGTCGAGGGCGTGAATACCACCGTCGCCGTCACGGACCATGGCGACGATGACGCCGTCGACCTCGGCCCGCGCGGCCGACCCGACGGCGAGGTCGCCGACCTTGCAGACGAGGGTGAACCCGTCGAGCGCGTCGACGTCGGGACTGGCCTGCGCGCTCATCGAGCCGCCCCCGCGGGCGCCGCCTCGGACAGCCCCGCATTGGACATGCCCGCCTTGGACAGCTCGGCCTTGGACAGCTCGGCCTTGGACAGCTCCGCCTCGATGTCGTCGCTGAGCCGCTCGCGCAGGTCGGCGACGGGGATCTGGTTGATGATGTCGATGAGGAAGCCGCGCACGACGAGGCGCCGGGCCTCGTCCTCGGGGATGCCGCGGGCCTGGAGGTAGAACAGCTGCTCGTCGTCGAACCGCCCTGTGGCGGAGGCGTGCCCGGCGCCGACGATCTCGCCGGTCTCGATCTCGAGGTTGGGGACGGAGTCGGCCCGCGCCCCGTCGGTGAGGACGAGGTTGCGGTTCAGCTCGTAGGTCTCGGTGCCCTCGGCCTCGGCGCGGATGAGGACGTCGCCGACCCAGACCGTGTGGGCGCCGTCGCCCTGCAGGGCCCCCTTGTAGGTGACCCGGCTGCGACAGTGCGGCGCGTTGTGGTCGACGAAGCTGCGGTGCTCGAGGTGCTGGCCCGCGTCGGCGAAGTAGACCCCGAGGAGCGTCGCCGACCCGCCCGGCCCGCCGTAGCGGACGTTGGTGTTGATCCGCACCACGCCGCCGCCGAGGCTGACGACGATGTGCCGGTATGCCGCGTCGCGGCCGACCAGCGCGTCGTGCTGCCCGAGGTGGTGGGCGTCGTCGGCCCACCGCTGGATGGAGACCACGGTCAGGTCGGCGCTGTCGCCGACGACGACCTCGACGTTGCCGGCGTGGTCGCCGGAGCCCTCGTGGTCGAGGACGACGACGGCCTTGCTGTGGTGCTTCGCCTCGATGACATGGTGGGCGTTGCTGCGCCTGCCACTCGTGCCGGTGACGACGATGCGGACCGGCTCGGTCAGCTCGGCCTCGGCCGGGACGGTGACGAACACGCCCTCGGGGGTGTTGGCGCTGGCCACGACCGCGGCCCGGTCGGCGGGCACGAGAGCCGTCCCGCGGGGCGCCTGCCCCGGCGCGAGGACGCCGACGACGACCGGGTCAGGCGCCGACACGGCATACGTCGCAGCGTCCTCCTCCGTGGGCGTGTCGGCGAACAGCGCTCTCAGCCGGTCCACCGGGGTGAAGCGCCACTCCTCCTCGCGTCCGGTCGGCATGCCGAAGTCGGCGACCTCGAACGAGATCCTGCGCTCGGCCCGCGACTGGTCGGGGACGAACGTCGCACCTGAGTCGGTGTGGCCCCGGCCGGCTGGAGCGGGGCGCAACCCGGAGGTCATGGGGTCTGACTTCTCCAACAGCGGCATCAGCCGACTGCTCCTTCCATCTGCAGCTCGATGAGGCGGTTGAGCTCGAGGGCGTACTCCATGGGCAGCTCGCGCGCGATGGGCTCGACGAACCCGCGCACGATCATGGCCATGGCCTCTTCCTCTGTCATCCCCCTAGACATGAGGTAGAAGAGCTGGTCCGCCGAGACCTTGGAGACCGTGGCCTCGTGCCCCATCTGCACGTCGTCCTCGCGCACGTCGACGTAGGGGTAGGTGTCGGAGCGGCTGATCGTGTCGACGAGGAGCGCGTCGCAGCGCACCGTCGACCGGCTGTTGGTCGCGCCCTCCATGACCTGGACGAGGCCGCGGTAGGACGTGCGGCCTCCGCCGCGCGCCACGGACTTCGACACGATCGTCGACGAGGTGTTCGGGGCGGCGTGGACCATCTTCGCGCCGGCGTCCTGGTGCTGGCCCTCGCCCGCGAACGCGATCGAGAGCGTCTCGCCCCGGGAGTGCTCACCCAGGAGGTAGACGGCGGGGTACTTCATCGTCACCTTCGAGCCGATGTTGCCGTCGATCCACTCCATCGTCGCGCCCTCGGCGCACGTGGCCCGCTTGGTGACGAGGTTGTAGACGTTGTTCGACCAGTTCTGGATCGTCGTGTAGCGCACCCGCGCGTTCTTCTTGACGATGATCTCGACGACCGCGGAGTGCAGCGAGTCGGACTTGTAGATCGGCGCCGTGCAGCCCTCGACGTAGTGCACGTTGGAGCCCTCGTCGGCGATGATCAGGGTGCGCTCGAACTGGCCCATGTTCTCGGTGTTGATCCGGAAGTAGGCCTGGAGCGGGATGTCGATGTGCACGCCCGGGGGGACGTAGATGAAGGAGCCGCCGGACCACACTGCGGTGTTGAGCGAGGCGAACTTGTTGTCGCCGGCCGGGATCACCGAGGTGAAGTACTCCTTGAAGAGGTCCTCGTGCTCGCGCAGGCCGGTGTCGGTGTCGACGAAGATGACCCCCTTCTCCTCGAGGTCCGCCCGGATCTGGTGGTAGACGACCTCCGACTCGTACTGGGCCGCGACCCCGCCGATGAGGCGCTGCTTCTCCGCCTCGGGGATGCCGAGGCGGTCGTAGGTGTTCTTGATGTCCGCGGGAAGCTCGTCCCAGGTGGTCGCCTGCTTCTCGGTGGACTTGACGAAGTACTTGATGTTCTGGAAGTCGATGCCGGTGAGGTCGGAGCCCCAGGTCGGCATGGGCTTGCGGTCGAACAGCTTGAGGGACTTCAGCCGCAGGTCGAGCATCCACTGGGGCTCGCTCTTGCGCGCCGAGATGTCGCGGACGACGTCCTCATTGAGGCCCCGGCGCGCGGTCGACCCGGCGACGTCGGAGTCGGCCCAGCCGTACTCGTAGCGGCCGAGGTCCTTCAGACCGGGGTTGAGCTCTTCGATGTGGGTGCTCATCGCGAGGACCTTTCCGTGGGGAGAGCGGGGCCGCGTACCGGGGGCCGCGGCGTGGGGATGAACGTGGTGCAGACGTGGTGCCCGGCGGCGAGGGTCGCGAGGCGCTGGACGTGCACGCCGAGCAGCCGCGAGAACGCGTCCGTCTCGGCGTCGCAGAGGGCCGGGAACTCCTCGGCGACGTGCTTGACCGGGCAGTGGCCCTGGCAGAGCTGGACGCCGGCCAGGCCGTCCGCTCCGACGGGGCGCGCGGAGGCGGCGAACCCGTCCTCGGTGAGGGCGGCGACGAGGGCCTCGGCGCGCTCGGCCGGAGCGCTGCCCACGGCAGCGAGCCGCACGGCATACCGGGCCTCGAGGTCGGCGACGCGCAGCCGGGCGAAGTCGGCGACGGCCGCGGGGCCGACGTTGGTCGCGAGGTAGCGCAGGGCCTGCGTCGCGAGACCGTGGTAGTCGGCCGGGAGCGACTCGTGCCCCGCTTCGGAGACGATGTAGGCGCGTGCCGGGCGGCCCCGGCCCCGGTGCCCGCCGCCGGTGGGGTCGTGCTCGACGACGGAGCCCTGACCGGTCAGTGCGTCGAGGTGCCGGCGGACGGCCGCCGGGGTGACCCCGAGGAGCCGGCCGACCTCGGCCGCGGTCACCGGACCCCGCTCGGAGACGGCGGAGAGCACCCTCTCGCGGGTGCGCTGCTCCAGGTGTTGAGCGTCGGGCTGGGCGTCCGAGAGGTGCGCCGAGGCAGCCTGCGCCCGCTCCTGAGTCTCGCCGGGGATAAACACCACACCATTGTGACGTAATTGCCGCACCATGCAAAGTCAGGGTCCCAGAGCGACACCGCAACCCTGCCGGACCGGAGCCGTCCTTACACTCCGAGGGTGCCCCAGCCCCCTCCTGCCGTCCGGGTCGAGGGCCTCGCCCGGCGCTTCGGGAGCACGCTGGCCGTCGACGCGATGACGTGGTCCGCCGCAGCGGGGCAGGTCACCGCCCTGCTCGGGCCCAATGGGGCCGGCAAGACGACGGCGGTCGAGTGCGCCGTGGGGCTGCAACGCCCCGACGGGGGCACCGTCGAGGTCCTGGGCCGCGACCCGTGGCGCTCCCCCGCCGGCCACCGCGCCCGGGTCGGCGTCATGCTCCAGTCCGGTGGGCTGCCCAACGGCACCACCCCCCTGCGCCTGCTGCGCCACCTCGCGGCCCTGTATGCCGCGCCCGCCGACGTCGACGCCCTCGCCTCCCGACTCGGCATCGACGGCTTCGCGCGGACGACCGTCCGGCGGCTGTCCGGTGGCCAGAAGCAGCGGCTCGCCCTCGCGGCAGCGCTCGTCGGCCGCCCGGAGGTGGCGTTCCTCGACGAGCCCACGGCGGGCCTCGACCCGCATGGTCGGCTCGACGTCTACGAGCTGCTCGAGGAGCTGCGGGGCGAGGGGACGACCGTCGTCGTGACGACGCACTCCTTCGAGGAGGCCGAGCGCCTCGCGGACCACCTCGTCATCGTCAGCGAGGGGCGGACCGTCGCCGAGGGGTCGGTGGCCGACGTCGTCGGGAGCGCCTCGCTCGAGACGGTCTACTTCGACCTCACCAGGACGGCACGCCGATGACTGGCCCTGCCTTGAGAGCCGGGACTCCTGACCGCGGGCCTGCACCGGCCCGGGCGCGGGTCCTCGCCCAGACCCGGTTCGAGCTCGGCACGCTGCTGCGCAACGGCGAGCAGCTGCTCGTCTCGCTCGTCCTGCCCCTCGGGGCGCTCGTCGGGCTGGCGGTGACCCACACGCCGTCGCTGGGCGCTGGGCGGCGCATCGACGCGGCCGTGCCGGGGATCCTCGCGCTCTGCGTCATCTCGGCGGCGTTCACCGCCCAGGCCATCTCGACCGGCTTCGACCGGCGCTACTCGGTGCTGCGCCTCCTCGGGACGACGCCGCTGGGTGGCGACGGGTTGCTGTGGGCCAAGGCGGGGGCGACGCTCGCGGTCGAGGTCCTCCAGTGGCTCGTCATCGGCGGTGTCGGGCTGGCCCTCGGCTGGGAGCCGCGCCTCGCCGGCCTGCCGTATGCCGTCCTCCTCCTCCTCGTCGGCACCTGGGCCTTCGTCGCACTGGCCCTGCTCCTGGCGGGCACGCTGCGGGCGGAGGGCGTCCTGGCCGTGGCGAACCTCGTGTGGGTCCTGCTGTTGGTCGTCGGAGGGGTCGTCGTCCCCCGCGGTGAGCTGCCCGCCGGCCTGAGCCACGTGGCCGCCGCCCTGCCCTCGGCGGCGCTGGCCGACGGGCTGCGGGAGGCATTCGGGCAGGGGCGGCTCGACGGCATACCCCTGCTCGTCCTCCTGGTCTGGGGCGGCGTCGCGACGGCACTCGCGAGCCGGACCTTCCGCTGGTCCGACTGACCCACTCCTCGAGAGCCCGGGTCGGACGGCCACCCGGCCCGATGCGTCGTCCACGCCGCGGCTTCTTCTCCGTCACGAGTCTGCCCGCCTGGTCGCGGTCGTGTTTCCACGCCCGCCGGTCGAGCCGGGCTGGGTCCGGCTCGGGTGTGCCGACGGGCAAGCGTGCGCAGCGGAGTATGTAGAGGACGCAGCGGTCGGTGGGGCCGTCGAGCAGCTCGAGCCGATCGAACAGCTCCTGCGGGCTGGCCTCACGAAGCTGCTGCGGCTCGGTGATGCCGATGCGCAGGTAGTCATTGGCGATGCTGGGCCCGACCCGGGTAGGTCCTGCAACGTCTGCTAAAGCTGCATCGTTCGGCACCGCTGTCGTGCCCGGGTCAGGGCAGCTGGAAATGCGGGTTGACGATCAGGCCGAGTACCGCGCCGCCCGGAGTGCGCACCGTGGCGGTCACGATCCCGTCGCCGACATCGCTGACGGGGGTGTGCTCACTGGCACCTCTGGCAACCGCCTCGTGCACGGCGGCCGCGACGTCGTCGACGGCCCAGTACGTCGCAGCTCCGTCACCGGGATCGGCATCGGGCAGGAGACCCAGCTCGTAGCCGGCCACCGAGTAGCCGACGTAGAAGGGCTGGTCGAAGTATGGGTCGATTCCCAGGGCCGCGGTCCACCACTGCTTTGCCGCCTCAAGATCCGGCGCTGGGTAGATGACGGCCCGCAAGCCACGCAGTGTCAGTGTCATGTCCCAAAGACAACCACCCGGGTCTGACATCGCCAGGCCAAGCCGAACCGTCACCCTTTCGCGACCAGCACGATGTCCCATCGCGTTCCGCTCTGTCTGCGCGTCGGACGTTGCGCCTCCTGGCGGTAGCCGGGATCCACCACCAGGTCGTGGCGAGCACCCCCGACGTCCTGGTGATCTCTGACTCAAAGTGAGATCAGCCACAGGGCAGCAGCGCGGTAGAACTGCGTCTGGCACCGCGCCACCGGCAGCGCTGCTCCGACAGTCCATCACGAAAGGGGCACGCCATGACGACGCTCGATGCAGGTCTAGTGGGGGAAACCGAGGTTCTCCTGGGGGGAACCGACTTCCAGGCCGCTGCGGTACCTGAGCCGCCTACTGGTCCGATGGCCGGCGACCCGAGCATCCTCGGGCTGCCCAGCTTCGTCGTGGGCTCCCTGGCGCTGGGCATGGTGCTCGTCGGCGTGGTCCCGGCCGACGCGCTCGGTGCGTCGCTGCCGATCCTGGTGGCCGCCACCGCGATCGGGCTGTTCATCGCCGGCATCTGGAGCGCCGTGCTCGGCCAGAGCGCCGTCGCAGGCATCTTCGGTGTCTTCGCCACGTTCTGGCTCAGCTACTCCGTCCTGCTGCTGGGACTCTTCCACGGCTGGTTCGCCCTCACGCCAGCGGCCGTGAAGTCGACGACGGAGCTGTTCCTGGTGGCGTGGTTGCTCATCATCGGCGTGCTCACGCTCGCCACCCTGCGTTTGCCGCTGGCCTTCACCGCAGTGTTCGCCCTGATCGACCTCGCCCTGGTGCTGCTGCTCGTCGGGACGGCGCAGGGCTCGTCCTCGCTGTCCACGCTCGCCGGCTACGTGGTGTTCGCGTTCGCCGCCATCGGCCTGTACCTGTTCTACGGAGCGGCCAGCCAGGCCACCGGCGGGCCAGGCGTGCCCATGGGCCAGCCGGTCGTGCGCGGCTGACCCGGCCGACCGGGCCAGCAGGCAATGACCAACTACCGGTTCCTCGACGGCATGGGGGAGGTCGTCGCGACGGCGGAGTTCGGCGACCACGAGAGCGCCCGGGGCTGGGCCACCGACGACGCTCAGGAGGAGAGCATCGAGCGGGTCGAGTACCTCGGGCCGGAGGGTGACTGGCGCTGGGCGGGTGCGCTGATGGGCTGAGTACGCACTGTGC
>JBBRZC010000029.1:0-25955 GCA_038237075.1 Actinomycetales bacterium
ACGGTGCTGTGCAGGAGCGTGTCGACGTTCTGGGCCAGCTTGCGGCTGACGACCGCGCCCGCGCTGCCGTCGCCGACCGACTGGACGAACCGGCCGAGGTGCGTCCGCGACGACGCCGGCCGCAGCCAGTCGAGGATCGCCACCGCGAGGACCACCAGCACGGTCCCCCCGGCGACGAGGGCGACCCGGCCCCAGCCGAGCCGCACCCGCAGGACGGCCAGCACGAGGACGGCCATCCCCGGCACGAGGGCCGGAGGGCCGCCGGCGTCGCTGCCCCACGCTGGGGCCGCGTCGACGACGACGGCCACGGCCCCGACGAGGGCCACGGACAGGGCGGCGAGGCGGCGCCGTCCCACGTGGACGAGCCGGCTCGAGACGGCGACGGCGAGCAGGTATGCCGCGGCGGCCAGCAGCGCGAAGGCGACGTTGCCCAGCCCGTAGTAGCGGCCGCCCACCACCGGGTTCAGCCCGAGCAGTGCGGAGATCTGCAACCGCGACCCGGTGACCACGTCGCCGGTGAGGACGAGCATCGTCATCGCTGCCACGGCTCCGAGCGGGCCGGTGACCGACCGCCGCCAGGGTCCGCCCAGTGCAGCCGCACCGAGGAGTGCGCTCCAGGCTGCCACGGCGAGGACGAGGCCGACGGCGGGCCGCGAAAAGCGCCACCAGGGAAGGGTGTTGGCGAGGAACGACGCCGCTGGCACGGTGGCGAAGACGACGAGCCCCTGACGCACCCCGCGCCGCAGCGACCTCCGCAAGCCGACGCCGCCCAGCCCCCGCCACCGCATCACACCGAGCGCCGCTAGCGCGACGAGCATGAGCAGCGCCCAGGTCACGAAGAACGGCAGGACCACCGGCTGCACGGCCTGCGAGGCGAGGTCGGCGTCGACGAGGCCGGCGTGCCGGCGCTCGACCGTCGCCGGGCCGTCCCCGGCGGGCAGTCGCTCCAGTGGCGACCCGCTCACCGCGTCGGGGACGGGCACCCCCGCGCGGGAGAGGATCGTCGCGGTGACGTCGGCGAGCTGGACCAGGCCCGGCTGGCGGGTGGAGGCGGAGGTCAAGGTGCCGGGGGGGAAGCCCGGCCCCGCGGCAAGGGCCAGCCGCAGACCGGCGCGAGTCCCGGAGTCGGCGAGACCGATGACGACGACGTCGGCGCCGGCGGGCGCCGCGGCGACGACCTGCCCGACCCGCGCGTCGACGAGCGCGACCTGCTCCGCGCGCGAGCGGGCCGGACCGGCCGGGTCGTCCGGACCGGCCTCGGCGGGGTCAAGGGCGGCGGGGTCGCGGACGGCGGGGTCAAGGGCGGCGGGGTCGCGGACGGCGGGGTCGCGGACGGCGCCGACGTCGACGAGCGAGGTCGGGCAGGCCGCGAGGGCGGCGGTCAGGGTCGGCTGGTCGAACGGCCGGTAGCCGGGCACCGCCCCGCGGCCCGGCAGCGCCGCTCCGAGCGCGGCCCCCGGTCCGGTCGCCGAGAGGCACCGGCCGGCGCCCGCGAGCGACTGCGCCAGCGTTCCGAGCTTGGAGCCGTAGGGCCGGCGGTCGGCGGCGGCCGCCAGCACCTCCCAGCCGGTGACGACCCCGCCCTGCACCGGGGGGAGCGGGCCGCAGGGCGGGGCGGGGGTGCCGTCGTCGGGCTGGCTGGCCCGGTTCCCGGCCGAGAGGGTCAGCCACCCGTCGAGGGGGCAGGTGCTCCCGTGGACGGCGGTGACGTTGAGAGCGGCCGAGGACCCGTCGCGCAGCAGGGCCCACAGGTTCGGCGTCCGGGCAGCGTCGACGTCCTGTGGCCCGAGCCCGGCTGCCCCGACGACGACGAGCGGGCCGACGGGCCTTGCGGGGGAGGGGAGCCCGGCGAAGGAGTCGGGCTCGGCTGCGACGCTCCTTGGCACCGCGCCCCCGACGAATACGGTCAGGAACAGGAGGCACGCCGCGCCACGCGCCCGCACCACCTGCCGCCGCGTCACCGGACTCAGCGTACTGGCGGTCGTTCAGGGCCCTTCCCGACCGTGGCAAGACCCCGCGACCTGCGCTGCAGCAGGGAATACCCTCCCCAGAAGACCCACACCCGAGCTGACAGACCCACGACGGAGCGCGCAATGACGGCACGGCACGGCTACCTCGGGCCGCAGGGCACCTTCTGCGAGATGGCCCTCAACGACTGGCCGGGCTCGGCCGGGTCCGACCACGTGGCCTACGGGTCGGTCGGGTCCGCGCTCGCGGCCCTGCGCGCCGGCAGTCTCGACGCGGCGATGGTGCCCATCGAGAACTCCGTCGAGGGCGGGGTGAGCGCCACCCTCGACGCGCTGTCGGCGGGCGACGAGCTCCTCATCGTCGGCGAGGTGCTCGTGCCCGTCACCTTCGTGCTCGCCGCCCGACCCGGTATGCCGTTGGGCTCGGTTCGCGCCGTCGGCACCCACTCCCACGCCTGGGCCCAGGTCCGCGGCTGGATGGACGCGAACCTCGCCGACGCGGCATACGTGCCAACGCTGTCGACGGCGGCGGCCGCCGCCGGGCTCGACATCCGCGTCGAGGAGCCGCCGCCGTCCTACCAGGCCGCAGTCTGCGCGCCCGTCGCCGCCTCGAACCACGGGCTCGAGGTCATCGCCACCGATATCGGCGACAACCCTCGTGCGGTGACCCGGTTCGTCCTCGTCGCCCGGCCGGGGCAGACCCCGGAGCCGACCGGCGCGGACAAGACGACGCTCGTGCTCTACCAGCGCGAGGACCACGCAGGGGGCCTGCTCGAGCTGCTCGAGCAGTTCGCGGTCCGGGGGGTCAACATGACCCGGCTCGAGTCCCGGCCGACCGGTGACGCGATGGGGTCCTACTGCTTCTCCATCGACGCCGAGGGGCACGTGGCCGACACGCGGGTGGCCGAGACGCTCATGGGTCTGCGGCGGGTCTGCGCGCAGGTCCGCTACCTCGGCTCGTACCCCCGGGCCGACGGCCGCCCGTCCGAGCAGCGGGTCGGGACTCGGGACGCGGACTTCGCCGACGCACGGGCCTGGCTCGACCGGCTGCGCGGGTGAGCGGGCGCGGCTGAATCGATCTGGCGGCGCAGTGCTCGGGACCCCGTCTGGTGAACACGTTCCCTCAACTTGTTAGGTGAGGCTTACCTATGCTTTGATGGGATCAGGACCTCGCACCGCCACCTTGCCCGTTCCCTGGCGTCGTGGTCCCGACCGAAGCCGCCGTTCCCCGAGGAGCTCTCGTGATCGTCAGCAACGCCCTGATCGGCCTGCGGGAGGGGCTCGAGGCCGCCCTGGTCGTCGTGATCCTCGTCGCCTTCCTCGTCAAGACCGAGCGGCGGTGGGCGCTGAAGTTCGTCTGGAGCGGGGTCGCGGTCGCGGTCGTCCTCTCCGTCGCGCTCGGCGCGCTGCTCACCTTCGGCACCCGCGAGCTCTCCTTCCAGCAGCAGGAGCTCATCGGGGGCGGCGCGTCGATCCTCGCGGTCGTCTTCGTCACCGGCATGGTGTTCTGGATGCGCTCGGCGGCCCGGACCATCTCGGGCGAGCTCAAGGGCCGGCTCGACCGGGCTCTCGACCTCGGTCCGCTCGCGGTCGCGCTCGTCGGCTTCCTCGGCGTCGGCCGCGAGGGCCTGGAGACGGCGATCTTCTTCTACGCCACCACCCAGGCCGCAGGCCAGGGCAACAGCCAGCCGCTCGTCGGCTGGGTCATCGGGCTCGGCGCGGCGATCCTGCTCGGCGTCGCCATCTACAAGGGCGCCGTGAAGATCAACCTCGCCGCGTTCTTCCGCTGGACCGGCATCTTCCTCGTCGTCGTCGCCGGTGGCATCCTCGCCTACGGACTGCACGACCTTCAGGAGGCCGGCGTCCTGCCGGGGCTGCGCACCCTGGCCTTCGACGTGAGCAGCGTCATCAACCCGGGCTCCTGGTATGCCGCGCTGCTCAAGGGGATCTTCAACTTCAGCCCGCAGACGACGCTCCTGCAGGCCGTCGCCTGGGTCCTCTACGTCGGAGCCGTCCTCACCCTCTTCCTGCGTCCGCAGCGCGCGCCGGGCCGGGCCGCGCCGACGACCGGCTCGACCACAGAGCCCGCCCGGAAGAACGTCGCCGCCTGACCGTCGTCCGGTCACGGCGCACTCGGGCTGCACCACGTCCCACGCCAGCACCTCGCTTGCACAGCCCCAACCCGCACAGGAGATCCCGCATGCCCTTCCACCGCCGCCCCCGTCCCACGCTCGCGGCCACTGCGCTGCTCGCCGCATCCGGCGTCCTCGGGCTGTCCGCCTGCGGCCAGGCCACCACCACCGCATCGGGGCCGGCCACCGCATCGGCCGCCGGGTCGGCCACCGGGTCCGCCCGGGCGAGCGGCATCGAGGTCAAGGCCACCGACGATGCGTGCACCCTCTCGGCCACGACGGCCCCCGTCGGCACGGTGACCTTCCAGGTGCGAAACGCCGGCAGCAAGGTCAACGAGTTCTACGTCTACGGCCCCGGCGACCGCATCCTCGGCGAGGTCGAGGACGTCTCCCCCGGGCTGTCCCGTGAGCTCAAGGTCGAGGTCACCGAGGCGGGCACCATCACGACGGCCTGCAAGCCCGCCATGACCGGCGACGGCATACGGGCGCCTTTCACCATCACCAAGTAGCCGCCCGACTGCTTGGGAGCCGCGGAACTCGGCAAACCCGAGTAGGGAAGCCCGTCCGCGCCTTACAGTGAAGGTTCCATGGACGCTGTCCAGGGCGTCGACCTGTCTGTGCTCGGCGCCCGCTCCGACCGCGTCGCCGACGGTCCCAGGGTGGTAGCGACGCGATGAGCCAGCCCAGCCCCCCGTCGTCCCCCGGCACCAGAGGTGGCCCGCTGAGCCGGCGCAGCCTGCTCGGGGCCTCCGCCGGTGCCGCACTGGCCGGCGTGGCTGGCGGTTATGCCGTGGCCCGGCTCGACCCCGAGGGTCCCTTCAGTCGGTCGGCCCCAACCGCCGCGAGGGCTACGCCCAAGGCTGGTCGGCTGTCCCCGGACGAGCCGGTCCCCTTCCACGGCCCGCACCAGGCCGGCATCGAGACCCCCGCCCAGGACCGGGTCCACTTCGTCGCGCTCGACGTCGTGACCAAGGACCGGGCGGTCCTCGTCGACCTGCTCGACCGCTGGACCCAGGCGGCGGAGCGGATGGCCGCCGGTGTCGAGACCGTCCTCGGAGGGGTGGCCGGAGTCGGGCCCAAGGCCGTCCCCCAGGACACCGGTGAGGCATACGGCCTTCCCGCCTCCAACCTCACCCTGACCATGGGCTTCGGACCCTCGATGTTCGACGACCGCTTCGGCCTCGCCGCGCAGCGGCCGCCCGCACTTCGCGAGCTGCCCCCCTTCACCGGTGACCGGCTCGACCCCGCCCGCTGCGGCGGCGACATCGGCATCCAGGCGTGCGCGACCGACCCCCAGGTCGCCGTACACGCCGTGCGCAACCTGGTGCGGATGGGGGCGGGCGTCGTGCGGGTGCGCTGGTCGCAGCTCGGCTTCGGGCGCACCTCGTCGACGAGCACCGAGCAGGCGACGCCGCGCAACCTCTTCGGGTTCAAGGACGGGACGAACAACCTCAAGCTCGAGGACCCGGCACTGTTCGACGAGCATGTCTGGGTGGGTGCCCCAGACGTGCCCGACTCGGCGTCCTGGATGGTCGGCGGCAGCTACCTCGTTGCCCGGCGGATCCGGATGCTTCTCGAGATCTGGGACGTCGCGAGCCTGCAGGACCAGGAGGAGACCTTCGGACGCAACAAGCTGACCGGCGCCGCGCTGGGCCAGGTCCGCGAGTTCGACAAGGTCAACTTCGAGGCGCGGGCACCGAGCGGCCATCCGGCGGTCCCCGTGGACTCGCACATCGCGCTGGCGTCGGCGCACCACCTCGACGGAGTGCGGATCCTGCGCCGTGGCTACACCTTCACCGACGGCGCCGACGGGGCAGGCCACCTCGACGCCGGCTTGTTCTTCCTCGCCTTCATGCGCGACCCCGGCGCCCAGTTCGTGCCGATGCAGCGCGCCCTGGCCGCGAAGGACCGTCTCAACGAGTACATCGAGCACACCGGGTCGGCTGTCTTCGCCTGCCCGCCCGGGGTGCAGCCCGGCGGCCGCTGGGGCGGCAGCCTCTTCCCCGAGGTGACCACCCGGTATACCTTCGTGCCGCCTCCGCCGGCGGTGTCCTGAGCCGGCTCGGACGCCCGAGCCGGCTCAGGAGGCCGGGCCGACCCGCACCGTGAGCGCCAGCGGGTCGACCGTGGCGGCCATGCCCAGGGCGGCCCCGATGGTGTCGCCGTCGATCTGGACCTCCTGGGGCCGGTCGGCCCGGACCCGGACCTCCCGGCCGGTGTGCCGGTCGATCATCGCGTGCCCCTGGTGGCGGCGGCTGAGGACGCGGCCCGCGACGCTGACCCAGCCCACGACGCCCTTGGGCGAGAGCAGCACGGTGTCGAGGGCGCCGTCGTCGATCCGCGCCGCGGGCATGAGGACGAGGCCCCCGAGGATCCGGCCGCAGTTGCCGATGACCACGGTGCGCGTGCGGCGGGTGAACTCCATCTCCCCGTCGAACTTCACCTTCACCTTGAACTGCGGGCCGGCGAGGTTGCGGAACCCCGAGACGACGTATGCCGCGGAGCCCACCTTGGCCTTGAGCGCCTCGGCCGCCCCCGCCATGATCGCGGCGTCGAAGCCCAGCCCGGCCATGACGAGGAAGATGTGCTCCTCCGGATGCTCGTCGTGTGACGAACGCCTGACGGTGAGCCGACCGACGTCGACCCGCTTGTTCTGGCCGGTGAGAGCGACTCGCAGGGCTCGGTCGATGGAGTCGAGCGGCAGGTCGAGGTTGCGGGCGAGCAGGTTGCCGGTGCCGCCGGGCAGGAGGCCGAGCGGGGTCTCGGTGCCGACCACCGCCGCGGCGACGGCCCGGACGGTCCCGTCCCCGCCGAGCGGGCAGACGACGACGGCGCCGTCCTCGACGGCCCGGAGCGCCTGCTGCGTTCCTGGCTGCGCGGCGGTGGTCTCGAGCCAGATCGGCTCCCCCCAGCCGAGCTCGAAGCAGGTGTCGGTGATCCGGCGCCGAACCGCCTCGAGGTCGCCGAACTTCGTCGGGTTGACGATGACGGCGGCCCGCTTGAGCGGCTCCGGCTCGGGGTCGTCGCCATCGGGGCGAAACGTGTCACGGTGCGGGCGGTTCCGCCGCCCCGCCACCCGGCCCGGGTCCGAACCCGCACGCTGGCGCGCGATGATGAGGCCGAGGCCGACGGCGGCGAGGAAGGCGACGGCCACCATGACGGCGGCCGCCCACGGGGCCAGGTTGTCGAGCACGGGTCGACGGTATCGGTAGCCGCTCGGGAGCAGCGGCGCCTCCCGACGCATACTTGTCGTTCAGCGCTTGCGGCGCCATAATGGCGCCATGACCAGTGTGCAGATCAAGGATGTGCCCGAGGAGACTCACGCGGTGCTGCGGCAGCGCGCGGCCGCAGCGCACCAGTCGCTGCAGGAGTACCTCCGGGCGCGCCTCATCGCCGAGGCCAGCCAACCCACCCTCGAGGAAGTGCTCGACCGAGCCGGTAATCGGGCTGGAGGCTCGATCGCTCTGGCTGATGCCGTCACGACTCTCCGGGCGGATCGTGCTCGTCGTTGACGCCAGCATCCTGGCCGTCGCCCTGGGGGACGACAGTCGGGACGGGGACTTCGCCCGGGCCAGACTGCGGGGAGAGACCCTCGCGGCGCCAGAGCTGATCGACCTCGAAGTGACGTGCGTCCTCCGACGCCAGCACCGAGCAGGTCGCCTCGACACTCGCCGCGCGCACCTTGCGCTGACGGACCTGATGTCGATGCCCCTGCGCCGCTCACCCCATGCCCTGCTCCTGCCTCGATGCTGGGAGCTACGCGAGCACGTCACGCCCTATGACGCCGCCTACGTCGCCTTGGCCGAAGCGCTCGAGGCGACCCTGCTCACCGGCGACCGTCGCCTCGCCCGCGCAACCGGTCCCACCTGCACGATCGAGGTCCTCCAGTCACCGAGGTGACGCGGCGAGCCAGCTTGGACGGCTGGGCGCACGATACCCGTGCGCGCGGACGAGCAGCGTTCGCCGCCTCTGGGAAGCAGCGGCTTTGGGGTCCGTCCGTGGTGGGCCGCGGCTAGCCTGAGCGGGTGACCCCGACCCCCGTCCCGGCGCCAGTCCCCGACGACGACAAGGACTGGACGTGGGTGCTCGGGCAGTCGTGCCCCGAGTGCGGGCTCGACGTCGCGGGGCTCGACCCGATGGCCTTCCCGGCGCTGATCCGCGACGCCTGCTCGCGCTTTCCCGACGTGCTCGAGCGGCCTCGCGCCGCCACCCGCGCGACTACGACGACGTGGTCGGCGCTGGAGTACGCCTGCCACGTGCGCGACGTCTGCCGGGTCTTTACCGAGCGCGTGGAGCTGATGCGGCGCGAGCCGGCGCCGCGCTTCGCGAACTGGGACCAGGACGCCACGGCCCGCGAGCAGCGCTACTGGGCCCAGGACCCGCAGCAGGTCGCCGCCGAGGTCACCGCGGCAGGTGAGGGCGCTGCGCTCGCGTTCACCCGCGTCCGCGACGACGAGTGGAGCCGGACCGGGACGCGGAGCAACGGGTCACAGTTCACCGTGGAGTCGCTCGGCCGCTACTTCCTGCACGACCTCTTCCACCATGTGTGGGACGTCACCGGCTGACCGCGGCGCGGCGACATCCGAGGGGAATGCCCGCCGATGGTTGACGGTTCAACGGTCATGACATCCTCCCACGTTGCCTCCTCCGGCCTCCTCGACGACTCGACCCGGCCGGACGCGCCCGACGCCGGGGTGCTCGAGCTCGCCAAGGACGCCCAGGACCTCCTCTTCCGTGCGGCGCGGACCGCGAACGCCTTCACCGACGAGCCGGTCTCGGACGGGCAGTTCCGGGCGATCTACGACCTTGTCAAGTGGGCCCCGACGTCGATGAACAACCAGCCCCTGCGGATGGTCCTCGTCCGCACCCCCGACGCTCGCGGCCGGCTCGTCGAGCACATGAGCGACGGCAACAGGGCCAAGACCTCGACGGCACCGCTCGTCGCGATCCTCGCCGCTGACGTCGACTTCCACGACGAGCTGCCCAAGGTCTTCCCGCACTTCCCCGGCGCGCGCGATCTCTTCAGCGCCGACGAGAGCGGCCGCGAGCAGAACGCCAGGCTCAACGCGTTGCTCCAGACCGCCTACGTCATCATCGGCATCCGCGCGGCCGGGCTCGCTGCCGGACCGATGACCGGGTTCGACGCGGCCGGCGTGGACGCGGAGTTCTTCCCCGACGGCCGGCACCGCACCCTCGTCGTCATCAACATCGGGCACCCCGCGGAGAGCGCGTGGATGGATCGGCTGCCGCGCCTCGACTACGACGAGGTCGTCTCTGTCGCCTGACCGACCCAGCCACAGGTCCTTGGTATGCCGGGTGCGCGAGTCCCGCGCCCGGCATACCTGCCCGCTTGGGGGTCCGGCACCTCCGGCGAAGCCGCCCGAAAGCGCTACCGCCGACACCCGGCCGAGGCTGCTTGAGAGCCATCCTCGAAGGGCCGCCGATAGGCTGAGCCGATGATCGACATCAAGCTCGTGCGCGAGGCGCCGGACGTCGTGCGCGCCTCGCAGCGGGCCCGCGGCGAGGACCCCGGGGTCGTCGACGCGGTCCTCGCGGCGGACGAGCGCCGCCGGTCCTCGCTCACCGAGTACGAGGCGCTGCGGGCCGAGCAGAAGTCGTTCGGCAAGCGCGTCGCCCGCGCCGCCGGTGCGGAGAAGGCCGCCCTCGTCGCGCAGGTCAAGGACACCGCCGCCCGGGTCAAGGAGCTCGAGTCGGCCGCCGACGCCGCGGCGGCCGAGCTCGACTCGCTCCTGCGCCGCGTCGGCAACGTCATCATCGACGGCGTGCCCACCGGCGGCGAGGACGACTACGTCGTCCGCGAGATCGTCGGGACCCCGCGCGACTTCACCGCCGACGGCTTCGAGCCACTCGACCACCTGGCCCTCGGCGAGCGGCTCGGCGCGATCGACATGGAGCGCGGCGCCAAGGTCGCGGGCGCCCGCTTCTACTTCCTCACCGGAGTTGGCGCCCGCCTCGAGCTGGCGCTGCTGAGCATGGCCGTCGCCCAGGCCGTCGAGGCCGGCTTCACGCCGATGATCACCCCGACCCTGGTCCGCGCGGACGTCATGGCCGGCGCCGGCTTCCTCGACGCGCACGCCGACGAGGTCTACCGTCTCGAGGCCGACGACCTCTACCTCACCGGCACGTCGGAGGTCGCCCTCGCCGGCTACCACGCCGACGAGATCATCGACCTCGCCGACGGGCCCAAGCGGTATGCCGGGTGGTCGGCCTGCTACCGCCGCGAGGCGGGATCGCACGGCAAGGACACCCGCGGCATCATCCGCGTCCACCAGTTCCAGAAGGTGGAGATGTTCTCGTACTGCCGCGCCGAGGAGGCCGAGGCAGAGCACGAGCGGATCCTCCAGTGGGAGCAGGACATGCTCGCCAAGGTCGAGCTGCCCTACCGCATCATCGACACCGCCGCCGGCGACCTCGGCGGCCCTGCCGCGCGCAAGTTCGACTGCGAGGCCTGGGTGCCCACCCAGGGGCGCTACCGCGAGCTGACGTCGACGTCGAACTGTACGACCTTCCAGGCCCGGCGGCTCGGGGTGCGCGAGCGCGACCCCGACGGGCCGGGGACGCGCACCGTCGCCACCCTCAACGGCACTCTCGCCACGACGCGGTGGATCGTGGCCATCCTCGAGAACCACCAGCAGGCCGACGGGTCGGTCGTCGTGCCCCAGGCGTTGCGTCCCTTCCTCGGGCTCGACGTCCTCTCGCCGGTCGGAGCCTGACCTCTCCCCGCCTTGCGAGGGACGCCTCCACCGTGAGGGGGAGGCGCCGACGCGCACCGGTCAATAGGCTGACGGAGTGAGCGGCAGCGGCATACGGGAGCGCGCCAGCGCCTTCTTCGCCCTTGACGACGAATGGGTCCGCGTCCCTGCTCCTGGCGCGACCCGGGTCGACGCCACCCTCGCCGTCGTCCTGCTCCTGCTCTCCGCGTTCGGCCTCGAGCTGGCCCGCAGCGCCGGCGCCCTCGGCGTCAACCATGCTCCGTGGGCCCAGTACGTCGCGCTCGCAGCCACGGCGGCGCCGATCGCCTTCAGGCGGCGGCAGCCCGTCATCGTGGTCGCCGTGAGCTCGCTCGTCTTCTTCGTCGTCGGCGTCGTCATGCCCGACGTGACGACCCAGCTCTCGGTGCAGGTGCTCTACTTCTTCACCCTCTACAGCGCCATGGCGTGGGCGCGTGACCGGCGGCAGGTGCTCGTCGTCGTCGGCGCCGTTCTCGTGCTGATGTTCGGCTGGCTCATCTGGCAGTTCGCTCTCGGCAGCGCCATCGACGAGATCATCTCGTCGCTGAAGGACCACCCCGAGACCAAGGGGCTGTTCAGCCCCATCGCCGCCACCGTCACCTACCTCACCCTCGTCAACATCCTCTACTTCGGCGGCGCCGTCCTCGGGGGCCAGGCGGCATGGCGCGCTGCGCGCCAGCGGGCTCGGCTCGCGGAGCAGGCCGAAACCCTCTCCACCCAGGCGACCGAGCTGCGGGAGCACGCCGTCGTCCAGGAGCGCCTGCGCATCGCCCGCGAGCTGCACGACGTCGTCGCGCACCACGTCTCCGTCATGGGAGTGCAGGCCGGCGCGGCCCGCCGGGTCCTCGCCGTCGACCCCGCGGCGGCGTCGACGGCGCTCACCTCGGTCGAGGGGTCGGCGCGCCAGGCCGTCACCGAGATGCGCGCCCTGCTGGGCACCCTGCGTCACGGTGAGGACGAGGGCCACACCGGCGCGGACCGGTCACCGGAGCCCGGGCTCGCGGGGATCCCCGAGCTCGTCGACCAGTTCGAGGCGCCCGAGTTCTCCGTGAGCTATGCGGCCGTCGAGGACGCGCCGGGTGCCGTCGAGCGGGTGAGCCCGGCGGCCGCACTGACCCTCTACCGCACCGTCCAGGAAGCGCTCAACAACGTCCGGCGCCACTCCACGGCGTCCAGGGCGGGCGTGGTCCTGCGGGTCGAGACCCGTGGTGCCCGTGGCGGCTTCGCCGAGGTCGAGGTGCTCGACGACGGGCGGCCGCGCACCGGCACGTCGGGCACGGGCCTCGGGCTGCTGGGCATGCGCGAGCGGGTCGCCTCGCTCGACGGGATCCTCGAGATCGGGCCACGCGTCACCGGCGGCTTCCGCGTCCGGGTCCGGCTGCCCTTGACCGGGGGCACCCGTGGCTGAGCCGGGGCCGCAGACCGGCCTCGAGAGCGGTCCTGATGCCGGGCGCAGGTGGCGGGTCGTCGTCGTCGACGACCAGCTGCTGGTCCGGTCCGGCTTCTCGATGATCCTGTCGGTCGAGCCCGACATCGAGGTCGTCGGCGAGGCGAGCGACGGCCGCGCCGCGATCGAGGTCGTCGAGCGGCTGCGTCCCGACCTCGTCCTCATGGACGTCCAGATGCCCGTCATGGACGGCATCGAGGCCACCCGCGAGATCGTCGCCCGCGACCTCGGCAAGGTCATCATCCTCACGACCTTCGACCGCGACGACTACCTCGTCGACGCCCTGCGCGCCGGCGCGAGCGGATTCCTCCTCAAGAACTGCGAGCCCGAACGCCTCGTCGAGGCGGTTCGGGTCGTCGGCAACGGCTACGCCCTCCTCGCGCCGGAGGTCACCCGCCGGGTCATCGAGCAGATGACCGGGTCGCGCACCCCCCCGACCCCGTATGCCGGTGAGCCGGCTCCGCCCGGACGGGCGGCCGAGCGCCCCGGTGCGTCACCGGCATACCGGCGGCACGAGCGTGAGCTCGCGATGCTGACCCAGCGCGAGCACGAGGTGCTCCTGCTGGTGGCCGGTGGCCTCAGCAACGCCGAGATCGCCAAGCGGCTGTTCGTCGGTGAGGCGACGGTCAAGACCCACGTCTCGAGCTGCCTGGCCAAGCTGCAGCTGCGCGACCGGGTCCAGGCCGTCGTCCTGGCGCATGAGGCCGGGCTGGTCTGACCTCCACCCGGATCTCCGCCCTGCGGCGGATCCGCCGTCGTCGCCGGGTGCCTAGCGTGGGAGTGGCAAGCAGAGCAGACCACACGAGGGAAAGGGTGGCAGCCGTGCTCGAGATTCGAGGGCTGACCCGCACGTTCGGGGCGGTCAGGGCGGTCGACGACGTGAGCTTCACGGTGGCGCCCGGGTCGCTGACCGGGTTCGTCGGCGGCAACGGGGCCGGCAAGACGACGACGCTGCGGATGATCATGGGGATCCTCACGCCGACGGCCGGCGAGGTGCACTGGCAGGGCCACCCCGCCACGGCGGCCGACCGCGCGCACTTCGGCTACATGCCCGAGGAGCGCGGGCTCTATCCCAAGCAGCCCGTGGTCCGGCAGCTCGTCTACCTCGGACGGCTCCACGGGATGTCGGCGCCCGACGCACGACGGGCTGCCACCGAGCACCTCGAGCGCTTCGACCTCGCCGACCGTGCCTCCGACAAGCTCGAGTCCCTGTCGCTCGGCAACCAGCAGCGGGTGCAGATCGCCGCCGCCGTGATGTCCGGCCCGTCGGCGCTCATCCTCGACGAGCCCTTCTCCGGGCTCGACCCCGCAGCCGTCGACGCGATGACCGACCTCATGCGGGAGCACGCGGCACGCGGCGTCCCGGTCATCTTCTCCTCGCACCAGCTCGACCTCGTCGAGCGGGTCTGCGACCGCCTCGTCGTCCTCGCCCGGGGGCGGGTCGTCGCCGACGGCGGCGTGTCCGACCTGCGCCAGCGCGGCCGACATCTGCACCGGCTCGTCGTCGACCGCGACGCGGGCTGGGTGCGCGGGGTCGCGGGCGTCTCCGTCGTCGACGTCGACGGACCCGTCGCGATCCTCGAGCTCATCGAGGCGGATGCCTCGACCCGCCTCCTCACCGAGGCCCTGCGCCGCGGCTCCGTGCGTGAGCTGAGCGCCATCGTCCCCAGCCTGAGCGAGATCTACCGGGAGGTCACGGCATGACCCAGCACCAGACCCTCACCCCGCCCCGTGCGGGGACTCCTGCTGACCGCGCGGAGCCGGCGCCCCCGCGCAGTACACCGCCCTGGGCGGTCGTCACGGCACGCGAGGTCGTGGTCAAGCTCACCGACCGCAACTTCATCGTCTCCACCCTCATCACCATCGCCCTCCTCGCCGGGACGCTGGCCCTCCAGGTGATCCTGGGCAGCGGGACGAAGGACGTCCGGGTGTCCGTCACCGGACCCGACGCCCGCCAGGTCGTCGAACGGATCGACGGGCTCGCCAACCAGCGCGACCAGCCGCTGCGGCTCGTCGTCACCGAGGCCCCGGACGCGGGCGCCGTCGAGGCGGCCGTACGCGACGAGGCCGCCGACGCCGGGCTCGTCAAGGAGCCGGGCGCGTCGGGCGGGTGGCGTCTCGTCGGGAAGACGAGCACCAACACGGCACTCGCCGCCGCGGTGCGCGAGTCCGTCCGGTCGACGATGCTCGAGCGCAACGCTGCGGCCGCGGGCACCACCGCGAAGGCCCTGACGGCCGGCAGCGACCTGCGGCTCGACGTGCTCAAGAAGGACGACAACCCCGGCGTCAAGCTCGTCGTCGGGTTTGCCTTCGGCTTCCTCTTCTACATGGCCTCCCTCCTCTTCGGCATGGCCATCGCGACGAGCGTCGTCGAGGAGAAGCAGTCGCGGGTCGTCGAGATCCTCGTCTCGGCGGTGCCGATCCGGCAGCTGCTGCTGGGCAAGGTCCTCGGCAACACCGTGCTTGCCCTGAGCCAGATGGCGCTCTTCGTCGGGGTCGGGCTGATCGGGGTGAGCTTCACGGCATACGCGCCGCTCCTGCCCGCGCTGGCGGCGTCGGCCGGCTGGTTCCTCGTCTTCTTCCTCGTCGGCTTCGTCGCGCTGGCCTGTCTGTGGGCGGTTGCCGGGTCGCTGGCGACCCGCAACGAGGACCTGCAGTCGACGACACCGCTGCTGACCACGGTGCTCGTCATGGCGCTGATGCTCGGCATCATCGGGGAGGGCGTCGTGCGGACCGTGGGGTCGTACGTGCCGATCGTCTCGACGGTGGCGATGCCGCAGCGGCTGCTCGCGGGTGACGCGGTGTGGTGGGAGCCGTTCGTCTCCCTGCTCGTCACCGTTGCGTTCGCCGCGGTCTCCGTGGTCGTCGGCGAGCGCTTCTACCGCCGCTCGGTGATGCAGACCCAGCGGCGCATGACGATCCGGGAGGTCATGCGCGCCGCCGACTGACGGCAGCCTAGGGTTGGTGGCGGGTCGCCCGGCGGCCCGCCACCACGCGATGCCAGACCGGCGCCGCGGGTGCCCGACGTCGACCGCCGCGGAGGCCCGCATGGATGAGACCGCCCGCCGCTACCTCGTGGCCCTCGACCTCGACGGCACCACGGTCGACCACATGGGGCAGCTCTCGCCGGCCGTCGCCGACGCCGTCGCGAGCGTGGTCGGAGCAGGCCACCACGTCGTCATCGCCACAGGTCGCTCGATCATCGCGACGATGCCGCTCGTCGAGCTGCTCGGCATCAAGAGCGGGTATGCCGTGTGCTCCAACGGGGCGGTCACCATCGCCGTCGACCCCGCGCAGCCCGGCGGCTACAGGGTCGTCGACACGGTGACTTTCGACCCGGAACCAGCACTGACCCTGCTGCGCGAGGCGATCCCCGGAGCCCTCGTCGCTGTCGAGGACCTCGGCGTGGGCTTCAAGGTCAGCGCGCCCTTCCCCGATGGCGAGCTCGGCGGTCAGCAGACCGTGGTCGCCTGGGAGGACCTGATCGGCAGTCCCGTCATCCGCGTCACGCTGCGCAAGCCGGACGCGACGCCGGAGGAGTTCATGGAGCAGGTCGACCACGCGGGCCTGCACGGGGTCTCCTACGCGGTGGGCTGGACCGCGTGGCTCGACATCAACCCCGAGGGCGTCAGCAAGGGCTCGGCCCTCGAGCTGATCCGACGCTGGCTGCACGTCGAGCCCTACGACACGGTGGCCGTCGGCGACCAGCGCAACGACATCGAGATGCTGCACTGGGCGGCGCGCGGCGTCGCCATGGGCAACGCGCCCGACGAGGTCAAGAAGGTGGCCGACGAGGTGACCGGTGACGTCGTCGAGGACGGCCTCGTCCCCGTCCTCCTCTCCCTCGTCTGACCGACACTGCCGCCCGCGGCCGCGCGCGCACCTGCCGCCTCCGCCTGGACGGTCGCGGCACGGCATACCCCACGTGGTCGTGCTGCCATGCTGGGCGCCACCATGAGCGACCTCGTCATCACCTCCGCGGCCAACCCGCGCCTGCGGGCCCTCGTCGCGCTGCGCCGCCGCCGGGTGCGCGACGAGTCGGGCACGACGCTCGTCGAGGGCTACGAGGAGCTGTCGCTCGCCCTCGCCGCCGGGGTGACCCCGCGCGCGGTCTATGTCTGTCCCGAGCTCTTCAGCCGGGCCGGCCGGGCGGGCGTCCGGGGCATTCGGGTCCAGGAGGACCTCCTGACGCGGCTGCGCGGGCGCGGCGTCGAGATCGTCCGGCTGAGCCGGCCTGCGTTCGAGAAGGTCGCCTACCGCGAGGGCCCCGACGGCCTCCTTGCCGTCGTGCCGACGTTGTCCGGCGGCCTCGCCGACCTCGCCTCCACCGACACCGGCACCCGCGACCTCGTCCTCGTCTGCCAGGGGGTCGAGAAGCCCGGCAACCTCGGGGCCATGCTGCGCACCGCGGACGCCGCCGGGGTCGACGCGGTCGTCGCCGCCGACCCCGTGACCGACTGGGGCAACCCCAACGTCGTGCGGGCCAGCAAGGGCACCGTCTTCTCGGTGCCCGTGGCGAGCGCGACGACCGCCGAGACCCTCGAGTGGCTTCGCGAGCACGGCATCGCGCTCGTCGTCGCGACCCCGGACACGGACCTCGACTACACCGACGTGGACTACGCCGGGCCGGTGGCGCTCGCCGTCGGGGCCGAGAAGCACGGCGCCGACACCGCGCTGATCGGGGCCGCGTCACACCGCGTCCGCATCCCCATGGTGGGCCGGGCCAACTCGCTCAACGTCGCGGCCTCGGCGGCGATCGTGGTCTACGAGGCCCTGCGGCAGCGGCGCGGCGGCGGGCCTGGCGGACCCCGCGGCTGACCGCCCGCGGACCCGTGAACGGGGTCGTCGGGAGGCCGCAGGGGGTGGTCATGGGGTGGTCATGAGGTGGTCATGAGCACCCTCGAACGTATGCCACGATGGAGGGCATGCGAGTTGACCACGTCTCCTACGCCGCGGAACACGACGGGCTCCAGGCGACCGCAGAACGTCTCGCCAAGCTGATCGGGGTGGTGCCGGTCTACGGGGGAGTGCACCCGCGGTTCGGGACGCGCAACGTGATCCTCCCGCTCGCCGACGACCGCTACGTCGAGGTCGTCGAGTGCCTCGACCATCCCGCCTCCGACAAGGCCATCTTCGGTCAGGCTGTCCGCGCCCGGTCCGAGGCCGGCGGGGGCTGGCTCGGCTGGGTCGTCCGGGTCGACGACATCCACCCGGTCGAGCAACGGCTCGGGCGGCTGTCCGTCGTTGGTTCGCGGCACCGCCCCGACGGGGTCGAGCTGAAGTGGCGGCAGGTCGGCATCAAGGGCCTCATGTCCGACCCGCAGCTGCCCTACTACGTCCAGTGGGACGACCTGCGGGTCCACCCGAGCGTCGGGGCCTCGACGAGGGTCACCATCGAGGGCATCCAGATCGCCGGAGACCCCGTCCGCGTCACCGAATGGCTCGGCCTGCCCCCCGACCACACCTCCGAGGTCATCGACTTCACCTTCGTCGCACCGCACGGGACGCCCGGGCTGCTCTCGGTCACCTTCGATACGCCGCACGGCCGGGTCACCATCTGACCGGAGCTCAGCCGGGACGATGCTCGTCGAGCCAGGCCCGCGCGAGACGCTTGGGCGCCTTGGCGAGCCAGGCGTCGCAGATCACCTCCTCCAGCTCGGCGCGGGTGAGCAGCCCCAGGTGCGACTCGCGCACGAGCACCGCGTTGTAGCCGTCGAAGTGCGGTGTCGTGAACCACGGGGGCCCGCTCTGGAGGATGGCCTGCTTGTCCTCGGCGGTGGGCACGACCACCATGACGACGTCCTCGAGCCGTTCGCCGCTCACCTCGTCGACAGCGTCCTTGCGCGGTCCGCGGAAGAACACGAACGACCTGCGGTGCACCTGGAAGACCGGGCGCCCGCCCGCGGTCGCGTCGCAGACCACGTCGGGCATGGCCGTGGCCAGCTCGTGGACGTCGGCCACCGTCGCCTTGCGTGTCTCCATGCCGCGACCGTATGCCGGGGGGCAGACACCCGCCTCGGCCACCTGACGGGACCCTCCCGAGCGAGCTGAGCTCGCGGAGCACTGACCGTGAGGGGGCCGTTCGCAACGACCGCGCGTAGGACCTGGAAAGCGGCGGACCGCTACGAAGCGATCAGGAAACGAGGCTGACGGGTAGCCCGAGATCAGCTGCGTTCCGAGCCAATGCCCCGTCAAGGGTCCACACCGTTGTCCCGAGGCGTTGCGCAAGGCAGACATAAGCCGAGTCGGTAGCGTGCCGGCGGCGTAGTCGTGCGGTCATCGTGGCCACCTCTCCACCATCACGGATCAGGTCGAACGGATGCAACACCAGCCCCAGCGCAGCGAGATCGGTCCAGACCTCCTGCACCTCGGCACGTTCGAGTGCGCCGTCGAACGTCAAGCGCGCGAGGACATTCGCGACCTCGTAGGGCAGGACGGCCGGAGCGTGCAGCCCGACACCGGCCTCCAACCAGCTCGACAGGTGTGCTCGGGCCGCATCCTGGCGCTCATCCGCGACGACCACGGCGACGATGAGGCTGGCGTCGACAACCACGCTCACCGGCGTGGTTCAAGCGCGACTCG
Organism: Actinomycetales bacterium; assembly: GCA_038237075.1. GTDB lineage: Bacteria > Actinomycetota > Actinomycetes > Actinomycetales > Dermatophilaceae > Lapillicoccus. Next base: position 18,881 of record JBBRZC010000029.1, read on the forward strand.
GGCGGCCGCGAGCAGTGCGACGGCATCACCGGTCGCTCGACGCTGTGATCGCGTCACGAGCCGATCCAGTGCACTACGGGCAGCGTCGCTGCCCGGGGCGCCATCTCCGGTCAGCCCGGCATGCACCAGCATGCGAGCAAGCGTGCCGGGACGCACCCGAAGCTGATCGGCCTGCCTCTGCAGTGCCGCATGATCTGCCTCGTCAAGACGCACGGTGACAGCTCGAGTCATAGCCATTAGCCTACCTCACGTGATGCAAAGCGAGGCGTTTCGCATCACGCCTGCCCGGTCAGACGTCTCGTGCGGGGGGACGGCATACCCGGCCTGCGGACGCGACGCGGGCGTGGTGCGTCGTCAGTCGAGGAAGTCGACCAGTCGCGGGGCGACGCCGACGTAGGTCTGCGGAGTGAGGGCCGTCAGGCGTGCGGCGACGTCCTCGGGCAGGCCCAGCCCGGCCACGAACGCGCGCAGGTCCCCTGCGCTGATCCGCCGCCCGCGGGTCAGGTCCTTGAGGCGCTCGTACGGGTGGTCCATCCCGGCCACCCCCCTAGCAGCCAGGGCCCGCATCGCCGACTGGATGGGCTCGCCGAGGACCTCCCAGTTCGCGTCGAGGTCGGAGGCCATCGCCTCGGGAACGGCGTCCAGCCCCGCCAGACCACGGCCCACGTTGTCGAGCGCGAGCAGCGAGTGCCCGAAGGCCGTGCCGATGTTGCGCTGCATCGACGAGTCGGTCAGGTCGCGCTGGAGCCGCGACTGCACGAGCGTCGAGCCGAGGACGTCGAACAGCGCGGTGGACACCTCGAGGTTGGCCTCGGCGTTCTCGAAGCGAATCGGGTTGACCTTGTGCGGCATCGTCGACGACCCGACGGTGCCCTGGCCGCGCACCTGGGCGAAGTAGCCCATCGAGATGTACGTCCACACGTCGGTGCAGAGGTTGTGCAGGATCCGGTTGAACCGGGCGACGTCGGCGTAGAGCTCGGCCTGCCAGTCGTGGCTCTCGATCTGGGTCGTCAGGGGGTTCCACGTCAGCCCCAGTCCCTCGACGAAGGACCGGCTGACCGCCGGCCAGTCGGCCTCGGGCACCGCCGCGAGGTGGGCGCCGAAGGTGCCGGTCGCCCCGTTCAGCTTCCCGAGGTACTCGTCCCGCCCGACCCTCGTCAGCTGCCGCCGCAGCCGGTGGGCGAGCACGGCGAGCTCCTTGCCCATCGTCGTCGGGGTCGCCGGCTGACCGTGGGTGTGGGCAAGCAGCGGCACGTCGCGCAGGTCGCGTGCCATGCCGGCGACCTGGTCCGCGACCGCGGCGGCCGCGGGGAGCCAGACCGAGGTGACGGCTCCCCTGACCATGAGGGCGTAGCAGAGGTTGTTGACGTCCTCCGAGGTGCATGCGAAGTGGACGAGCTCGGCGAGCCCGCGGTCGGCGGCATCCGGGGCGATCGTGGCAAGGCGCCGGCGCAGGAAGTACTCGACCGCCTTGACGTCGTGGGCCGTCTCCCGCTCGATCTCGGCGAGCTCGGTGACCTCCGCGGGGCCGAAGTCGGTCGCGACCGAGCGCAGGTCCGCCTTCTCGGTGTCGGTGAGCGCCCGCACCCCCGGCACGACGCCGTGGTCGGTGAGGTGGACCAGCCACTCGACCTCGACGTGGACGCGGGCCCGGTTGAGGGCCGCCTCCGAGAGGTGGTCCACCAGCGGGGCGACCACCGACCGGTAGCGGCCGTCGAGGGCACCGAGCGCGATCGGGGGAGAGGCGTCACCGAACGAGGGCATGGCGCCATGCTCCCAGACCGGCCCGGGAGCCCGAGCCTGCGGCCACGAGCCGCCCAGGTGCCCCGCAACCGACGGCGCCGCACGGCATACCGGTCCGGTGCGTGGCCTCAGGCGCTGGCGCAGACCTGCTCCTCCAGCCAGGGCAGGATGCCGCGGCAGGCCGCCTCCACCTCGGTGAAGCAGCGTTCGAAGTCGGCGGTGTCGCCGTACCACGGGTCGTCCACCTCGAGGGTCCCGCCGGCGAGCGCCTCGGGGTCGAACTCCCTCATGAGACGCACCTTGTCGCGGTCCTGCGGCGTGGGCGCCCAGCGGCGCAGCTCATGCAGGTGCCCGCGGTCGGCGGCGAGGACGAGGTCACGGTCGGCGAACCAGTCGGGGCTGAAGCGCTGCGCGCGGTGGGCTCGCCCCTCGTAGCCGTGAGCGCCCAGGGTCGAGACCGTGCGCGGGTCGGCACCGTCGCCGACGTGCCAGCCGCCCGTGCCCGCCGAGTCGACGCGGACGGCATCACCGAGCCCTGCCTCGGCGAGCAGGTGGGTGAGGATGATCTCGCCCATCGGGGAGCGGCAGATGTTGCCGCTGCAGACGAAGGTGACCCGCAGGGGTCGGGCGGCGCGCACGAGACCATCCAAACAGGTCAAGGGAGGTTCGCCACGCCTTCGGCGAGCACCCGGCCCAGGTGTCCACAGGCGCACCCCAGCCGGTCACCTCCACGTGCGAGAGTGGGGCAGTCCTAGCGGAAGGGGGCCCGAGTGGGCCGCAACAACCAGCAGCACCGCCGAGCCAAGGCCAAGGCCCGGCGCGCTGCCTCAGCCTCGGCGTCGCGCAGCGAGCTGCCCGCGTGGGCGGTGAACGAGCGCGCTGCGCCGCGCGACCCGTTCGGCGTCGGCGAGCCCCGGGCACCTCGGACGCCCTATGAACAGGCCGCGCGGTTCGCCGGCGAAGTGCTGGGGGAGCTCCGGGCGCGGCGCCGGGACCGCGCCGAGGCCAGGTGCCGCGAGCTGTCGTCGCTGGCGGCGACCACCGACGGCCGGCGAGCGGTGACCGCCGTCGTCGTGCAGCTCCTCGTCGAGTCCGTGGAGGCCGGGTGGCAGCGCGGATGGAGACCGGACGAGATGCACCGGCTGGTCGCCCGCGAGGCCGGCGCGCCGGCCGCCGCCGTCGTCGCCGACACGATGGCCAGCCTCGTCGCCACGTATGCCGCGCCCACGGTCTCCCCGCGGTGGCGCAGTGCCCTGCGCCAGATAGGCGCTCAGGTGTGGTGGTCGAAGGACTCCACGTTCCTCCAGGCCCGCGCCGCGATGGAAGCCAGTGACTTCTTCACCGTCCTGTGGTCTGCGATGCTCGGCATCGACGCCGTGGACACGCTCGACCCGATCCCGCAGCTGGAGCCGCTCCCTGGCCAGTGGACCGGAAGGACCCCCGAGGGGACGGCAGACCGACCCGAGGTGGAGGAAAGAGTCCTCGAGCGAGTGCGGGCGCTGCTGGCCAAGGCAGAGTCCACGCCCTTCGAGGCCGAGGCGGAGGCGTTCACGGCTGGCGCCCAGTCGCTGATGGCGAGGCACAGCATCGACGTCGCGATGCTCGCGGCACGGCGGGACAGGCACGGGCCGGGCGACGCCCCCAGCGCAGACCGGATCGGCATCGACCGACCCTACGAAGCGCCGAAGGTCCTGTTGCTCGACGCCGTCGCCCGGGCCAACCGCTGCCGAACCGTGTGGTCGCAGTCCCTCGGCTTCGTCACGGTGATCGGCTTCGAGGCTGACCGGGCGGCCGTCGACGCCCTCTTCACCTCCCTGCTCGTCCAGTCCACGAGCGCGGTCGGCAGGGCCGGGCGCCGAATCCGCGCGGACGGCCAGTCGCGCACTCGCGCCTTCCGCAGCTCCTTCCTCACCGCGTTCGCCACCCGGGTCGGACAGCGGCTGGAGCAGGTGACGGACGAGGAGACGGAAGCCGGGGTGGCACGTCAGTCCACGGGCCGAGATCTGGTCCGGATCCTGACGGAGCGCTCGGCGGAGGTCGACGACGCCGTCACCCGGATCTTCCCCCACCTGGTGGAGCGGCCGCTCGGCGGAGCGACTGATGCCGAGGGCTGGCGGGCCGGCACGCAGGCTGCCGACGATGCCTCGCTGTCCGGCCCCCAGTCGCTCGACCGGGCCGAGTCCGGCGCCTGAGCCGTCCCCCCAGTCAGCGAGCGGCGCGGTCGCCGCTGTCGGGAGGGTCCTCGTAGCCGTTCGGGTTCGCGCTCTGCCAGCGCCAGGCGTCGGCACACATGTCGTCGAGGGTGCGGGTCGCGCGCCAGCCGAGCTCATCGTGGGCCCGGGTGGGGTCGGCCCAGTATGCCGGGAGGTCGCCGGCGCGCCGCCCCACCACGGCATACGGGATGGTGCGTCCGCAGGCCCGCTCGAAGGCGGCGACGACCTGGAGCACCGACGTGCCGGTGCCGGTGCCGAGGTTCCACGTGCGGATCGGGTTGTCCGTCCGGACGATCCGGTTGAGCGCCGCCACGTGGCCGGCAGCGAGGTCCTCGACGTGGATGTAGTCGCGCTCGCAGGTGCCGTCGGCCGTGGGGTAGTCGTCGCCGAAGATCTCGAGCCGCTCGCGCCGGCCCACGGCGACCTGGGCGATGAACGGCACGAGGTTGTTGGGGATGCCCTGGGGGTCCTCGCCGATGGTCCCGGAGGGGTGGGCCCCGACGGGGTTGAAGTACCGGAGCACGGCGATCCGCCAGGCGGGGTCGACGTGGGCGACGTCGCGCAGCACGTGCTCGATCATGACCTTGGTCCGGCCGTAGGGGCTCGACGCGCCGAGCGGCTCGTAGTCCTCCTGGTAGGGCACCGGCGCCTGGTCGCCGTAGACGGTCGCCGACGACGAGAAGACGAGCGTGCGACAGCCGTGCCGGCGCATCGCCCGAAGCAGCGAGAAGGTCGACTCGAGGTTGTTCTCGTAGTAGTCGAGCGGGATCTGCACGCTCTCGCCGACCGCCTTGAGCCCGGCGAAGTGGATGACCGCGTCGATCTGCTGGCCCGCGAAGAGGTGCTCGGTCTTGTCCTTGTCGGTGAGGTCGAAGGCGTGCACCTCCAACCGCACGCCGGTGAGCACCTCGAGCCGGCCGACGACCGCGGGCTTGGCGTTGCCGAAGTTGTCGACGACGACGACCTCGTGGCCGGCGGCCACGAGCTGGACCACGGTGTGGGAGCCGATGTAGCCGGCCCCGCCGCTGACGAGGACGCGCATGGGGGACACGGTATGCCGTGGACCGCGTCCGCGTCGCCAGCGCGGGGCGGCTATCGTCGGCAGTGGGGTTGGTTGGTCCGGGTGCTGGTGACTGGGCCGTGAGCGTGGGAAGCGGGTGATTGGCGTGGGCAAGCACAGTCAGCCGGACGGGCCGCGGTGGTGGCTGCCGGCTCTGATGGGGCTGCTGGTCGTGCTCGTCGGGGGGTTCGGCGTGAGCCGGATCGTCAGCTCCAACGCGGGGCCCACGACGGCCGACGGCTCCGCCACGGCATCGGCTGCGCCCCGATCGTCGTCGTCAGCCTCATCATCACCCTCGTCGTCAGCTGCCTCGTCGTCGCCGACGTCGCCCGCGCCCACGACGTCGGCCGGCGACCCGCAGGCACGCGCCGCGCTCGTCGCCTGCGTCACCACGTCGGCCGCCGCCGAGCCCCTGGTCCAGGCAGCCTCGACCGGCATCGGTCACTGGAAGACGCACGTCCAGGGCCAGACCGACATCGAGTCCGGCGCCCGGAGCAAGATCGACGTCAAGGTCAACAGCTGGGCGCCGACCCGCAAGGCAGGCCCCGGCGACGCGGCGGCCTTCGACAAGGCCCGTCGCGAGTATGCCGCGGCACCGGGCTGCTCGCCCCCGCAGACACCCGCGACCGGCGACCTGGGCGCGCGGCTCTCGGCGTGCGACGCCCACCAGCGGGCGCTCACGGCATACGTGGACACGGCGTCCGCCGCCATGGCCGACTGGGCCGCCCACCTCACCGAGATGGGCGCGCACGCCGACGGGCACGTCGACTCGGTCCAGGCTCAGGAGGCTTGGCTGAGCCGGTGGCGCGCGGCGCCCACCCACATCACCCCGTTCCTCGCCGCCGAGACCGCGCTGCGGGCCGCTCCGGCCTGCACGGCCTGAGGCCCGCGCGCAGAATCCGACACCGCGTCACCGTTGAGCGCTCAGTCGATGGGATCCCATGCACCGGGCGCTCGACCGTGGAGTCTTGGTAGCTCCTGGGACGTCTGGGGCGGACGAGTCAAGGTGCCTACACTCGCCCGCATGGCCGCCACGGAGACCCGACTGCTCCTCCTCGGGGCCGTCATGATCTTCGAGCCGGTCAACGGCTACCAGGTGCGACGCGAGCTGCTGTCCTGGGGGGTCGACGACTGGGGCCATATCAACCCGGGCTCTATCTACTCCGGGCTCGCGACGCTGACCCGGCAAGGCCATCTCGAACGCCATGACATCGTCGAGGGGGCGCGGACCGTCGCGGTCTACACGAGTACCTCGTCGGGTCGGGACGAGCTGGCCCGGTTGGCCCAGGAGTGCCTCGAGACGGTGGAGCCCGTGTCGTCGCTGCCCTTCCACACGGCACTGTCCCTCGTTCCGCTTCTGCCTCGAGGGCGCTTCCTGGAGCATCTGGAAGTGCGGCTCGAGCGGTTGGACGTCGCGCGCGCGCAGTGGGACCAGACGCTGACCCACAGCCCGCCGGACTCACTCCCGCCGCACCTGCCCGGCCTCCTCACCCTTTGGCGACAGCTCGCGGAGGTCGAACGGGCGTGGGTGCAGGACCTCGTCCTGCGGGTGTCCGCGGGTGACCTGGACTTCGCGGGGGAGCCGGCTTCGTGGGCCCCACCCGCCGACGACCCGGGCTGGCAGATGGAAGCCGACAGGCGCCGCTACCGCACGGCGCTCGGCCTCGTCTGAGTCCTCCCTTGCCGCAGTCGCTGACTGGCGTGGTGCCGCGGCCGGCGAGCATGGGCTGTCGGTGCCGCCAGGCACCATGCCTCCATGCGCCATCCTGACGCGCGGGACCGCTGCGCCGATGAGTTCGGTCTCTACGGACGGTCTCATCTCAGGCGTCGCTTTGCAGGCGTTGCACGGGCGCCGAGAACAGGCGCCACCCAGCCGTTGACAGAGCGGGCGCGATGATCGGATACTCAATGTTCAATGTTGAATAGACCTCCCCATCGAACTCTCACCATGACCGACCACCAGCCAGCCAGCACGACCCAGCCAGCCTGAGGGAGCATCCGTGATCCACGCACGAGGTCTCATCCAGACCTTCCGCACCCGGCAGGGCCGGGAGAAGGC
>JBBRZC010000030.1:0-25682 GCA_038237075.1 Actinomycetales bacterium
ATGCACAGCGGCATACCGCTCACCGACGAGGACCGGTGGCCCTGGCTGAGGCTCATCGGCGACTGGGTCTCCGAGCAGGAGGTGGCGGGGCGCTCGGCCGTCGTCACCTGCTCCGCGCTGCGGCGGGTCTACCGCGACCTGTTGCGCGAGGGCCGCCCGCACGTGCGGTTCTGCCACGTCACCGCGCCGGAGGGGCTCATCCACGGCCGGATGGAGCACCGGCCCGGCCACTACATGCCCCCCTCGCTGCTCCCCAGCCAGCTCGCCACCCTGGAGCCGCTCGAACCGGACGAACCCGGCGTGGTCGTCTCGGGGGCCGGCTCCGAGGCGGAGGTCCGCGCCGCAGCCCTCGCCGCACTGGGCCTGCACCCCCCGATCTGACCGCCCGGCACGGCACCAGTCCCGGAGCCCTGCACCACCCGACAAGCAGGAGGTCGAATGTCCGCAACAGCAACGGTGCTCGCCGCGCTTCCCAGCGCCGACCCGATCAGCAAGGCCGGCAACGCGCAGCTCATCGTCGCCGCGCTCGCCGGCATCGCGGTCATCGTCGTGCTCATCACCTGGCTGAAGATGCACCCCTTCCTCGCCCTGATCCTCGGGTCGGCTGCCCTCGGCGTGGTCGCGTCGATCAGCCCCACGGCCACACTGACGAGCTTCACCACCGGCTTCGGCAGCACCGCCGGCGCGGTGGGCCTGCTCATCGCCCTCGGCGCGATGCTCGGCAAGATCCTCGCCGACTCCGGGGGTGCCGACAACATCGTCGCGAGGATCACCGACCGGCTCTCGGGGCGGATGCTGCCCTGGGGGATGGCGCTCATCGCCGCGATCATCGGGCTCCCGCTGTTCTTCGAGGTCGGCGTGGTCATCCTCGTTCCCGTCGTCATCCTCGTGGCGCGCCGGACCAACACGACCCTGATGAGGGTCGGCATCCCTGCCCTCGCCGGGCTGTCCGTCCTGCACGGCCTCGTGCCGCCGCACCCGGGGCCTCAGACGGCCATCGCCCTCCTCAAGGCAGACCAGAGCCGCACGCTCGTCCTCGGCCTCGTCGTCGCGATCCCGACGCTGGTCATCGCTGGTCCGCTGCTCGCCACGGTCATGGACCGCTGGGTCCCGGTGTTCGCGCCGCTGTCGCTGGGGCAGCCGGCCATCGACGCCCGTGTCGCGACGGCGGACGGCACCCCGAGGTCAGGTGCGGGAGTGGCCGCGGGAGACGGGGGTGCCACCCGCACCCTGGTGCGCGAGCCGGTGCGAACCGACGAGGAGGCGGCCGGGACGGCGACCGGCGGCCCGGCGGCGGGCCCGGGGAGGCGGCCGTCCTTCGGGGCGGCGCTGCTGACGATCGTCCTTCCGGTGCTCCTCATGCTCTTCAAGGCGATCAGCGACCTGGCCACCCCGAGTGGCAGCACTGCCCGCCAGATCTTCGACACCATCGGCGCGCCGGCCGTCGCCCTGCTCCTGGCCGTGCTGCTCTCGTACTTCACCCTCGGCCGGGGGTCCGGCATGAACGGCGAGCGGGCCAACGAGTCGCTCGGCTCGGGCCTGCCCCCGATCGCCGGGATCCTCCTCATCGTCGCGGCAGGTGGCGGCTTCAAGCAGCTGCTCGTCGACGCGGGCGTCGCCAACGTCATCAAGGACTGGGCCACGGGCGCGAACGTCTCGGTGCTGCTGCTCGGCTGGCTCGTCGCCGTCGGCATCCGCCTCGCGACGGGCTCCGCCACGGTCGCGACGACCACCGCGGCCGGCATCGTCGGCGCCCTCGCAACGACGCTCACCGCCTCGCATCTGGCCCTGCTCGTGCTCGCGATCGGGTGCGGCTCGCTCTTCTTCAGCCACGTCAACGACGCCGGGTTCTGGCTCGTCAAACAGTACTTCGGGCTCACGGTCGGCCAGACCATCAAGTCCTGGTCGGTGATGGAGACGGTGATCTCGGTGGTGGGCTTCGGGTTCGTGATCCTGCTCAGCCTCGTGGTCTAGCGAGGCACTAGGCAGGGAGGCGGAACCGGCCCCGCGCCAGCGGCTCCACGAGCCCGTCGGCGACCAGGGAGTCGAGGCAGCGCAGCCGTTGCGGCTCCTGCGGCCACGCCTGGGCGAGCATGTCGGCGCCAACGGGTGCGGTCGCCTCGCGCAGCACGGCGAGGAGGGCACCGCGCGCCTGCCGGTCGGTGCCGTGCCAGGACTGGCCACGCCGCACCGGCCCCGCGTATGCCGGCCGGCCGGCGAGGTTCCACGCGCAGAGGTCGGCCACCGGGCAGGAGTCGCAGCGAGGGCCGCGGGCGGTGCAGACCAGCGCGCCGAGCTCCATCGCGGCGACGTTCCACGTGGTGGCGTCGTCGGCCTGCACGGGCATGGCCGTCTCGGCGAGGGCGACCTCGGCGCGGGTCATGGACGGCGCCGCGTGAGCCTGCCCCTCGAGCGTGCGCACGAGGACCCGGCGCACGTTGGTGTCGACGACCGGCGCCGGCACCCCGTAGGCGAAGCAGGCGACCGCCGCCGCCGTATAGGCCCCGACTCCTGGCAGCTCCCGCAGCTCCTCGACGGTGCGGGGCACCTCGCCGCCGTGCCGCTCGACCATGACCCGCGCCGCCTCGTGCAGCCGCAGCGCCCGCCGGGGGTATCCCAGCCGGCCCCACGCCCGCACCGCCTCGCCCGGGCTCGCGGCGGCGAGGTCGCCCGGCTCGGGCCAGCGCCGCACCCACTCGTGCCAGACCGACTCGACGCGCGCGACGGGGGTCTGCTGGGCCATGACCTCGGAGAGGAAGACGCCCCACGGCGTTGCGTGGCGAAGGCGCCATGGCAGCGCGCGGGAGTGCACGGCATACCAGTCGATGACGCGGCGATGCAGGACCGGGAGGTCCGGTGCCAGCAGGTGTGGCACGGTCAGACGTAGCGCTCGAGGATGCTCGACTCGGCGAGCCGGGACAGGCCCTCGCGCACCGCCCGAGCGCGGCCCTCGCCGACGCCGTCGACATCCATGAGGTCCTCGAGGTTGGCCGCGAGCAGCCGTTGCAGCGAGTCGAAGTGCTCGACGAGACGGTCGACGATCGCGCCGGGCAGCCGCGGGATCTTGGTGAGGAGGCGGTAGCCGCGCGGGCTCACGGCGCTGTCGAGCCCGTCGCCGACGATGCTGAAGCCGAGCGCCCGGGCCCCGGCACTGAGGTCGAGCAGCTCGGTGCCGGACAGCTGAAGGAGGGCATCGAGGGACTCCTGCACGGTGCGCTCCGACTTCGTCGCCGCGAGGTAGTCACGGATGACGAGCTCGTGGTCGTTGCCGAGGCCGCCGGTCAGCTCCTCGAGCTGCAGGCCGAGCAACCGCCCGTCCGTGCCGAGCTCGACCGCGTAGTCGGAGATCTCCTCGCTGATCCGCCGGACCATCTCGAGACGCTGGACCACGCTGGCGACGTCGCGGACCGTGACGAGGTCCTCGATCTCGAGCGCGGAGAGGGTGCCGGTGACCTCGTCGAGGCGCGACTTGTATCGCTCGAGGGTCTGCAGGGCCTGGTTCGCCTTGGAGAGGACGGCTGCGCTGCCCTCGACGACGTGTCGCCGGCCGCCGACGTAGAGCGCGATGATGCGCATCGACTGGCTCACCGAGACGACGGGGAAGCCGGTCTGGATCGCCACCCGCTCGGCCGTGCGGTGCCGCGTGCCTGACTCCTGGGTCTCGATGCGGGAGTCGGGCACGAGCTGGGTGTTGGCCCGCAGGATGCGGGTGGCGTCACGGTCGAGGATGATCGCGCCGTCCATCTTCGACAGCTCACGCAGGCGGGTGGCGGAGAACTCGATGTCGAGGGGGAAACCGCCGGTGCTGAGCGACTCGACCAGCTTGTCGTTGCCGAGCACGATGAGCGCGCCGGTGCGCCCCCGCAGGATGCGCTCGAGGCCGTCGCGCAGATCGGTCCCCGGAGCGACCGCCGCCAGGGTGGCCCTGAGGAGGTCCTCGTCACTGCGTTCCACGGGGCTCGCCTTCGCTGCTGGCCGGAGGTCGGTCCCGCGGAGTCTAGCTGCGGGAGGGGTCGAGGGCGCCCCGCACGGCGCTGGCCATATCGGGCATCTCGACGACTCGCATCCCTTCGGGCATCGGACCGGAGCCGATGACCCCCTGCGGGACGAACGCGGTGCGGAAGCCGAGCCGGCTCGCCTCGGCGAGCCGCCTGGGTATGCCGGTGACGGGCCGGATCTCGCCGGCCAGGCCCACCTCGCCGATGGCGACGGCGTCGGGGGGCAGCGCTCGGTCGAAGACCGAGCTGGCGATGGCGAAGGCGATGGCGAGGTCAGCGGCCGGCTCCGTGACCCGGACGCCGCCGACTGTCGCGACGTAGGCGTCGCTGGCCCCGATCGGGGTCTTGGCGCGCCGTTCGAGGACGGCGATGATCATGGCCACCCGGCTGCTGTCGAGGCCGTGGGTCGCCCGCCGCGGTGACGGGAGCTTGCTCTGTGCAATGAGGGACTGGACCTCGGCGACGAGCGGGCGCCGCCCTTCGAGAGTCACCGTGACGCAGGTGCCCGCAACTGCGACGTCGCGATGGGAGAGGAAGAGCCCGCTCGGGTCCTCGAGACCGACGATGCCGACGTCGGAGAGGTCGAAGCAGCCCACCTCGTCGGTCGGGCCGTACCGGTTCTTGACCGCCCGCACGAGCCGCAGGCGGGAGTGCCGGTCGCCCTCGAACTGGACGACGACATCGACGAGATGCTCAAGCACCCGTGGCCCGGCGATGGAGCCGTCCTTGGTCACGTGCCCGACGAGGAGCACGGCGATGCCGCGGCTCTTCGCGGCCTGGATGAGGCTCGCGGCGACCTCGCGCACCTGGGTCACGTTGCCGGCCGAGCCCTCGACGTCGCCGCTGGCGATGGACTGGACCGAGTCGACGATGACGAGGTCGGGCTGGAGCGTCTCGATCTGGCCGAGGACCGTGGCGAGGTCGGTCTCCGCGGCGAGGAACAGGGACGAGGCCATCGCCTCGATGCGTTCGGCCCGCATCCGGACCTGCGCGGCGGACTCCTCGCCGCTGACGTAGAGCACGTCCTGCCCCCCGCGGGCGGCTCGAGCGGCGACGTCGAGCAGCAGCGTCGACTTGCCGATGCCGGGTTCGCCGGCGACGAGGACGACGGCGCCGGGGACAAGCCCGCCGCCGAGGACGCGGTCGAGCTCGCTGACGCCGGTGCTGCGTGCGCTGGCCCGGCGCGCGTCGACCTGGCCGATGCGCACCGCCGGTCGGGTCACCGCTGCGGCCGCGGTGGTCCGCACGGTGACGGCGCCGACCTCGCTGACCGAGCCCCACGCGTTGCACTCGCCGCAGCGTCCGACCCACTTGACGGCGGCCCAGCCGCACTCCGAGCAGCGAAACCCGCTCGACCTCGCCGTCGCCTTCATCGCCATGCGCGCCAACCTAGGCGCCCGCACCGACACCGCCCCCGACCGACCGGACGGCGGCGTGGCGGCATACCAAGGTCTGTCAGTCTCCGAACGGCCAGCCCTCCTGGATGCCGGGTGGGCGTCCGGGCTCGATGTAGTGCTCGGACCCGAAGACGACGGCGAAGATCTCGGGCGGCATGGCCATGAACATCCCGATGTCGCTGGCCTGGCTGGCGTGGGCCTGCATCGCGGCGCGCCTCTCGGCGAGGTAGCCGGAGACGTCGACCTTCCAGTGGATCTCGGCCTCAGGCGAGCCCATCGGGTTGCCGTCGTCCATCGGTGCGTCGGGGTTGAAGTCCATCTCCTGCCCGGCGGCGAGCCCCATCTCGCGCATCCGCCGCATCGCGTCGCGGTTCATCGTCGACTCGAACAGCCGCGGCCGGCGGGCGGCGAGCTCGGCGGCGCGGTGGGCCACGTGGTGGACCCTGACGTGGTCCGGGTGGCCGTAGCCCCCGTGCCAGTCGTAACCGACGAGGACGTCCGCGTCCTCCTCGTCGAGCAGCGCGGCAAGGAGGGCGGCGGCCTCGTCGATGTCGGCCACCGCGAAGGCGTCGGCGGCGCTGTTCTGCTCCCAGCCGGTCATTCCCGAGTCGGCGTACCCGAGCCAGGCGACGCGGGCCGTCGTCGTGGCCGCGGCCGAGGCCAGCGCCTCGGCCCGCCGGCGGTCGACGAGGCTCTCGCCGGGGGCGAGGTCGTCGGGAACCTCGCCGTGGTCACCGTTGGTGGCGTAGACGACGACGACGCGGTGCCCGTCGGCCGAGGCGCGGGACATCGAGCCCGCGGTCTGCGAGCTCTCGTCGTCGGGGTGGGCGTGGAGGAAGACGATGGTGGACACGGGACCCATCATGGATCACTCCGCGGTTCGTCCGCGGTCGCCGGGGGGTGGCGGGGCGCGGCCCGCCGCAGCGACAGCACGTTGGTGTCCATGCGCGCCGGGACCGCGAGGGGCGGGGACAGCCGAGCGTCGCTGGTTGTCTGACGCGCGGGCCCGGGCGGCGTACCAGGTCAGTGGTGGCGCCACCAGAGGTTGACCGCACCGTCCACACCGGTGGATCTCGGGTATGCCGCGAGGAGCCCGTGCGCCTGCCGGGGCGGGAGCTCGATGCGCACCACCGCCTCGAAGTCGGCGCGTGAGTCGAAGGTCCAGTCGACGTCGAGGCGCTCGCCGCTCCAGCCGCGCCGGGCCCAGAACCGCTCGACTGCCGCCGGGTCGTAGGTCGGGTTCGCCGCGCGGAACCACGTCCCGAACGTGGAGCGGGTCGCGTCATGGTCGACGACGAGGGCGGTCCCATCCGGCCTGAGGATGCGCTCGAGCTCGGCGAGGCCGGGCTCGCTCCCGGGCCCGAAGAAGTACGCCCAGCGCGCCTGGGCGACGTCGACTGACGAGTCGGGGAGCCCGGTCGCGGCGGCACTGCCCTCGACGACGCGCACGAAGGCCGGGGCGACAACCGGCGGTCGAGTCGCGCGTGACGCTCGACGCGCTCTCGGGCGAGCCGGGCCAGCCCCTGGTGCGGCTCGACCCCGACCACACCGCCGGCCCGCCGGGCCAGTGTGGGGAGATGGAAGCCGGTCCCGCAGCCGATGTCGACGACGTCGAGGCCGGCCCAGTCGCGCACCGCGAGCATCGCGGCCTCGACCACCCCGGCCCGGTCCACGCCCCGGTTCTCGATCTCGTAGGGCTCGGGAGCCGTCCAGATGTTCGGGCTCGCGATGACCCCCGGGGTCGCAGCCCGGCCGTCACCGGTCATGTCATCCCTGCGGCGACGCCTTGCCGGTCGAGGTCTTGCCGGTCGAGGTCTTGCCGGTCGAGGTTCGGCGCGCCGACGGCATACCCGCTGCTCCTGTGGCGGGCCTGCGCGGCGCGCCCGCCCGACCTGCCGCCTCTGCCCTGGCGGCGTCCTGGGCCGCGAGCGTCGCGGGGTGGACGAGCAGCGGCAGCAGCGCGCGGTTGCCGATGCGGCGTGCTGCCGTGACCGCGCGCAGGTGCGCCTCGCAGCGCAGCACGAGCTGCTCGTAGGCGGCCTCGCCCATGAGCTCGACGAGCTCGACCTTGGTGGAGCGGTAGACCGGTTCGCGGCCGACGTGGGCCTCGGGGTTGCCCGAGCAGTACCAGTCGAGGTCGTGGCCGCCCGGACCCCAGCCGCGCCGGTCGTACTCGGTGATCGTCACCTCGAGGTGGCTGGTCAGGTCGGGCAGCTCGACGGTCCGGTAGGCGCGGCGGATCGGCAGCTGCCAGCACACCTCCGGCTTCAGGGAGGTCGGGGGCAGGCCCTTGAGCACCGCGTGCTGGTGCAGGGCGCAGCCGGCGCCCGCGGGGAAGCCGGGCCGGTTGAGGAAGATGCAGGCGCCGTCGACGACGCGGGTCTTGAGCACGTCGTCCTCGAGCTCGGTCCAGCTCTCCTTCGTGAGGACGCCGCCCTCGTTGCCGATGTCGTGGAACTGCCACTCGTCCTCGCCGAGACTGGCCGCGACGGCCTTGACCCGTAGGTAGTCGTCGCGCTCGGTGAAGTGCGCTCCCAGGGTGCAGCACCCGTCGTCGGGCCGGTCGGCGTAGATGCCCTGGCAGCCGCTGCCGAAGATGCAGACCCAGCTCGAGGTGAGCCAGGTGAGGTCGCATCGGAACCGCTGACCTTCGTCCGCGGGATCGGTGAACTCGACCCAGATCCGGGACATGTCGAGGGGGACTTCGGCCACCGGCACACCCTATGCGGCGCGCGGGGGGCACGCCTGCCCAGCCGCATGCTCACGCCGACGGTGCGCCCCGCGGCGTGAGGAGGACCGGGACGGGTGAGTGGCGCACGATCTTGGAGGCGTGCGAGCCCAGCAGCATCCCGCTGAGGTGCGCGTTCGCCCCGATCGCCAGGACGTCTCCATCGGACCACTCCACGTCCGACAGGACCTGCGCCCATTCGGAGCCGCGTCCGACGACGGTCTCGACGGGGATGGTCGTCGCCAGACGCCCGGTGGCCCGGGCTGAGCGCAGCATTCCGTCGACCACCGGCTTCAGCTGATGCGCCCATTCGTCCACGACGAGGTCCTCGGCCTGCGGCTCGATCGACCCGGCATACGCGGTCATCGGGCTCAGCGCGAAGCACGCCACGCGCAGCGTTGCGCCGCTCCGCGCGGCGAGCGCGGCGGCTGAGGCGAGCAGGTCGCTGTCGGCGTCGGCGCGTCCAAAACCCACCGTCACGCGCTGGACCCGGCTTCCCGGCGCCGCACGGTAGCCGCTCGGCGCGAGCCATACCGGCAGGCCGGAGCTGTGCAGGACGCGTTCGGCGATGCCGCCGAGAGCGACCCGGCCGATGATGACCGCGGCGGACGACCCGAGCACGACGCTCGACACGGACGGGTCCTGCGCGGCGTCGAGGAGCCCCGAGGCGACCGAGCGAGCCTGCGACCTCCCGAAGCGTGCCGTGACGGGGGCGCCGGCCGCCGCCATCTTCTCGACCGCCGCGCGGGCCCGCGCCTGCGCCGTCCTGCCCATGGACTCCTGGAGGGACTGGAACTCGGCGTCGGCGAGGTGGGGCGGCCAGGGGGTGGGCACGATGGTGCGGATCTCGAGGTCCTCCTCCGTCGAGGCGGCGAGCATCAGCGCGAGGTCGAGCGGCGGGGTGCCACGGGCTCCCGCGGCCAGCCCGACCAGGATCGTCATACGGAGACGGAGTGGTGCTCGACGACGACGTGGGTCAGCGGCAGGTCGTACGCCTCGCGGGCGCGGTCGACGACGTCGTACCGGAGCCACGCGGACCGGTCCTCGGGCAGCGTGCAGATGACGAGGCGGTCGGGGTGGAAGCGCTCCACCGCGTCGGCGAGGGCACGCAGCGGCTTGTAGGAACCGAGGGCGCCGTCGGCCTCGAGATGCTCCTTGCGCAGGATGGTCAGGGTCCGCTCGAGCCGGGCCTGAGCGGCCTGCACCGTGGCGTCCCACATGTAGACGGCACCCTGATGCAGCGACGCGCCGGTGTCGATGGGGTTCGCCGGCACGCAGACGAAGTATTCCGCGTTGCCTTCCCGGTCGATCCGGCGCAGCTCGTCGAGCAGCTCGGTCCCGTTGACGGTTTCGTTGGCCAGGACCAGCACCCGGTGGGCCATGGGTGCCTCGGCTGTGGTGGCTTCCGCCTCGGCCGATGGTGGCGACTGCAGTCGGCGCGACACGGCATACACGACGAGCACGAGAGCCCACGCCCCCAGACTGAGCACGAGCTGGATCCGGGTGTCGCCGTTGGCGCCCATCTGCACCAGCACGGCGAGGATCGCCAGAACGACGACGAACGACAGCCCCGGGAAGAGCCACATCTTCACCGTGAGCGTGCTCGGGTCGGCGCGACGCCGCAGCACGATCTGCGACAGGGCGATGAGGAGGTAGACGAAGAGGATGACCGCGCCCGAGGAGTTGAGCAGGAAGAGGAATACCCCGTCCGGTGACACGGCGGCGGCAATGACACAGAGGAACCCGACGACCGTCGAGGTGAGGATGGCCGCTCGCGGGACCCCGCCCTTGGTCACCGTCATCAGGGCGACCGGAGCCTCCCGACGGCCGGCGAGGACGAAGAGCATCCGGGAGGAGGTGTAGAGCCCCGAGTTGAGGCAGGACAGGACGGCGGTGAGGACGACCGCGTTCATGATCTGGTCGGCCCCGGGGATGCCCATGAGCTTGAAGGCGGCGACGTAGGGGGATGCCGCGAGGGCCGCGGAGTTCCACGGTAGGATCACCGCGAGCAGGAAGATCGAGCCGACGAAGAAGATCGCGATCCGGAAGATCACGGAGTTCGTCGCCTTGGCGATCGACCTGCCCGGGTCGGGCGACTCCGCCGCGGCGATGGTCGCGACCTCCGCTCCGACCATCGAGAAGATGACGACGACGATCGCGGAGAAGATCGCCCCGACCCCCTTGGGGAACAGCCCCCCGTGCGCGGTGAGGTTGCTGACGTCGAACGACCGGTTCGGCCAGAAGCCGATGACGAACAGCGCGCCGAGCACGAGGAAGACGATGATCGCGGCGACCTTGATCCCCGCGAACCAGAACTCGAACTCGCCGAACGAGGACACCGAGAACAGGTTGGTGACCGTCATCAGGGTCATCAGCGCGAGCGACATCAGCCACAGCGGCGCGTCGATCCAGTACTGGAGGACCTTGGCGCCGGCCACCGCCTCGAAGCCGATGACGATGACCCAGAAGTACCAGTAGAGCCAGCCCACCGAGAAGCCGGCCCATCCGCCGAGGGCGGCGCGGGCGTAGTCGGCGAACGAGCCCGTCGAGGGGTTGGCCGTCGCCATCTCCCCGAGCATCCGCATGACGAGGATGATGAGCACCCCGGTGACGGCGTAGGTGATGAACACGGCCGGCCCGGCGCCCGCGATGACGACCCCCGAGCCGACGAACAGGCCCGCTCCGATGACCCCGCCCATCGCGATCATCGTCAGGTGGCGCGGCTTGAGACCCTTCTTCAGCTCCACAGGTGGCGAGGCCATGGGGTTGCCTTCTTCCCTATCGGGGCCACGGCGGCCCGGGCGAATAACCTGACATCAACGAACAGCCCTGAACGGTGTGACTGCGACAATAAACCCGCCGAGCGCGGGCCGCGCGGCGTGCGATCCCCTCGGGCGCAAGCGGCTCGCGGCAGGGCCGGGGACGGCGCCGATAGCGTGGGGGCATGCGCCTCGGGGTCGTCGACATCGGTTCCAACACCGTGCACCTGCTCGTGGTTGACGCGCACCCCGGCGCCCACCCCCTGCCGGCGTACGCCCACAAGATCGACCTGCGGCTCTCCGAGGGCATGCTCCCCGACGGCTCGATCGACGAGGAGCAGGTGAGGCGGCTGCTCGACTTCGTGCGTGAGTGCCTCGATCTCGGCCGGGAGCAGGGGGTCGAGGACCTCGTCGCCTTCGCCACATCCGCGATCCGGGAGGCCCCCAACGGGGACGACGTGATCGACCGGGTCCGCGCCGAGACCGGCGTCGACCTCGAGGTCCTGTTCGGCCGTGACGAGGCCCGGCTCACGTTCCTCGCCGTGCGGCGCTGGTTCGGCTGGTCGAGCGGCCGGCTGCTCGTCGTCGACATCGGCGGGGGCTCGCTCGAGCTCGCCTCGGGCATCGACGAGGAGCCCGACACGGCGATTAGCCTGCCCCTGGGCGCCGGTCGGATCACCCGCGACCATCTGGCCGACGACCCGCCCGACCCCACGGCGGTGGCCGCGACCCGCACCCTGGTGCGGGCCACGCTGGCCCGGTCGCTGCGCCCCCTGCTCACCGGCGGAGCTCCCGACCGGGTCGTCGGCACGTCGAAGACGCTGCGCTCGCTCGCGCGCATCAGCGGAGCGGCGCCGCGCGACGACGGCCCCTACGTCACCCGTGGTCTCGGCCGCGAGGACGTCGCCGGGCTCGTCGCGCGCCTGACCGTGACGGACACCGCACGGCGAGCCCGGCTGCCCGGAGTCTCCCCGAGCCGGGCGCCGCAGCTGCTCGCAGGGGCGATCGTCGCCGAGGCCGCGCTCGACCTGCTCCACGTCGAGCGCCTCGAGATCTGTCCGTGGGCGTTGCGGGAGGGGATCATCCTGCGTCGGCTCGACCTTCTGGCCGTCTGACTCAGCCAAGCCGCTCAGCCGCTCCAGCCGCCGAGCCAGGGGTCGCGGCAGCCTCGCTGGACGGATGGCGGAGAATGGAGCCATGAGCGCGCGCATCGGGCTGTCGACGGCCTCGATGTACCCCGAGGGCTGCGCGGCGTCCTTCGACATGGCCGCCCGGCTGGGCTACGACGCAATCGAGGTGATGGTGTGGACCGACCCGGTCTCGCAGGAGGCGGGCGCGCTCGGCGCGCTGAGCCGGCTGCACGGCATACCCGTCGTGTCGGTGCACGCCCCCACGCTGCTGCTCACCCAGCGGGTCTGGGGACCCGACCCCTGGACCAAGGTCGACCGCTCGATCGAGCTCGCCCAGGATCTCGGTGCGGAGACCGTCGTCCTCCACCCGCCGTTCCGCTGGCAGCGAGAGTATGCGGACGGCTTCGTCGACGGGGTGGCCCTGCGTGAGCACGACACCGGGGTGCGGCTCTGCGTCGAGAACATGTTCCCGTGGCGGGCCCGGCAGCGCGAGCTGCTCGCCTACCTGCCCCACTGGGACCCCGTGGACCAGCCGTACGACCACGTCACGCTGGACCTGTCGCACACGGCGACCGCCGGCTCCGACGCGATGGCGATGGCGCGGGCGCTCGGCGACCGGCTCGCCCATATCCACCTCGCCGACGGGAGCGGCTCGGCTCGGGACGAGCACCTCGTGCCGGGCCGGGGGACCCAGCCCTGCGGCGAGCTCCTCGAGCACCTCGCCGACACCGGGTATGCCGGCGACGTCGTCGTCGAGGTGAGCACCCGCCGGGTCGGCGAGGAGGTGCGCGAGGTCGACCTGGCCCAGGCTCTCGCCTTCGCCCGGCTGCACTTCGCCGCCGTCGGCCACGTGGAGGCGACGTGAGCATCCCGGCGAAGCGGGGCCGCCGGCCGGCGGGCGAGGACACCCGCAGGCTCATCGCCGAGAGCGCGCGCAGCGAGTTCGCCGAGAAGGGCTACGAGGCGACGTCGCTGCGGGGGGTGGCGCGGGCCGCGGGGGTGGACCCGTCGCTCGTGCACCACTACTTCGACGGCAAGGCCGACCTCTTCGCGCAGTCGGTGGTCCTCAGCCGGGTCAACCCGGCCGCGCTGGTGGTCGGGGTCATCGAGGGTCCGCTCGAGTCGCTCGGCGAACGGGTCGTGCGGACCTTCCTGCGGGTCTGGGACGAGCCCACCAACCAGGAGCGGTTCGTCGCGCTGGCCCTGGCGGCACAGACGAACGACCAGCTCGGCGTGCTGGTGCGCGAGTTCATCAGCACAGAGATCGTCGGCCGGCTCACCGCCCACACCGGTGTCTCCGATGCACCCCTGCGCGGCGCTCTGGTCGCGTCCCAGCTCTTCGGCCTCGGGATCACCCGCTACGTGCTGCGCCTGCCCGCCCTCGTGGAGGCGAGCCATGACGACCTCGCGGCACGAGTCGGGCCGACCCTCCAGCGCTACCTCGCCGACTGAGCCGGCCGGTCGCCGGCACGGGTCACCAGGTCACGGTCAGGTGCTGGCGCCAGGTGCCGAGGAACCCCGGCCCCGTCTCGGTGATCTCGTCGCCGCGGTTCCAGAGCCCCAGGTAGAGCTGCGCCGCCGTGCCGGAGAGCACCGTGACGGCCTGCTCCACGGCCTCGGCAGGACTGCCGGGTATGCCGTGCTGCGCCGGCGGCGCGCCGGCCTCGGCGGCGCCGGTGGTCACCGTCGTGACGACCGGCCCTGCCGAGAGGGCCAGGGTCCACTCGTCGCCGGTGTCCGTGGCGCGGACGACGACGGTGCGGGGCTCGGCCGAGCGCAGGGTCACGGTGCGGCGTGGCGCGAACCCGCAGAGCAGCTCGTCGACCCCGTCCGCCGCGAGGGCCGGTCTGACCCACGTCTCCGCCGCCGTCGGGCACCGACGCAGCCGGGCCGACATCGCGTCGACGGCGTGGATGACGGTCTCGTGGCACTGACGCCGCGCCCAGGCGAGCTTCGGCGAGGGAGCGTCCTTGAGGAAGAAGAAGACCCGCAGGTCGTCGGGAGCGAAGGCGAGGGCCGCGAGCAGCTCCTTCATGCCGTCGTCGAGCCAGCCCAACAGGTCGACCGCTGCGCGGCCCTCGAGCTCGAGCGGCCCGGTGTCCTCGACCGTCTCGCCTCGCAGGACGCTCGTCGCCCAGCGATGGACCATGCCCTGGTGGGCGACGAGATCGCGCACGTCCCAGCCTGGGCAGGTCGGCACGGCGGCTCCGACCCCGGCCCGGGCGGCGTTCTCGCGAAGCACGGTCCAGGCGTCGCCCAAGCCCTCGCCGTGCTGCTCGAAGGAGAGTGAGGTCGGCATCGCCACAGCGTAGGGGCGTTGTCAGGAGAGGTGACAAGCAGTATATTCAACAGATGGTGAATAACGCCGACGGACCCGGAATCGTCATCGACCGACTGAACGTGGTGCGCGGCGGCCGGGAGGTGATCCTCGACCTCAGCGTCACCGTGCCGCGCGGCCAGGTGGTGGGGCTCATCGGCCCGTCCGGCTCGGGCAAGTCGACCCTCATCCGGGCCGTCGTCGGGGTGCAGGTCGTCGCCGGCGGCACCGTCACGGTCCTCGGCGAGCCCGCCGGGTCGGCGGCGCTGCGCCGGCGGGTGGGCTACCTCACCCAGGCGCCGAGCGTCTACGACGACCTGTCGGTGCGCGACAACGTCCGCTACTTCGCCCGCGTCCTCGGCGCGGGGGCCGAGGACGCCGAGCGGGCGATCACCGACGTGGACCTCACGAGCCACGCCGACGCCCTGGCCCGCAACCTCTCTGGTGGCCAGCTCGCCCGGGCGTCGCTGGCCTGTGCCCTCGTCGGCGACCCGGAGGTCCTCGTCCTCGACGAGCCGACCGTCGAGCTCGACCCGGTGCTGCGCCGCGACCTGTGGGGCCTCTTCGCCCGGCTGGCCGGGCAGGGCCGGTGCGTCCTCGTGTCGAGCCACGTCATGGACGAGGCCACCCGGTGCGACCGGCTGATCCTCCTGCGGGACGGGCGGATCCTCGCGGACACGTCGCCGGCCGAGCTGCTGGCCCGCACCGGCACCCCCGACGTCGAGCACGCCTTCCTCCACCTCATCGACGCGGCGACGGCGGCCGAGCGGACGGGGCGGACCGGGTCCGGACGGCATACCGACACTGACGACGAGAGGAGCCGGCGATGAACCCGCGCCTGTCCGTCCTCACCGCCGGCCGCGTTCTGCGTCAGCTGCGCAGCGACCCGCGCACCATCGGCCTGCTCCTCGTCGTGCCGTGCGTGCTCATCGGCCTGCTCGCGTGGATCTTCGACAAGACGCCGGTCTTCGACGCCGTCGGCCCCGCGCTGCTCGGCGTCTTCCCGTTCGTCGTGATGTTCCTCGTGACGAGCATCGGCACGTTGCGGGAGCGCACCTC
The DNA here is from genome assembly GCA_038237075.1 of Actinomycetales bacterium. Lineage (GTDB taxonomy): Bacteria > Actinomycetota > Actinomycetes > Actinomycetales > Dermatophilaceae > Lapillicoccus. The sequence goes on from JBBRZC010000030.1 coordinate 15,389, forward strand.
AGGCACCCTCGAACGGCTGCTCACGACCCCGATGGGCAAGGGCGACTTCATGTCCGGCTACGCCCTCGCGTTCGGGCTCGTCGCCGTGGTCCAGGCCGTCATCGCCGTCGCGTTCGCGGTCTACGTGGCCGGGCTCGACGTGCGCGGCTCGCTGGGCCTGCTCGTCGTCGTGGCCGTCTTCGACGCGATCCTCGGCACCGCCCTGGGCCTGCTCGCAAGCGGGTTCGCGCGCACGGAGTTCCAGGCGGTGCAGTTCATGCCGGCCTTCGTCCTGCCGCAGTTCTTCCTCTGCGGCCTTCTCGTCCCCCGTGACGAGCTGCCGACGGTGCTGAGCCGGCTCTCTGACGTCATGCCGCTGTCGTATGCCGTCGACGCCATGCACGCCGTCTCGACCCGGGCCGACGCCGGGGGAGAGGTGCTGCGCAACGTCGTCGTCGTCATCGGCTTCATCGTCGTCGCCCTCGTCCTCGGGTCGCTGACCCTCCGGCGCCGGACGCCCTGACCGGCGGGTCTAGATTGGGCGGCGCGACCCCGCCCCACAAGCCCGGAGGACCTGCCCGTGGAAGCCAGTGACCTGCTGCGCAACTCCCTGCTCCAGCTCTCGAAGTCGAACCGGGTGCGCGACCTCATCGAGCAGGCGCCGGTCAGCCGCGACGTCGTGCACCGGTTCGTGCCAGGGGCCGGCACGCAGGACGCCGTGCGGGCCGTCGGCCAGCTGCGGGTGACCCACCGGATGGCGACGATCGACTATCTCGGGGAGGACACCACCGAGCTGGCCCAGGCCCAGCGCACCCGCGACGCCTACCTCGCCCTCCTCGCCGAGCTCGCCCGCCACGACTACACCGACGAGGGCCGGGCAGAGGTCTCGCTCAAGCTCAGCGCGCTCGGGCAGGCCCTGCCCGGCGACGGCCACCAGATCGCCCTCGAGCACGCCCGTCAGATCTGCGAGGCGGCCGTCGCCGCCGGCACCACGGTCACCCTCGACATGGAGGACCACACGACCACCGACTCCATTCTCGAGTCGCTGCGCGAGCTGCGGCCGGACTTCCCGAGCGTCGGCGCGGTTCTGCAGGCCTACCTGCACCGCACCGAGGCCGACTGCCGCGACCTCGCCCACGAGGGCAGCCGCGTACGCCTGTGCAAGGGGGCCTACAAGGAGCCGGAGTCCATCGCCTTCCAGGGCGCCGAGGTCGACCGTTCCTACGTGCGCTGTCTCAAGGTCCTCATGGCCGGCCAGGGCTACCCCATGGTCGCGAGCCACGACCCGCGCCTCATCGAGATCGCCGGCGCGCTCGCTGCCAGGCACGGCCGCGACCCGAGGTCGTTCGAGTACCAGATGCTCTTCGGCATCCGGCCCGACGAGCAGCAGCGCATCGCCGACCGCGGCGACCAGATGCGCGTCTACATCCCCTACGGCGAGGAGTGGTACGGCTACCTCATGCGCCGGATGGCGGAGAGGCCGGGCAACCTCTCGTTCTTCCTGCGGGGAGTCGCCACGCGCGGCTGACCGCCGCGACGCAACCGCCCCAACGACACCACACCGCGCGGCATACCCGCCTGGTATGCCGGTCGGTCGCCGACATACTGGGCTCACCCGCGCACGGGGAGAGGGCGCAAACCGCGAGAGAGGCAGGACGGCCATGGGCACCACGGCGATCTTCGGAGCGGGCGTCATGGGGGAGACCCTGCTGTCCGGTCTGGTCCGCTCGGGTCGCCCCGTCGCGGACCTGGTCATCACCGAGCGCCGCGTGGACCATGCGGAGCAGCTCGAGAAGCGCTACGGCGTGCGGGTGCTCGACAACGCCGACGCCGCGGACGCCGCAGACGTGCTCGTCCTCGTCGTCAAGCCGCAGGACATGGACGGCCTGCTCTCCGAGATCGGCGAGCACGTCGTCCCCGGCGACCTCGTCGTGTCCCTCGCCGCGGGCATCACCACGGAGTTCCTCGAGTCGCGCCTGCCGGAGGGCTCCTCGGTGGTACGCGTCATGCCCAACACCCCGGCCCTCGTCGACGAGGGGATGGCCGCGATCTCACCCGGTCGGCACTGCACCGAGGAGCATCTCGCCGAGGCAGAGGCGCTGCTGCGCTCGTGCGGCAAGGTGGTCCGGGTCGAGGAGAAGCACCAGGATGCCGTCACCGCGATCTCGGGCAGCGGCCCGGCATACATCTTCTATGTCGTCGAGGCGATGATCGAGGCGGGCGTCGTCCTCGGGCTTCCGCGGGCGACGTCGAGCGAGCTCGTCGTGCAGACCCTCTTCGGGGCGGCGACGATGCTCAAGGAGACCGGCGAGCATCCCACCGTGCTGCGCGAGCGGGTCTCCTCGCCCGGCGGCACGACCGTGGCGGCCCTGCGCCGGCTCGACGACCACAAGGTGCGTGCTGCCTTCATCACCGCAATCGAGGCGGCAGCGCACCGCTCGCGCGAGCTCGCCTCAGGCCATGGCTGACCGGCAGGCGGCCGACGCCGACCGCTGCGGCCGTCTGTCCTGCCAGCGGTCAGAGTGTGACGTTGCCGCCGCGGTCGGCCCCGAGGGCCAGGATCATCGCGAGCTCGTCCTCGCCGTCGTCCGAGGCGACCCGCATCGGCCGGCGGCTGTCGGTCGGCCGGAAGCCCATGCCGCTGGCGAAGGCGACCGCCCGGCCGTTGTCGGTGCCGACCCAGTAGTCCACATGGCTGCGGCCGTCGCGACGGGCCCGCTCGGCGCAGGCTTCGACGAGCTTCGTCGCGACCCCGCTGCCCCGCGCCTCGGGACGCACCCAGAGACCGAAGATCTCGGCCACCCGGCCCTCGTCGTCGCCGCTCTCACCGAGGCTGACCACCCCGACGGGCCCGTCACCCTGCTCGGCCACGAACCGGGTCGAGCGGCGCATCCGTGCGCGCCACGTTTCCTGGTCGAACGCCTGTTCCTGCTCGGCGCTGGCCACGAAGGCCTCCGGTGACTCGGTGAGAGCCGCGAGGCGGATCGCCTTGAACTGCTCCCAGTCGTCCTCGCCCAGCGGGCGCACGGTGACGTCGCTCATGGGCGCTAGCCTCGCACGCCCGATGACCAGGCGGGACGCTGGGTCACCCACTGTTCACCTGCCGCGTTCACCTGCCTCCAGGCCGCGGGCGCACTCGCCCAGGTCAACCCCGGCTCGGGTCAACGGGTGGCCACATCGACGATCCCGTAACCCTGGATCTTGCGGTAGATCGTGGCCCGCGACATGCCCAGCGCGCTGGCGGCCTGGGTCTTGTCCCCGCCGCTCTCGACCAGCGCCCGAACGACGGCGTCGCGCTCCATCGCCTCGATGGGGCTCAGCCGACGCCTGCTGAAGGTGCGGGTGCCGGGCGGCAGGTCCTCCGGCTGGATGGTGCCCGTGCGGCGGTGCCGGACGACCTCCCGGAGTGTGTCGAGCACCTCCTGGGCGTTTCCGGGCCACGCGCCGCGGGCCAGCGCCGCGATCGCCTCCGGGGAGCAGGTCAGCTGCTCGCCGACTCCCAGACGCCCCAGGAAGAAGCTCACCAGGGCTCGCAGGTCCCCCAGGTGCAGGCGTAGCGGGGGCACGTCGACCGTTAGGGGAAAGAGCCGACCCAGGCCGCGCAGGTCGCTGTTGGCGCGCGCGGGAGCGAGGGTGACGGCCACCCAGAACGGCTTGGCAGCGTCCGCCCGGCGCGCGCTCAACACCGAGACGAGCTGTCGGAACCGCGCCTCACTCAGCTCGTCGATGTGCTGAACGACCAGCCCCTGCTTCGCCGCGGCGAGGGCTTCGCCCAGGGCGGTTCGCCACGCCTCGTCGTCCCGGCGCACGGCCGCATCCAACAGGGCGAGCTGTCGGACCGGCTGATGGCGCAGCTGCGCCGCCTGCAGCAGGGCGAGCTTGCCCACCCCGGGTTCGCCGCGCACCATCAGCCACTCGCTGGCGTGCGACGCCGCCTCCACCTCGCGGCAAGCCCGCAGCCAGACCGGGTCGGCGCCCACGATGCCTGGAAGCGACATCGGAGACGATGTCGGCGTGGCCTCTGCCTCGCGTGCCGGCCGAGCACCCATCTTCACGTGAACGACCGCGCCCTGGGCTCCGGACTCCTCCCCGACGGGACGCCCGTACATCCGGGCCGTGGCCCCGGAGGGCAGCTCCACCCGGATCGAGTGGCGTCGCCCGTCCAACAGCGCCTCCCCGGCGTGGGCGACGAGGGCGGCCTGGTCGGCGGGGTTCAGCGCGCTGCGCACGTGCTCGTTCATGATCACCGTGTCGCCGTCGACGGCGAAGACGATCCCCGGCTGCCGTCCGCACACGCGCAGATACTCCTCCAGCAGGCTCATCTGGTGGACGCCGGCGTCGGCCAGAAGGGCCTGCCGGATCTGCTCGGCGGTGCTCTTGGCCAGGGTCAGCAGCAGCGGGCCGGCGTCCTTGGCCCAGCAGGTGAGGTCGATGGCGCCTACGGTGCGCCCGGAGATCGGGTGGCGGATGGGGACTCCCACACAAGCGAGCCGCTCGAGGTTCTCCGCGTAGTGCTCGTGGCCGAAGACGTAGGTCGGCCCGCCCACCTCGAGCGCGGTGCCGATGCCGTTCGTCCCCACGAACTGCTCCGAGTAGCGGAAGCCGGGCGCCAGCGACACGCCGTCGAGGTATCGGTCGAGCTCGGCGTCGCCGCTCTGGCGGGACAGCACGAGACCGGTCTGGTCGGTCAGGATGATGCTCATCGGCTGGCCGTCCAGATGGCCACGAAGCATGTTCAGGATCGGCTGGGCGCGTCTGGTGATCGGCGTGTCGATGTCGACGTCGGTGCTGTAGGACTGCTCGACGTGGTCGGCGGCGACCAGCATGTCCTTCGAGCGCTTCCAGGAGGCCAGGATCACGCTGCGCACCCGCTCCGGTGCGCGGGGCTCTGACGTGAGGAAGTTCAGCCTCTCGGTCGCCGCAGTTGGTCGTGGACGAACGACGCGAGCGTTGTCTCGCGCCCCGGTCTGGACAGTCACGATGAGCACCTGCCTTCGCGGCCGCTATGCCGCTCTGTTGGACCACCGTCCGCCCCCACGGGATGACGTGGGGAACGGGGTCGTCACGGTCTCGCTCCGGCCGAGTGTAAGGGGCGACTCTGTGATCGGCGTCTCACAATGAGACACGCGTATCGGCCGGTCCGGGGTAGACCGGGGCCTGGCTCCTCACCTGGCGCCTGCGCTGAACTGCCCGAAGCACGGGCGGTCCTCGATGGAAGGGCGATCGCAGATGGACACGTCGGCAAGCTTCGACCCCGAGACCTACAACCCCTGGAGCGTGGTCAACCTGGTCTTCGAGCACCTGGCCGAGATGGGGCTGCACCCGGTGCTGGGAGAGAGCGGCGACCCCGCACCACCGGCACGCGACCTGTTGCGAGCGCTCGGGATCGAGCCGGCCGCCGAGGGGAACCGCGAGGTGATGCGAGGGGTTCGGGCGCACCTCGAGCAGCTGCGGACCGCTGTCTTCGAGCAGTCCTGACCAGTGTGAGCCTCGTCTCAACCTGAGACCTCCGCGGGTCCCGGATGGGCGTTGTATCCACCCAGGCAGCGAGACCGGCCGCTGCCCACGTCCGAGATCAACGCGTGTCCCCAGACAAAGGAGTGCTGATGAGTCGCCAGAGCGTGGCCAAGGCTCACGAGAAGATTCAGGAACTCGCCTGGGAGCCGCTCTATCACGAGCCGGTCTCCCAGTACGGAACGGACTACACGTTCCAGAAGGCGAAGAAGAAGGACCCCCTCAAGCAGGTCCTGCGGTCCTACTTCCCGATGCAGGAGGAGAAGGACCACCGCGTGTACGGCGCGGCCGACGGAGCGATCCGCGGCAACATGTTCCGTCAGGTCGAAGAGCGCTGGCTCGAGTGGCAGAAGCTGTTCCTCAGCATCATCCCGCTGCCGGAGATCTCCGCGGCGCGGGCGATGCCGCTGCTGTTCCGCAACGTGCCGAACCCCGAGCTGCACAACGGGCAGGCCATCCAGATGATCGACGAGGTCAGGCACTCGACGATCCAGCAGAACCTCAAGCGCCTCTACATGAACAACTACATCGACCCGGCCGGCTTCAACAGCAGCCTGAAGAACTTCCAGAACGACTACTGCGGCACCATCGGCAGGCAGTTCGCGGAGGGCTTCATCACCGGCGACGCCATCACCGCCGCCAGCATCTACCTCACCATCGTGGCCGAGACCGCGTTCACGAACACCCTGTTCGTCGCGATGCCCGCGGAAGCGGCTGCCAACGGGGACTACCTGCTGCCCACGGTCTTCCACTCCGTGCAGTCCGACGAGTCCCGGCACATCAGCAACGGCTACGCCACGCTGCTCATGGCGCTCGCCGACGAGGGCAACCACCAGCTGCTCGAGCGAGACCTGCGGTACGCCTGGTGGAACAACCACCGGGTCGTCGACGCCGCGATCGGCACCTTCATCGAGTACGGCACGAAGGACCGTCGCAAGGACCGCGAGAGCTATGCGGAGATGTGGCGTCGCTGGATCTACGACGACTACTACCGCAGCTACCTCGTGCCCCTCGAGAAGTACGGCCTGGTCATCCCCCACGACCTCATCGAGGAGTCGTGGAAGCAGATCTGGGAGAAGGGCTACGTCCACGAGGTCGCCCAGTTCTTCTGCACCGGGTGGCTGGCCAACTACTGGCGCATGGACCCGATGACCGACAAGGACTTCGAGTGGTTCGAGTACAAGTACCCGGGCTGGTACGACAAGTACGGCGCCTGGTGGGAGAACTACAACCGCCTCTCGATGCCGAACGGGCACCACCCGATCGTGTTCGAGGACGTCCAGTACCAGTACCCTCACCGCTGCTGGACCTGCATGGTGCCCTGCCTCGTCCGCGAGGACATGGTCATGGCGGAGGTCGACGGGCAGATGCGCACGTACTGCCACGAGGCATGCCGCTGGACCGACGTCGAGGCGTTCCGTCCGACGTACCAGGGCCGCCAGACCCCCAACATGGGAGCCCTCATCGGCAAGCGCGAGTGGGAGACCCTCTACCACGGGTGGAACTGGGCCGACGTGGTCTCCGACATGGGCTACGTCCGCGACGACGGCAAGACCCTGGTCGCCCAGCCGCATCTGAACCTCGACCCCAAGAAGATGTGGACCCTGGACCACCTTCGCCGCTGCCCGCCCCTGCAGAGCCCGAACGTCGTGCTCAACGCCATGACCAAGGACGAGCAGAAGGCGTTCCACGCCGACTACATCCGTGGCGGCCCCGCAGGTCGCCCGGCGCCGGCCATCTGAGATCCGTCGGCGGATCGCACACCCGCCCCGGTCTGCGATCCGCCGTCGGAGCGGAGGGGGAGGCTTGGCACGTCAGGGCCTGGCCTCCCTCTTCGTTCGTCCCAACAGCCCGCGCCACCCGCCTTCAACGCTAGGGAGCTCATGAGCACCTCACACGTCGTGCGCTTCGAGCCCGTCGGCATCGAGATCACGGTCGACGAGGGCCAGACGGTCCTTCGGGCCGCTGCCGAGAACGGCTTGATGCTCATGCACGGGTGCAAGGAGGGCCAGTGCGCTGCGTGCAAGTCCTTCGTGCTCGAGGGCGAGGACATCGAGCTCGACTCCTACTCGACATTCGCCCTGCCCGACTTCGAGAAGGACGAGGGCTTCACGCTGCTCTGCCGGGCGCACGTCTACGAGGACGTGACGATCGAGCTGCTCAACTACGACGAGGACATGATCCGCTCGGGCCACCCGATCCAGCAGGTCCGTGCGAGCGTCGTGTCCAACGAGCTGATCACCCCCGACCTGCACCATCTGGTGGTTGAGCTCTTGGAGCCCTCCACGCTGGCCTTCTTCCCGGGCCAGTACGTCGACATCACGGTGCCGGGCATGGAGCATTCGCGCTCGTTCTCGATCGCCAACACCTCGGCGGCGGACAGCGGGCAGCTCGAGTTCGTCATCAGGGCCTACCCCGACGGCCTGTTCTCCCAGATCCTCAGCACCGGGCTGGCACCTGGTGACCCGCTGGAGCTGGTCGGGCCGTTCGGCGTCTTCACCCTGCGGGACGGCCGCGACTGCGACCTTGTCTTTGTGGGCGGCGGGGCTGGCATGGCGCCAATCCTGTCGGTGTTGCGCTCACTCTCGGAGAAGGAGAGCACCAGAGGAGCCCGGTTCTACTACGGCGCCCGCCGTCGCGCCGACCTGTGCTTCGAGAAGGAGCTGCACGCCCTCGAGGAGAGCTGGCCCGGGTTCCGCTTCATCCCTGCCCTGTCCGAGCCGGACGACCAACCTTGGGACGGCGAGGTCGGCATGGTCACCGACGTCATGGCGCGCCACGAACGCGACCTGGCCGACGTCGACTGCTACGTGTGCGGGCCACCGCCGATGGTCGAGGCGGCCATGGACTCGCTGCGCGCGCTGGGCGCCGCCGACAAGCGCGTCTACTACGACAAGTTCACCACCACCGGCACTTCCTGATCGTCCGAAACCCACGAGAGAGGCTGGCCAGAGATGACCACCACCACGCCGCAACGCAGCCTTCCGCAGCCACATTTCACCGACGCCGAGGCCGGCGCCAAGGTGTTCCCGGACTCGACGGCCCGCAACTACAACTACTACACGAGCAAGAAGCGCAAGCAGAGCCACTACGAGGACGTCACCGTCGAGGTGCAGCCGGACCCGAGGCACTACCTCAGCCAGGGCTGGCTCTACGGCTTCGCTGACGGCAAGGGCGGCTACCCCCTGGAGTGGACCGCGCTCAAGGCGTGGGGTTCGGACCGCCCGGTGCCGGAGCGGTTCCCGGGGTCGGGCGGCAAGGGCTATGACTGGCCGGCCACCGGGTGGCACGAGTTCCGTGACCCGAACGAGGAGTGGGAGCTGACGTTCTACCGCTACAACTCCAACGTCGTGCGACAGATCAACCAGAACATCGACACGGCCAGCGAGACCAAGGCCTTCGAGCAGTGGAACCCCAACTGGGTGCAGTTCGTCGAGCGCAACATCGGCGCCTGGATGCACGTCGAGCAAGGGCTGGGGCTGTACCTGTTCGCAAACGCCCAACGCCGGGCGCCCACGAACATGCACAACAACGCCATCGCGGTCAACAGCATGCACCGGCTCCGGTTCGCCCAGGACCTGGCGCTCTACAACCTGACGCTGAGCCAGGAGATCGACGGGTTCGACGGCGCGGCCCATCTGGACGCGTGGAACCACGACCCAGCCTGGCAGGGCGTCCGGCGGGTCGCCGAGCAGCTGACCGCCATCGACGACTGGGCCGAGGCGATCTTCGCCGCGAACATCGTGTTCGAGCCGCTGGTCGGCGAGCTGTTCCGCAGCGGGCTGGTGCAGCAGGCCGCACCCCGCAACGGCGACTTCGTCACCCCCACGGTGGTGGGAGCGGGCGAGCACGACTACGCGGAGCGGGACCTGCGATACACCGTCGCGATGTTCGAGCTGCTCGTCGACGACAAGGAGTTCGCGAAGCACAACACCGACATCATCGACGGATGGCTCTCGAAGTGGACCGGGCTCTGCATCGCGGCGGCCCGCGAGCTCCAGCCGCTCTGGTCCCAGCCGGACTCCAAGCCCCCGCGCTTCGAGGACTCCCTGGACCGCGCCAAGAGCCGCTTCAGCCAGATCCTGCGCGACCTCGACCTCAGCGACCCCAAGGAGTTGACCCAATGACCACCTTCAGCACGGCCCCGAGTCCCTTCAAGTCCGACAGCTCCGCGTCCAACATGTGCGGCGTCACGCTGATGAACAACCAGGTCGGCGCGGTCGTCGCGACCGTCATGGCGACCAAGGAGGGCGTGTCCGTCACCCACCTCCCGTCGATGATCCGCGTCGATGCGGTCAACCGGATGGACTACGTCTACGACGAGCTGTCCGAGGCCCTCGGCGAGGAGGAGGGGTTCTTCGACGCCGCCGCCTTCGAGGAGAACATGTCCACCCACTACGGCCGGATGATCCACCTCGACGACCGGACCATCATGTTCGCCAACCCCGAGGACGCCGCCGAGTACATCGGCTTCGACCTGACGGCGGGCTGACCGCCACCCGAGGGGGGACGCCGCCGGCGTCCCCCCTCGAGCTCGACCTCGACCTCCAGCTCACGCAACTCGACCGGCTCTGCCGGCACCACCCTAGGAGTGCACATGTACGAGAAGAACGGTGAGAAGTACTTCGTCGTGGACAGCCACATGCATTTCTGGGACGCCAGCCCGGAGAACTGGGTCAAGGGTCACGAGAACTACGCAAAGGGCTGGATCGTGTGCTTCCACGCCTACCATGGCCTGGGCCCTCCCGAGACCCACTGGCCCATCGAGCTCTTCCAGAAATGCTCCGAGGCGGACCTCATG
>JBBRZC010000031.1:0-25267 GCA_038237075.1 Actinomycetales bacterium
GCAGCCGCCCTACGGCCAACAGCCCAGCTATGGCCAACAGCCGTACGGCCAGCCGTCGTACGGCCGACCTCCGGCACCCGGCTACGGACAGGCCCCCTACGGGCAGGCCCCCTACGGGCAGCAGCCGTCATACGGGCAGCCGCCCGCACCGGGGTACGCCCAGCAGCCGACGTACGGGCAGCCTCCTGCACCCGGGTACGGCCAGCCCGCCTACGGTCAACCCCCGGCATACGGCCACGCTTCGCAGCTCGGCAGCCCCTATGCCATGGGCTCGCCCGGGGCCCTCGCGAGCTGGGGGGAGCGCGTCGGCGCCTCCCTGCTCGACGAGCTGTTCGTCCTGCCCGGCTTGGTCCTCCTCGCGGTCGGGGCCGGCGTCTCCAGCACGGGACCCGTGGACCCCGAGACCCGGCTGACGACCCCCAGCGCCGTCGGCATCCTTCTCCTTCTGCTCGGCTTCCTCCTCACTCTCGGCCTGGGGATGTACAACCGCTGGGTCCGCGCCGGTCGCACCGGGCAGTCGTGGGGCAAGAAGGTCCTCGGCATGCACCTCGTCGGCGCACGCACCGGTCAGCCCATCGGTGCCGGTATGGCCTTCGGCCGCGACATCGCGCACATCCTTGACCGCTTCTTCTTCTCCATCGGCTACCTCTGGCCGCTGTGGGACCCGGAGAAGCAGACCTTCGCCGACAAGATCTGCGACACCGTCGTCACTCGCAGCCGCTGACCGCGCGCCCGGCGGCGGCGCCGCTCAGCGGCGCGAGCGGAGGTCAGCCGGCTCGATGAGGATCTGCCCGAACAGCAGCACGGCGAAGAGCAGGAACGCCACGACGTGCACGACGGTGCACCACAGGCAGATCGCGTGGATCTGGAAGAGCTCGGCCCAGACGAGGTAGAGGGCGAGTACGAGCCCGACCCCGCTGAGGGCCAGTCGGACTCGGTCGAGCAGGGCCGAGCTGCGGCGCAGCACCGACGGCAGGCACAGCGCGAACATCGCGACGAAGAAGAGCAGCCCGAGCGGCGCGACGGGAACGCCGAGGAGGGAGGACCACGAGCTCTCGGTCACCCGGGCGCAGCTCACAACGTCGTTCTCGGGGCAGGCGAGGGTGGTCGAGCCGGTGAAGTGCTCATAGGTGAGGTATGCCGAGGTGCCCAGTCCGACGAGGTTGAGGACGAGGGTGGTGGGCACGAGCCACCCGGGCAGGACGCGGTCCGAGGCCGACGTCACCGGGCCCCGGGTGCGGCTGCTCACTGCAGCGTGGCGGCCGCCGCGCGGACGCCTGGGGAGGAGCACACCGCGGTCGGCTGGTTGGTGGTGAGCTGGCACAGCCGTGCGGTGATGACGTTGGCGCTGCCGAGGACGGCCTTGGAGATGTCCGTGCTCGGGTCGGCGATCGCCGTCGCGATCTGGGCCTGCGTCTTCCCCGTGAGCAGGGCGAGGTCGATCGAGGCGCCGGACTGGGCCACCTTGCCCCCGAAGTCGATCCATGGGATGCCTCCGCCCTTGTTGTACGTGGTGAAGAGCGTCTGGTCCGGCGGCGAGAGGGTGTCGAGCGGCGTGTGCGTGTTCGTCTGTGTCTCGACGCCCGTGAAGGAGAGGTACTGGCTCGTGTAGCTCGACCCGTGGAAGCTCAGCGTGGACGTGTTCGGGAAGACCTCGGGAGCCGCGCCGCTGGTCGAAGCGGTGAGGTTGCCGAACTGGCCGAACCGCGACATCGCGACGACGAACGGCCAGCGTTCGCCGGCGCAGAACGGGCAGTACTCGGCCCCGACGTAGAGCACCTTGGGCTTGCCGTCCGCCGTGAGCGCCGGGGCGCTGATGTCCTTGGGCGGGTTGGCGGCCCCGACGCCGACCCCCACGGTGTCGAAGGTCGACGCCGGGATGCTCGTCAGGGTCGTCATCACCGCTGGGTCGAGGGATCCCGAGGCGACGCCGGCCTGCTTGGGGGCCAGCAGCGACGTCACGACGAGGGCGATGACGACGACGACCACCGCACCGACGGCACCGCCGGCGATGAGTAGCCGTCGGCGGCGTTCGGCCGCCTGCTGGTGGACCCTGAGCTCGCGCACCCGCGCGTTGTCGGCCCTCGCACTCTTGGCCATGGTCAGCTCCTTCGCAGGGCGCGCTGGCGGGCGATCTCGTAGAGCGTCACGCCGGCAGCGATGCCGGCGTTGAGCGACTCCACGCTCGACGACATGGGGATCGACACGATCTGGTCGCACGTCTCCCGGACCAGCCGGGACAGGCCCTTGCCCTCCGACCCGACGACGACGATGACGGGCTCGGTGGCGAGCTCGAGGCCGGGCAGCTGGACGTCACCCTCCATGTCGAGTCCGAGGACGAAGAACCCGGCCTTCTTGAACTCCTCCAGGGCGCGGGTGAGGTTGGCGACCTTCGCCACCGGGACCCGCGCCGCGGCACCGGCGGAGGTCTTCCAGGCACTCGCCGTCATCCCGGCCGAGCGCCGCTCCGGCAGGATCACCCCGTGACCGCCGAACGCGGCGACCGAGCGGATCACGGCGCCGAGGTTGCGGGGGTCGGTAATGCCGTCGAGCGCGACGAGCAGCGGGATGCCGGGGGCCTCGGGGTCGACGAGGTCGGTGTGGTGGACGTACTCGTAGGGCGGCACCTGGAGCGCCAGACCCTGGTGGACGGCGCCGTCGGTGAGCCGGTCGAGCTCGCCCCGGGGGGTCTCGAGGATGGGTATGCCGCGTTCGGCGGCGACCTTGAGCGCCTCACGCACGCGGTCGTCGGCTTCGATACGCCCTGCGACGTACATCGTCGTCACCGGGACGTCGGCCCGCAGCGCCTCGACGACCGAGTTGCGCCCGGCGACGACCTCCGACGACGCCTTGGCCTTGCGTCCACCGGGGCGGGACGGCCCGCCACCGCGTCCGGCGGGGCTGCCGGCGCGACGTGCCGGCGCGCCGGCCCGCTTCGCGGCCGGGTGCCACTCGCGGTCGGTCGCCCTGGGGGTCGGGCCCTTGCCTTCGAGTCCCCTGCGGCGCTGGCCGCCGGAACCGACGGTCGCGCCCTTCCCGCTCTTGCGCACGGCTCCGCGGCGCTGGGAGTTGCCTGCCATGGTCCTGCCTCTCAGGCGTCGGTCGTTCGGGCCAGGGACCAGCGGGCCCCCGACGGCGTGTCCTCGATGGCGATGCCCGCCGAGGTCAGCTGGTCACGGATGAGGTCGGCGGCGACGAAGTCGCGCCCGGCCCTCGCGGCCTGCCGGGCGTCGAGCTGGACGGAGACGAGCGCGTCCAGCGCGTCGAGCGCGTGGTTCGCGCCGGTCGAGCCGGCGGCCTGCCAGGTCGGTGACAGCGGGTTGACGCCGAGGAGCTCGGTCATGGCCACGACCGAGGCAGCCGCGACGTGGGCCCCGTCGTCGTCGCCGTCGTCGAGCGCGGTGTTGCCGGCCCGGACCGTGTCGTGGACCACGGCAAGCGCGCCTGAGACGTTGAGGTCGTCGTCCATGGCGGCGATGAACTCGGCCGGGAGCTCGCCGCAGACCTCGTCCAGGGAGCGGCGCCGTCCGGCCCGCTCGAGGAAGCCGCCGATGCGGGCGACGGTTGCCGACGCCTCGAGGAGAGAACCCTCGTGGTACTCGATCATCGACCGGTAGTGCGCCGCCGTGAGGTAGTAGCGGACCGCAAGCGGGCTCGCGAGCTGGACCACCTTGCGGACCTCGAGAGCGTTGCCCAGGGACTTGCCCATCTTCTCGCCGCGGACCGTCACCCAGGCGTTGTGCAACCAGTACTGCGCGAAGCCGAGGCCGGCCGCGTGCGACTGGGCCTGCTCGTTCTCGTGGTGGGGGAAGCGCAGGTCGATGCCACCGCCGTGGATGTCGAAGGTGTCGCCGAGGTACTTGCGCGCCATGGCCGAGCACTCGAGATGCCACCCCGGGCGGCCCCGGCCGTAGGGGGTGGGCCACGACGCAGAGATCGGCTCGTTCTCCTTGCGGCCCTTCCACAGCGCGAAGTCACGGGCGTCCTTCTTGCCGCGCGGGTCGGCGTCCTCGGCTGCCTCCATGTCGCTCGGGGACTGGTGGCTCAGCGAGCCGTAGTCCTGCCACGACAACACGTCGAAGTAGACGTCGCCGCTGCCATCAGGCGCGGCATACGCGTGGCCGCGTTCGATGAGAGCGTCCATGAGCTCGACCATCTCGGGGACGTGGCCGGTCGCGCGCGGCTCGTAGGTCGCCGGAGCCACCCCAAGGAGGTCCAGCGCCTGCGAGGTGAGCCGCTCGTTGCGGTAGGAGAGGGCGAACCACGGCACCCCCGTCTCGCTCGCCTTGACGAGGATCTTGTCGTCGATGTCGGTGACGTTGCGCACGACCGAGACGTCGTAGCCGTGCCCGGTCTCGAGCCAGCGCCGGAGCACGTCGAAGGCGACGGCGAACCGCACGTGCCCGATGTGGGGGGCGCCCTGGGTGGTCAGCCCACAGAGGTAGATGCCGACGCGGCCGGGTTCGAGGGGGACGAAGTCGCGCAGCTCACGCGCGGCAGTGTCGAACAGGCGAAGGGGCACCCGCCGAGTTTACCGGCGGCCGCGCGTCGCCCACGCCAGCACGGCACGGCACGGCACGGCACGGCACGGCATACCGAGGGTGGGTTCACCGGAAGTTCGGCTTCGGTGACCTCGCGCCGGGCCCCCGGCCGTGGCAGTCTCGGCTCTTGGCCCCGCCACCTCGACCCGGCCGTGAGCTCACAGGAGACGGATGTGAAGAGACTGACCACCACCGCGGCGATCGTCGGAGCCGCGGGACTCGCCCTGACCGGTGTCCTGCCGGCGCAGGCGAGCGACGACCACGGCCACCACGACACCCGCGCGGCCCTGCCCGGCGGCTTCAAGAACCTCGTCGTCATCTACGAGGAGAACCACTCCTTCGACAACCTCTACGGCAGCTGGGGCAAGGTCGGTGAGGGTCGGGTCGACGGGCTCTCCCGGGCCTCCACCGCGAAGACGACGCAGGTCGCCCAGGACGGCACGCCCTACGGCTGCCTCCTGCAGGACGACGTCAACCTCACCTCTCCGTCGCCGCTGCCGACGACGTGCACCGACCCCGCACACAAGGTGCCGCAGAGCCACTTCGCCAACGCGTGGTGGTCGATCGACGACTCCATCACCCCCGGTGACACGACGTGTCCCAACCCGGGCGACTTCAGCCACCCGAACGGGATCCTCAAGGGCACCGGCCACCCCGGTGGCTGCACCCGCGATCTCGTCCACCGCTTCTACCAGGAGCAGTACCAGATCGACGGCGGCAAGCAGGACCGCTACGTCACCGGGTCCGATGCGGTCGGGCTCACCATGGGCACCTACGACACCAAGAGCCTGCCCATCTACCGTTACCTGCACAGCAAGGGCGCGCCGAGCTACGTCGTCGCCGACCGGTTCTTCCAGGCCGCCTTCGGCGGGTCCTTCCTCAACCACCAGTTCCTCATCGCGGCCCGCGCGCCCCAGGACACCGGCGGCGCCACGCCGGCGGCGAAGAGCTCGGTGCTCGACTCCTCCGGGATGCCGATCAGCTACCCGCTCTACACCGCGACCACGCCGGGCGTCGTCGACGGAGCCCTCACCCGCACCTGCGCCGACCCGAGCGTCCTCGCCGACTACGTCAACGCCTGCGGCAACATCGCGGTCAACACGGTCCAGCCGTCGAGCCCGCCCGCGTCAAGCTTCGGCGCGAAGATCCCGCTCATCGACGACGCCAAGAACCCCAACATCGGAGACCGGATGAGTGCCGCCGGCGTGAGCTGGAACTGGTATGCCGGTGGCTGGGACGACGCGGCCGCCGGGCACCCTGGTGGCAACTTCCAGTTCCACCACCAGCCGTTCAACTACTTCGCCGACTACGCGCCCGGCAAGCCCGGCCGCGCCCACCTCCAGGACGAGACGCGGTTCTTCGCTGCGGCGAAGAGCGGGACGCTCCCTCAGGTCTCGTTCGTCAAGCCCTATGGCGACGAGAACGAGCACCCGGGATACGCGAGCGAGCCCAACGGCAGCGACCACCTTGTCGACCTCCTCAAGACCATCACGTCGGGCCCGCAGGCCAAGGACACGCTCGTCGTCGTCACCTACGACGAGTTCGGTGGTCAGTGGGACCACGTCTCGCCGCCGAAGGCCGACGCCTGGGGGCCCGGCACCCGCATCCCGGCGCTCGTCCTCTCCGCCGGCCTGCGCCGGTCGGGCGTGGACAGCACCACCTACGACACGACGTCGATCCTCGCGACGATCGAGCACAGCTTCGGCCTCGCGCCGCTGAGCCCACGCGACGCGTCGGTCGCGGACCTGTCCCGGGCCGTCAAGGTCGGCCACCCCGGCCGCGACGACGAGGACGGCCACGGAGGCCACCGGGACCGGTGACCGACCGCGACGCCTCGCGCTGACGGGTCGGGCACGCCGCTGCGGCGTGCTCGACCCGTCGCCGGCTCGGCGTCAGTGGCCCCGGTCGAGCCACTCGTGCACGTGCGGGGCCTCCGCCCCGACCGTCGTCGCGTCACCGTGGCCGGTGAGCACGACGGTGTCGGCCGGGAGGGTGAGGAGCCGCTCGCGGACCGAGGTGACGATGGTGCCGAAGTCGCTGTACGAGCGACCGGTCGCCCCGGGGCCGCCGGCGAAGAGGGTGTCGCCGGTGAAGACGACACCCAGCGCCGGCGAGTGGAAGCAGCAGGCCCCCGGCGCGTGCCCGGGCGTGTGGAGCACGTGCAGGTCGACGTCGCCGACGGTGACGACCTGCCCGTCCGCGAGGTCGGCGCCTGGCGGGCTCGCCTGCACGCGGTCCCACAGCACCCGGTCGGCCGGGTGGAGGTATGCCGTGGCGCCGGTCGCCGCGACAAGGTCACCGACGGCGCTGACATGGTCGTCGTGCGCGTGCGTGCAGAAGATCGCCACGAGCCGGCGGTCCCCGACGAGCTCGAGGATCGGCCGCGCTGCGTGCGGCGCGTCGATGACGACGCACTCCTGCGCGTCGCCGATCACCCAGACGTTGTTGTCGACGTCCCACGTGCCCCCGTCGAGGCTGAACGTGCCCGACGTGACGGTGTGGTCGACCCGGACGCCACCCGGGGAACGGGTGATGGACGGCATACCGTCGCTTGCTGGTTCACCGCCACTCACAGCCGGACCACCGAGCGGAGCACGGCACCGCTGCGCATCCGCTCGAACGCCTGCTCGACGTCGCCGAGGCCGATCGTCTCGCTGACGAACCCGCCGAGGTCGAAGCGGCCCTGGCGGTAGAGGTCGACCAGCACCGGGAAGTCGCGGGACGGCAGGCAGTCGCCGTACCAGCTCGACTTGAGCGCGCCGCCGTGGCCGAAGATGTCGATCATCGGCAGGGTCACGGTCAGCTCGGGCGTGGGGACCCCGACGAGGACGACGGTCCCCGCAAGGTCGCGGGCGTAGAACGCCTGCTCGTAGGTCTCCGGCCGGCCCACCGCCTCGATGACGACGTCGGCCCCGAAGCCGCCGGTGAGCTCGCGGATCCGGGCGACAGGGTCCTCGTTGCTGGAGTTGACGGTGTGCGTCGCGCCGAAGGTCGTCGCCCACTCGAGCTTGCGGTCGTCGACGTCGACGCCGATGATCGTCGTCGCGCCGGCCACCCGGGCGCCGGCGATGGCCGCCGAACCGACACCGCCGCAGCCGATGACGGCCACCGAGTCGCCACGCCCGACGTTGCCGGTGTTCACCGCAGCCCCGAAGCCCGCCATGATGCCGCAGCCGAGCAGCCCGACCGCGGCCGCGTCGGCCTCGCTGTCGACCCTGGTGCACTGGCCGGCGGCGACGAGGGTCTTCTCAGCGAAGGCGCCGATGCCGAGCGCGGGGCTGAGCTCGGTGCCGTCGGTGAGGGTCGTCCGCTGCGTCGCGTTGCGGGTGGCGAAGCAGTACCACGGCCTGCCCCGCAGGCAGGCCCGGCACTGACCGCACACGGCGCGCCAGTTGAGGACCACGAAGTCGCCCGGTGCGACGTCGGTGACCCCCTCGCCCACGGCCTCGACGGTGCCGGCCGCCTCGTGGCCGAGGAGGAAGGGGAAGTCGTCGTTGATCCCGCCGTCCCGGTAGTGCAGGTCGGTGTGGCACACGCCGCAGGTCTCGACGCGCACCAGGGCCTCGCCGGGTCCGGGATCGGGGACGACGACGTCGACGAGCTCGACCGGGGCGCCCTTGCTCCTGGCGATGACACCCTTGACGGTCTGCGGCATGTCGGCTCCTCGGTGTGGTGGTTGCCCGTGGGTGGGCGTGGGTCAGTGCAGCACGTGCACGAGGGCGGCGGCGATGGCCGCGACGCCCTCGCCGCGGCCGGTCAGGCCGAGGCCGTCGGTCGTCGTGCCGCTCACCGACACGGGCGCTCCCGCCGCTGCCGTGAGGGCCGCCTGCGCCTCTGCGCGCCGGGTCCCGATCTTGGGCGCGTTGCCGACGACCTGCACCGAGATGTTGCCGACGGCGAAGCCCGCTTCGCGGACCAGCCTCGCAGCCTCGGCGAGGAGTGCGGCACCCGACGCGCCGGCGAGGTCGGGCCGGTCGGTGCCGAAGTGTGCGCCCAGGTCGCCGAGCCCGGCCGCCGAGAAGAGCGCGTCGCAGGCGGCGTGGGCCGCGACGTCGGCGTCGGAGTGCCCGTCGAGCCCACGGTGCTCGGGCCAGTGCAGCCCCGCCAGCCACAGGGCGCGCCCGGAACCGTCCGCGGCGAAGGAGTGGACGTCGACGCCGATCCCCACCCGGGGCGTGTCGACCATCTCAGGCATCCGGCTCATCCGCGGCCCAGTCGATGGGGCCGCGGTGGACCCGGTGCGGGGCGGCCTGGGCGACCGGCTTGACGACGATGCGGTCGATGTTGACGTGCTGTGGCAGCCGCACGCAGAAGGCGATGCACTCGGCGACATCCGCCGCGACGAGGGGCCGGTCCACCCCCTCGTAGACGGCGTCGGCCCGGGCCTGGTCGCCGTGGTAGCGGGTCAGCGAGAACCCCTCGGTGCGGACCATCCCCGGCTCGACGTCGACGACGCGGACCCGCTCGCCGTTGAGCTCGAGGCGCAGGGTCTCGGTCAGCGCGCGCGCCGCGTGCTTGGCCGCGGTGTAGCCGCCGCCCCCCACGTAGGTGACGTCGCTCGCGATCGACGTGACGTTGACGATGGTGGCCCGCGGTGAGCGTCGCAGCGCGGGCAGCAGCGCCTGGGTCACCTGCAGGGTGCCGATGACATTGGACCGGAACATCGCGAGCCACTCCTGCGGGTCGCCCTCGTCGACCCGTTCGGCGCCCAGTGCACCGCCGGCGTTGTTGACGAGGACGTCGCAGGCGCCGATCTCGGCCACTGCGGACCGCACGCTCTCCGCGTCGGTGACGTCCATGACGACTGCCCGGCACCGGCCGCCGAGACGCCGCGCGACCGCGCCCAGCCGCTCTGCCCGGCGACCGGTCACGACGACGTCGAAGCCGTCCTCGACGAGCCTGGCGGCGGTGGCCGCGCCGATCCCCGACCCCCCGCCGGTCACGACGGCGACGGGGTTCACCGGGTTCCCACAGCGGGCTGCACGTGGGTCTCCGCTGCTGCCGCCAGCGCCTCGGCGACGGCGAGATCCTCGGCCGTGGTGATCTTCTCGGCCAGCCGGTGTCCGGGGACCACCAGCACGGGGAGGCCGAGGCGCTCCACGAGCGCGGCATCGTCGGTGGCCGGACCGTCGCCGAGGTTCGCGGCGCCGTGGGCTCGCACGAGGACGTCGCGGCGGAAGCCCTGGGGTGTCTGGATCGCTCGCAGCCCGGCGCGGACCGGGGTCGCGACGACGTGCTCCCGGTCGTCGACCTGCTTGATGGTGTCGACCACGGGCAGGCCCGGCACCACGGCAGGGTGCCCGGCCCGGACCGCCTCGATCACGGACTCGAAAAGCGATGGCGGGGCCTGGGCCCGGGCCGCGTCGTGGACCAGGACGATCTCGACATCTGACTCGAGTGCCGCCAGCCCGGCCGCGACGGAGTCGCCACGCTCGGGCCCTCCGGCGACGACGCGCACCGGGACGCCGGGCGCCGCCAGTGCACCCGCCGTCGCCGCCTCGGCCAGGTGGGACGGCGGGGCGACGACGACGATGCGACCGACGCCTGGGCAGGCCGCGGCGCTCGCCACGGACCGTGCCAGCAGGGACTGCCCCGAGAGGTGCACGAACGCCTTCGGTGAAGCCGCCCCGAGGCGCGTCCCCGACCCCGCGGCGACGACGATGACCGCGACGCGACCCTCGCGGCTCAGGAGGCGAGGACCTCGTCGAGGATGGCCTCGGCCTTGTCCTCGTTGGTCTTCTCCGCGAGCGCGAGCTCGGAGACGAGGATCTGGCGCGCCTTGGCCAGCATCCGCTTCTCACCGGCCGAGAGCCCGCGGTCCTTGTCCCGACGCCAGAGGTCACGCACGACCTCGGCCACCTTGATGACGTCGCCGGAGGCGAGCTTCTCGAGGTTGGCCTTGTAGCGACGCGACCAGTTGGTCGGCTCCTCGGTGTGGGGGGCGCGCAGGACCTCGAAGACCCGGTCGAGCCCCTCTTGACCGACAACGTCGCGGACACCCACGAGATCGCAGTTCTCGGCCGGGACCTCGATGGTCAGGTCACCTTGGGCCACCTTGAGCTTGAGATAGACCTTCTCCTCGCCCTTGATCGTCCGGGTCTTCATTTCTTCGATCAGTGCTGCCCCATGGTGGGGGTACACGACCGTCTCGCCGACCTTGAAAACCATGTGCTGTTTTCCCCTTTCGCGACCTCCAGAATATCACGCGCCGACCACCCCCCGCGACCCTCGGAGGACCGTTTTCGCAGGTCAGGTGCCATGACCCCGGCCGGGGGCACCCCGAAGACACTCTTGACAGATGCCCGGTCGACGTGCAACACGCGCAGTTCGGACACGGACCGGGGGCCACCCTGGGCCGCCGTCGCTCCGGTGGAAGACCCCTGGCCGGCCCGGGGTGCGGCTCGCTCCCCGAACGGTAGGCTGACAAACGTGAACCGGCCCGTCACCCGCACGCCCGCCATCCGCACGCTGGGCGCGCGCCCGTTCCTCGCCGCGGGCCTCCTTGCCGCCGCCGCTGCGCTGGGCGCCTGCTCGACCATGAACCCCTCCCAGACGTTGGTGCCCTACCAGCAGGCTGACGGGGTCTCCGCGAGCAGCGGCACGGTCCAGGCCCGCGACCTGCTCGTGGTCGCCGACGCCAAGGGCGCGTCCGGTGTGCTGTCGGGCAACGTCGTCAACACCGGCGACGACCCGGTCACGGTCACGTTCCTCTCCCGCGAGGAAGCCGCCGCAGGCGCGAGCAAGGGCACGAGCATCTCGCTCCAGGGCCGCGGCCAGCAGCGCATCGACACCGTGCAGCTCGCCTCCGTACCCAACGCGCCTGGCGACCTCACCGGCATCGTCATGCAGACCTCTGCGGGTCGGACCCTGGTCAACGTGCCGGTACTCCTGCCCGGCGGCATCTACGGGACGCTGACGCCGACCGCGACTCCCACCGCCACCCCCAGCGTCGCGACCAGCACCACCACCGCCACGACGTCCACCGCGGCCCCGACCGGCAGCGCCGCGACGACGAGCACGGCGCCGGCCACGCCGACGACCGCCGCCGGCTGACCCGCACCGCTGCGCCGCCCCGATGCGGGGCGGCGCAGGGACGTTGCGCTAGAGCGCCTCGAACTTGTAGCCGAGTCCCCGCACGGTGACGATGTGGCGCGGCGCGGCGGGGTCGGGCTCGATCTTGGCGCGCAGCCGCTTGACGTGGACGTCGAGGGTCTTGGTGTCCCCGACGTAGTCGCTCCCCCACACCCGGTCGATGAGCTGCATCCGGGTCAGGACCCGGCCGGCGTTGCGCAGCAACATCTCCAGCAGCTCGAACTCCTTGAGGGGCAGCGCGGTCGGCTCACCCTCGACCGTGACGATGTGCCGCTCGACGTCCATCCGCACCGGCCCGGCCTCGAGCGTGACCGGCAGGAGGTCCTCCGGCTCGGCGAGGCGCCGCAGCACCGCCTTGATCCGGGCGAGCAGCTCCCGTGAGGAGTAGGGCTTGGTGACGTAGTCGTCCGCCCCGATCTCGAGCCCGACGACCTTGTCGATCTCGCTGTCCTTGGCGGTGAGCATGATCACCGGCACCGCCGAGCGCTGCCGCAGCGCACGGCATACGTCGACTCCCGACAGGCCGGGAAGCATGAGGTCGAGGAGCACGAGGTCGGCCCCGAGCTTGTCGAACTCGACGAGGGCGGCAGGTCCGGTCTCGGCGACCGCCACCTCGTAGCCCTCCTTGCGCAGGAGATAGGAGAGGGGGTCGGAGTAGGACTCCTCGTCCTCGACGACCAGGATGCGGCTCATGGGGCTTCGGCTCTCGATGGATGGATGCTGCGCAACGGCGTCACGTTCACGCCATCGTCGGTATGCCGTGGGTCGGCGCCCGGCGCGCGACCCACCTCGGCTGCCGGCAGCCGCATGGTGAAGGTGGACCCCCGACCGGGCTCCGACCAGACCGTGACCTCGCCGCCGTGGTTGGCGCAGACGTGCTTGACGATGGCCAGGCCGAGACCGGTGCCTCCGGTCGCGCGCGACCGGGCCTCGTCGACGCGGTAGAACCGCTCGAAGATCCGGTGCTGCTCGGACCGCGGGATGCCCTGCCCCTGGTCGGTCACCGCCACCTCGGCGAGCCCGCCGGCGTTGCTGCTGACCTTCACCGCCACCCGGGTGTGCGGGTCGGAGTAGGCGACGGCGTTGCCCACGAGGTTGCGGATCGCGGTGACGATCAGCTCGCGCTCCCCCCAGATCGTGGCGTCGCCGTCGGTGACCAGGGCGACATCGATGTCCTTGTCCTCCGCCGACAGCCGCGAGCGGTCGACCGCCTCCCGCGCGGCGGCGGCGAGGTCGACCCGCTCGGGGTCGGCCAGCGTGTCGGCCACCTGCAGGCGTGAGAGGTCGACGATCTCCTGAACGAGCCGGGTCAGCCGGGACGACTCCACCTTCATCCGTCGGGCGAAGCGGGCCACCGCCTCGGGGTCGTCGTGCGCGTCGAGGACGGCCTCGGCGAGCAGGGCGATCCCGCCGACCGGGGTCTTGAGCTCGTGCGACACGTTGGCGACGAAGTCGCGCCGGATCTCCTCGAGGCGGCGCGCCTGGCTGCGGTCGTCGACGAGAAGCAGGATGTGCGAGGCCCCGAGGGGGGCGACGCGGGCCCCCACGACGAGGCTGGGACGGCCCAAGGGTCCTCGCGCGAGCTCCAGCTCGGCCTCGCGGATGACGCCGTCGCGGCGCACCTGTCGGGCGAGCTGGAGCAGCTCGGCGTGGACCAGCTCGCCGCCACGCACGAGCCCGTGCGAGACCGCTGCGGGTGAGCTGTTGACGACGGCGTCGGCAGGGTCGAGGACGATCCCGCTGGAGCGCAGGACCGCGAGCACGTCGGACACGCCGTCGGGCAGCGCGGAGGTCGTGTCCATGATGTCGGGCACCCTTCGTCGCCTGCGGTCGAAGAGGCGCACGGTCAGTCCGGCGAGCACGGCGAACGTCAGGCTCGCCATGCCCCCGAGCAGCGCCGCGGTCGTCGTGTCCACGCTCCACAGGTTACGTCCAACGCCCTCGAGGCCAGGACCACCGTCCCAGCGCCCCAGCGGGAGGGTGGAGAATGTTCACCCAGCGGGCGTCTCTCGTTCACCAGGACGTGCAACTGTCGCGCTGGCCGCCGGTACCGACGAAGGACACCCCGATGCGTAACGCGTTCCACGAGGACCTGGACAAGATCTCCGACCAGCTCGTCGAGATGACCCACCTCGCCGGCTCGGCGATGGCGCGGGCCACGACAGCCCTGCTCGACGCCGACGTCCACCTCGCGGAGAGCGTCATCGCCGCGGACCACCAGCTCGACGAGATCCGCTCGTCACTCGACGAGCTGTCGATCGACCTGCTGGCCCGCCAGCAGCCGGTCGCCACCGACCTGCGGATCGTCGTCACCTCGATGCGGATGAGCTCCGATATCGAACGGATGGGTGACCTCGCGCGCCACGTCGCCAAGGTGGCGCGGCTGCGCTACCCCGAGAGCGCGGTGCCCGACTCGCTGCACGCCCACATCCTCCAGATGGGCCAGGTTGCCGAGCGCATCGTCGCCAAGGCCGGCTCGATCATCGCGTCCAAGGACACCGACTCGGCGATCAGCCTCGAGAAGGACGACGACGCCATGGACGAGCTGCACCGAGCGCTCTTCGCCTCGCTGCTCGCCGAGAAGGCCGACTTCTCCGCCGAGACGCTCGTCGACCTCACCCTCCTGGGCCGCTACTACGAGCGGTTCGCCGACCACGCCGTGTCGGTGGCGCGACGCGTCGTCTACCTCGTCACCGGGGAGTTCCAGAACGACGTCACCATCGACCGAGAGGAGCAGGAGGAGGCGCTCGGCATCGCCTCCCCGCTCAGGGGCGCCTCGGACTGACCGCACCCTGACCCGCGCCGCAGGCTGACCCGCGCCGCGGGTTGACCCGTCAGCGGCCCTGGTTGGCGACAGCAGCCGCGGCGGCGACGGCCGCCTCGGGGTCGAGGTAGCGACCGCCCCGGGTGACGGGCGTGAAGTGGTCGTCGAGCTCGTAGACGAGCGGCATGCCGGTGGGGATGTTGAGGGCGGCGATGTCCTCGTCGCTGATGCCGTCGAGGTGCTTGACGAGGGCGCGGAGCGAGTTGCCGTGCGCCGCGAGGAGGACGACCTGGCCGGCCTTGAGGTCTGCCTGGATCTCGTTCTCCCAGTAGGGCATCATCCGTGCCACGACGTCCTTGAGGCACTCCGTGGCCGGCATGTCGGCGCCCAGCCCGGCATACCGCGGGTCACCGGCCTGGCTCCACTCGTTGTCGTCGGCGATGGGCGGCGGCGGCACGTCGTAGGACCGGCGCCAGAGCATGAACTGCTCCTCGCCGAACTGCTCCATCGTCTGCTTCTTGTTCCTGCCCTGGAGGTCGCCGTAGTGGCGCTCGTTGAGCCGCCAGTGCCGCCGCACCGGGATCCAGTGCCGGTCGGCGGCGTCGAGCGCGAGGTTCGCCGTGGTGATGGCGCGCCGCAGCACCGACGTGTGCACGACGTCAGGCAGCACCCCGGCGGCCCGCAGCTGCTCCCCGCCGGCGACGGCCTCGGCCCGCCCCTTGTCGGACAGGTCGACGTCGACCCACCCGGTGAACTGGTTCCTGGCGTTCCAGAGGCTCTCGCCGTGGCGGAGCAGGACGAGGGTGTAGGTCATGGACCAAGCCTAGCCAGAGCCCGGTCGTTCCTCGTCGGACAGCAGGTGCCGGAACGCGTCGAGGTTGCGCGTCGACTCCCCGCGGGCCGTCCGCCAGGCCCACTCCTTGCGCATCGAGCTGAGGAAGCCGAGGGTGAGCAGCTCGTTGAAGGGCGCGTCCGCGGCGTCGAGCAGCACCCCGAGGAGCTGGTCGAGGTATGCCGCGTGCACGGCTGCCGTGGGCAGCTCACCACGCACGTAGACGTCCCCGCTGGTGTCGATGGCGTAGGCCAGTCCGGGCATCCGGAGGTTGCGGCGCAGGAGGTGACGGTAGAACGCCTCGTGGTTCTCGTCGGGGCCCCGGATGACGAAGGCGGAGATCGACGTCGTGTGCTCGCGGACGACAAGGGAGACCACCGTGCGCAGCTTCTTCTCACCCGGCAGGGTCAGGACGAGCTCGCCGTCCCGGGCGCCGAGCTCCCACTCGATGCCGGCCTCGTCGAGGTAGTCGCGGACCTCCCGGAGCGGCTGCTCCGCAGCCGTCACGGCGCGCTCACGAGAGCTCACGGGATGAGGGCGGTCGGCACCCCGCGGAGGGGGTCGCCGGCGTCGATGGGCGAGGGCGTCCGGGCATGGCGGGCCTCAGCGTAGACCTCGAGCAGCGCCTCGGTCGTGGCGTCCCAGCCGAAGGCTGACGCGTGCCGCACCGCCCGGCGGCCCAGCTCGGCGCGGCGCTGCTCGTCGACGAGGAGCCCCTCCAGGGCGTCGGCCCAGTCGGCGGTCTCGTGGGTCGGCACGAGCAGGCCGGCATCGCCGACGGCGAACGGCAACCCGCCCACCCGGGCCGCGACCACGGGGGTGCCGCTGGCCTGGGCCTCGATGGCGACGAGGCCGAAGGACTCGCTGTACGACGGGACCGTGACGACGTCGGCAGCGCGGTACCAGTCGGCGAGGACCGTGCGGTCGACCGGCGGGACGAAGCGCACCCGGGAGGTGATGCCGAGCCGGGCTGCGAGCTCCTCGAGCTGGCCAGGCCGGGCCAGACCGGTCCCGCTGGGTCCGCCGAGGACCCCGACGACGAGGTCGTCGCGCCACTCGGGGTGCCGGTCGAGCAGCTCCCGCGCGGCCCGCAGCAGGACGTCCGGCGCCTTGAGGGGCTGGATCCGCCCGACGAAGAGCAGGACCCTGGCGTCATGCGGGATGCCCACCGCGGCACGCGCCGCGCGCCGGTCACCCGGGCGGAAGACCTCGAGGTCGACGCCGGGCGGCACCACCCGCACCTTGGCGGGGTCGGCCGCGTAGAGGTCGACGAGCTCGGCGGCCTCGTCCGTGGTGTTGGCGATGAGACGGTCGGCGGCCTCGACGACCTGCAGCTCGCCGATCTCACGTCCGGGCGGCTCGGGGGTGTCGTCGGCCGCGAGGTGGAGGTTCTTGACCCTGGCCATGGTGTGCATCGTGTGCACGAGGGGAACCCGCCACCGGTCGGCCGCCAGCCAGCCGACCTGGCCGGAGAGCCAGTAGTGGGAGTGGATCACGTCGTAGAAGCCCTCCGGCCGCGCGGCCCCGGCGCGCATGACACCGGCGGCGAAGGCGCAGAGCTGCCCGGGCAGGTCGGCCTTCCCGAGCCCCTCGAACGGGCCGGCGGTGACGTGTCGCACGGTGACCCCCGGGCTCATCTCCACCTCTGGTGCCAGCGATGCCGTCGTCGCCCGGGTGAAGATCTCCACCTCCCGCCCGCGGGCCGCGAGCTGGCGGGCGACCTCGGCCACGTAGACGTTCATGCCGCCGGCGTCGCCGGTCCCCGGCTGCTCGAGCGGCGATGTATGGACGCTGATCATCGCGATCCGGCGGATGCTGTCGGAACTGGTCACGCGGGGGTCCTCCGAGAGCTCTGTCCGGGCCGGTGTCGACGGCCCGGGTGTCGCGGGGCCGGTGTCGCGGGTTGTCGTCGCGGCCGTCTCGCGTGTCGGTGCCAGCCAGTGGTGCCAACACGGCCCCGGGGAGGCCCATTCCCCCGGGCCGGCGCGCCGGACGGTCGGCCGGGCCGCACGGCATACCCTCGGGTCGTGACGCGAACCCAGCCCGTGGGAGTGGTCACCCGCGGGACGACGAACCCCAACCGGCTGCGCCGCGTGGACCGTTGGCTCGCCGGCCCGCAGGCCTGGCGCCTGAACACCTCCTCCGCGTCGCCCGTCGTCGTCGACCTCGGCTACGGCGCGTCGCCGGTGACCGCGGTCGAGCTGCACGAGCGGCTGCGGCGGGTGCACCCGGACGTCCGCGTGGTCGGCATCGAGATCGACCCCGACCGGGTCGCGGCGGCCCAGGACCTGGAGCGACCGGGGCTGACGTTCCGGCTCGGAGGCTTCGAGGTGCCCCTCGATGGCGCCGCCCGGCCGGCGGTCGTGCGGGCGTTCAACGTCCTGCGGCAGTACCCCGAGGGCCACGTGGACGCCGCCTGGGCCCTCGTCAGGGCCCGCCTGGCCCCCGGCGGGCTGCTCGTCGACGGCACGTGCGACGAGCTCGGCCGACGGGCGACGTGGGTCGCTGTCGACGCCAGCGGCCCGGTCAGCCTCACCCTGTCGCTGCGGCTCGACCGCCTCGAGCGGCCCTCCGACGTCGCCGAGCGGCTGCCCAAGGTCCTCATCCACCGCAACGTGCCCGGCGAGCGGGTCCACGACTTCCTCGGGGCCCTGGACCGGGCCTGGCTTCACGCCGCACCCCAGTCCAGCTACGGCGCCCGTCAGCGCTGGCTCGCCACGGCCGCGGCCGTGCGCGCCGAGGGGTGGCCGCTGCTCGACGGGAAGGCGCGCTGGCGCCTCGGTGAGCTCACCGTGGCCTGGGCCGCCGTCGCGCCCGGAATCACCACGGACCGTAGGGCCCCTGGTGGCCCGAGCGGCCCCGGCCGGAGACCTGCCGCAGGGCAGGGCGCACGTCGGTGAGGTAGACCGCCGCGGCGACGAAGGCGATGATCCCCACGAAGCTGAGCACGTTGAACGCGCTGACGACGCCCACGGCCAGCGCGACGGCGAGGACGACGGTCCAAAGCGTCTTGGTGCGCTTCCCAGCCGCGACGAACTCCTGGGGCCGGTGTCGCAGGGCGTCGACGAGCGCGAAGATCTCGCACCCGACCGCGAGGGCGCCAAGGACGAGGATGATCGTGCTCTGGATGCTGCCGAAGATCTGCATGGTGAACCAGCCTGGGTCGAGGGGCCGCCCGATCCGGCGGATCGGGTCTGAGATGCGAACGGCGTGCTTCGTTGTCGATTGTCGATGATGTCAGGTGTCGATGACGAGCGTGACGGGACCGTCGTTCACCAGTGAAACCGCCATGTCGGCCCCGAAAGTTCCCGTGGCGACCTCGACGCCCCGGGCCCGCAGCGCGGCGGCGACCGCGGCGACGAGTGGTTCGGCTACCGGCCCGGGAGCTGCGGCGGACCACGTCGGGCGCCGGCCCTTGCGCGTGTCGCCGTAGAGGGTGAACTGGCTGATGACGAGCACGGGCGCCCCGACGTCGCTGACCGACTGCTCGTCGCGCAGGATCCGCAGCTCGGCGATCTTGCGCGCGGTGAGCCGCGCCTGCTCCGGCCCGTCGTCGTGGGTCACGCCGACGAGGGCGACGAGCCCCGGGCGCTCGATGCTGCCCACGACGGTGCCGGCCACCTCGACCCGGGCCTCGGTGACCCGCTGGATGACGGTGCGCACCGGCTCAGATGCCGGTGGCGACGACGGCGCCGACCCGGTCGCCGTGACCGAGCACAGGGACGTCAGCGAGGGCGTCGAGGGCGGAGGGGGCGGTGACACCGATCCGGCGCAGCACCGCGGCGAGGATGACGCCCTTGGCCCGCGGGAACCCGTCGGCGACCTTCACGGCGACCCCGCGACCGTCGGCCAGCCCCACGGCATACACCGACTCCGCGCCGTCCTTGGCGATGAGACCAGGGACCTCGCTGACCAGGGCGGTCACCTCGCGGTGGGTGCCGCCGAGGTGGGCGGGGAAGGCGCGCATGGCGCCGGCCACCCGGGCCTCGGCGGTACCCGGGGCAGCTGCCGCGACGCGGCCGAAGGCGCGGGCGAGACCGGTGAGCGAGAAGCCGTGCAGCGGGGCCCCGCACCCGTCGACCCCGACCGCGGTGACGGGCTCGCCGCTGAGCTCCTCGATCACCCGCAGGATCGCCTGCTGGAGCGGGTGGGCCGGGTCGCGATAGGTCGCCGGGTCCCAGCCGTTGCGGACCGAGGTCGCGAGCATCGCCGCGTGCTTTCCCGAGCAGTTCTGGGCCAGCGAGGATTTCGCGCGCCCGGCGGCGACCCAGGCGTCGTGCTCCGCCTCGTCGACGGGCAGGGACGGGGTGTTCTGCAGGGCCGACTCGTCGAGACCCGCGCCGGCGAGGAGCCGACGGGCCGTCTCGAGGTGGAACGGCTCGCCGGAGTGGCTCGAGCACGCGAGCGCCAGCTGGTCGTCGGGGACGTCGAGCCCGGCGCGGACCATCGCCACACCCTGGAGCGGCTTGTTGGCCGAGCGGGCGAAGACGACCCCGCCGGGTCCGCCGAGCGACCACTCGACGTCGCCCTCGGGGGTGGTGACGACGACGCTCGCGCGGTGCACGCTCTCGACGAACCCGGAACGGACCACGTGCGCGAGGACGGGCGCCTCGGTCAACGCCGGCGACACGTCCGCGAGCGGCGTCGGACCGGAGTCGAGAGCGGACGCGGCGGTGGGGCTGGGTTCGGCGTTCGGGGCGGGCACCGCGTCAGTGTGCCAGAGGCCCGTCAGGGTCACCGGGACGACTCCCGGCGGGTGCTGCGTGGTGTCAGTCGCCGACCTTGGTGGCCGCGGCGCTCGTGGCCTTGCGGGCCCGGGTCGTCGCCTTGCGGGCCGTGGTCGTCGTGGCCTTGGCACGCGAGGTGGACGCGTCGACACCCTTGCGGGCGGTCGTCGCGGTGCGCTTCGCGGCCGTGCGGGTCGCCCTGGCGGACTCCCTCACCTGCGCGGAGGTCGCCTTGGCGTCCTTATGGATGGTGCCGACCACGGAGTCGGTCGCCTTGGCGGCCTCGCGGCGGCCGGTGGTCAGCGTGGCGCGAGCGGAGCGCTCGGTCTCGGTGACGGCGTTGCGCACGGTGGTGACCGCGCCCTTGCCGACCGAGACGGTCTGGTCGACCTGGTGCAGCAGGTCCTGGGTGGACTTCTGGTTGCGGATCCGGTCGACAAGCTTCTCGCCGCGGGCGGCGAGAGCGTCATACTGCTCCTGCGCCTTGCCGGCGAAGACGCGGCCGCGGTTGAACAGAACGGCCGGGGCCTCCTGGACCTGCTTGGCGGCTTTCTCGGCCTGTGCGGTGATCTCGGCGGGCGCCAGCGCCTTGCGGGCGGCGACGGCCTGGCTGCGGGCGTCCCGAACCTTCTCGACGGCGAGGTCGGTCACTCCGACTGCGGCGTACACGGGGGTGGCCTCGGTCACGTTCTTCTTGATGTCGGCAACGAGTGCCATGTCAGTTCTCCTTCGGTTTCGTGGTGCTCTTGGATCGCGTCGCGACGGTGCGCGCGGAGGTGCTGGGGCTTGTGGTGGTCTTGGGTATGCCGTCGTCGCTCGGCCCGACGAACGACTGGTAGACATCGGTGAGGACGGCTCGTTGCCGGTCCGTCAGGGCCGGGTCCGAAGCGATGGCCTCGAGCACCCCCGGGGTGTCCCCGGAGCCAGGCAGGGCCTCGTCGAGGATCCCGGCGTGGACGTAGAGGGACTCCGCGGAGACCTGAAGTCCTCGCGCGAGGCCCTGGAGGATCTCGGCACTGGGCTTCTTGAGACCCCGCTCGATCTGGGAGAGGTAGGGGTTGGAGATGCCCGCGAGGGCCGAGAGCTGACGCAACGAGAGCTGGGCGGCCTGACGCCGTTCGCGCAGGAACGCCCCCAGATCGCGTCCGCTCAGTGTGCTCATGCCTCCATTATGCTTGCTCTAGTTAGCAGATTGCAAACTGGAGACAGCGTGAGGATGAACACACGCCCGCGGGGAACATCGTCGACGCGGTCAGGAATGCGTTCGGGCGGCCGGGCTTCGCGCGCCGACGTTGAGCAGCTCGCGGGCCTGCGCGGTCGACATCGGCGGCCGTTGCATGAGGGTCGCG
Organism: Actinomycetales bacterium; assembly: GCA_038237075.1. Taxonomy (GTDB): domain Bacteria; phylum Actinomycetota; class Actinomycetes; order Actinomycetales; family Dermatophilaceae; genus Lapillicoccus. Next base: position 21,306 of record JBBRZC010000031.1, read on the forward strand.
ACCTGCGCCGCCCGCTCCACGAGCTCGACGTTGTGCCGCACGGGCCGGCCCCTCGCGAAGACGAGGTTGTCCTCCATGCCGACCCGCAGGTGACCGCCCGCACCGAGCGCGGTCGCGAGGATCGGCAGGTGAGAGCGCCCGATCCCGGTGGCCGACCAGCTCGTCACCTCGGGCGGCAGCAACGCGACGCCGGCCAGGAGCGCGGCGGGCGTCCCCGGCATACCCCCGGGCACGCCGGTCACGAAGTCCACATGGACCCGCCCCCCGAACGGCAGCCCCTGCTCGTCCAGCAGCCGGCGCAGGGCATGGACGTGACCGAGGTCGAAGAGCTCGAACTCCGGGACCACCTCGCGCTCGATGCTCTGGCGGTAGAGGGCGACCATGAACGGCCACGGGTTGAGGAAGACGTCGTCCCCAAAGTTCGTCGTACCGCACGTGAGCGAGCACGAGTCCGGTCCCGCATCGAGCACGGTGAGCCGCTGCTCGAGCGGGTCGTGGACGCTGCCGCCCGTGGAGAGCTGGACGACGAGGTCGGTGGCCTCCCGAAGGGCGTCCACGCTGGCCCGAAGCAGGCCCGCGTCGAGCGTGGGACGGTGGTCGGCGTCGCGGATGTGAAGGTGGATGAGGGACGCGCCGGCCCGCTCGCACCGCACCGCCGTCTCGACGAGCTCCTCGAGCGTCGTCGGGAGCTGGGGTACGTCTGCCTTGGCGCTCTCGGCCCCGGTCGGGGCCACGGTGATCATTGTCGACGCGACGGCTGGGCTCACCCGCCCATGATGTCAGCGCCCGGCGGGTCGCCGACCAGGGCCCGGGCGTCAGGGCGAGACGACGACGGTCTGGGCAGCCTGCACGTCGCCGATGGTGACGTCGATGTCGGCCGGCAGGCTGCGCTTGAGCAGGGCGAGGGCGATCGGCCCGTCCTCGTAGTGCCGGCCCACCGAGGTCACGAACCCGACGACCCGACCGCCGCTGGTGATCTCGCTGCCGCGGGGGGGAAGCACGTGGCCGGACCCGTCGAGGTGCAGGAAGGTCAGCCGCCGCGGTGGCCGGCCGAGGTTGTGCACCCGCGCCACCGTCTCCTGACCGCGGTAGCAGCCCTTGTGCAGGTGGACGGCGGTCCGCAGCCAGTCCACCTCGTGGACGATGGTGCGGTGGTCGGTCTCGAAACCCCACCGGGGCCGCCACGCCGCTATGCGCAGCGCCTCGGCGGCCCACATCCCGGCAAGCGGCCGATCTGCCACTGCCGCAACGAGATCGCCCCGCGGCACGATGAGCTCGCGCCACTGCCGGCCCGCGCCGGGGTGGTCGACCTCGGGCCCGTATGCCGTGGTGTCGCCGACGAGGTCGGGCCACGGGTCCCGCCAGGCCAGGGGCTCGCCGTCCACCGACTCCGCCGCGTAGGGCTCGCCGAGCACGGCATACTCTGCGCTGCGGTCCGTCACCTCGACGCGGAGCATGAAGCGCATCGAGCCGAGCCAGGCCATGAGGGCGTCACCAGCCCCTGGCTCGGTGGTGACCCACGTCGCCTCGCCGTCGTCGACGAGGTGCAGGTCGTGCTCGATGTGACCCTTGGGGCTGAGGATGAGGGACTCGCGTGAGCTGCGCGGGCCGAGTCCGGTGAGCTGCTGCGTCGTCAGGGAGTTGAGCCAGGACAGCCGGTCGGGGCCGGACACGGTGATGACGGGCCGGTGCGAGAGGTCCACCACCGCCAGGCGCTCGACGAGGAGACGCTGCTCGCGCAGCGGGTCGCCGTAGTGCGCCGCGACGGGGGCGTCGACGCCCTCGCCGGCGACGGCTCCGGGTCGGTCGAGGAGAGGGGACGCCAGGGTCGTCGTCATGGGCGCGTCCCTGCGCAGTTGGGGCACCAGCCGTGGATCGCCATGTGTGTCACGTCTGCTTCAAAGCCCGTGACCTGCCGAAGATTCCCGGCGAAGCCGGCAGCGACCGCGACCGGTGCCTCGGAGACGGACGCGCAGCCGAGACACACGAGGTGGATGTGCGTCGCGTGGTCGGCGAGATGGTAGGTCGGCGCCCGGTGGTCCAGATGGGTGTGGGAGACGAACCCCAGCTCCTCGAGGGCCTCCAACCCGCGGTAGATCGTCGACAGCGGAAGGACCGGGCCACCGTCATCGGCGACCCTGGCGGCGACGGCATCGGGGGTGCCGTGCTCGAGGTTGGAGAGGGCGTCGATGATCCGGCGGCGTTGGGGCGTCAGCCGCATCCCCCGGGCCCGCAGGGCCGAACCGAGATCAGTCATCGCCGTCTCAGGGTAGCCCGCTCAGCCGACCCGCCTGAGCGTGGCGGAGACGTGGCTCTGGAGCGGCTGGCCGACAGCCGCCATGTCCATGACCCACATCAGCTGCGACTCGACGAGCCCGTAGAGCCGGGTGCCCGCGTTGTACTCCTTCGCGTGCGGGCTGCGCACGACGGTGTCGGTGCGCAGCTCGATCTTCGCCGGGTTCATGGACCCGTGGTAAATCTCGATGACACCCGTGGGGTGGGTCAGGAGCAGCTCGACCTCACGGCCGTCCTCGCCCGGTCGCCAGAACCCCAGCTCGGTCGCCAGCGGCCGGACCTTGTCGCCCGTCTCCTGGTCGAGCAGCCAGGTGTGGCTGTGCCACTCGAGGAACCCGCGGCCGTCGTGCGAGCAGACGATCTCCTGGCCGAAGTTCACCGACTCGATGGTCGGGTAGCCGACGACCCCGGCGCCCTCCCATCGCCCGATCAGCCAGGCCATGGGACGAAGCCGCACGGGGAGATCGAGGTCGAGCTCGAACATCAGCGCAGGCCCTGTCGGTTCGTCGGCACCCAAGGATCGTAGCCTGAGGCTCGTGAGCAGCGAGCGCCCGGGAACCGGGGCACGGGGGGCCCGACCGGGCACGCCTAACGGACCCGGAACGGGCGCCGGGACAGGCGCCGGGACAAGCCTTCAGCCAGGGCCGGCCGACGGCTTGCGCCCCACAGGGACGCGAGTGCTCGTCGTCAAGGTGACCTGCGGGGCGGAGGCGCCGGAGCGCTTCTCGCAGGGGGTGACGGTGGCGGCGATGGCGCTCGCCAGTGGCGCCCAGGTCAGTCTCTGGCTCACCGGCGATGCGACACTGCTCGCCGTTGCGGGCCACGCCGAAGCCTTCGCACTGCCCCGGGCCGCCCCCCTGGCCGACCTGAGGGACGCCCTTTTCGCCGGCGCCACGGTCTCGGTGTGCAGCCAGTGCGCGGCCCGGCGCGGGCTGACGGACGCCGACCTGCTCCCGGGAGCCCGGATCGCCGGGGCGGCCTCGTTCGTCGAGGAGGTCCTGCGCGAAGGGGTCCAGGCACTCGTCTACTGACCCGTGACAGTGCAGACGGGTCGGCCGCCGCTGGGCTCGCCCACCCTGGCCGTGACTGCCTTGCCCGGTATGCCGTGGGCGACCTCGGGCGACGAGCGGCGACCCGGGCAGCGGCAAGGCAGCGGCTCACCGGCTGCGGGCAGAGCGGCCTTGTTCACAGGATCAGCCTCAGAGCCGGCTCCGACCGAACAGGTGGGCCTCGGTCATCGGAGATCGGGATCGGGGAAGGTTGACCACACCCTGACGTGGTCAACCTTCCCCAATCAGCGCTCCACCGGCGCCGGTGATCGGCACCGCAACTCCATGGTCGTTGGTGACTAAATTGACTGGGGTCCAAAGAGATTGGCGTCGTCTGCGCGTTGTCCAGAGAGGCAGTAGCCGATAGACTCGAACACATGATCTGCATATCTGCTTAAGTGAAGTCGGTTATGGGACCTTCATCAGGTTTGAGCAGTTTGTGGAGCGGGTGCGGGTCGGTGACGACGGCCTGCTCGAGGAGCCGGTAGAAGAGCAGGCCGCGGCTCTTGGCGGTGCGTCGGTTGAACCGGAAGGTGTACTCGTCGAGGTAGTAGGGCAGATGCCGGCGAGCGGCGGGTCTCCCTCCGCCCCGCCCCCGACACGATGGCCTACCTGAGC
>JBBRZC010000032.1:0-24950 GCA_038237075.1 Actinomycetales bacterium
AGCAGCCGGTTCCGGCATCCCGTCCAGCTCGGCCTGACTCACCCCCACACCCTACCACATCTTACGTGATTTCCGATGAGGGAGAGCGAAGAAAAAGCCCTGATCACAGGGCTGCTCGTCACCTACTCCCGGAGGTCTGAGGCTAGTACTCGGCGCGATGCCGACCTCCACAGGGGTGCGCTTTCCCTGGAGTCTTGTCAAGCGCATTCGTAGTGGCTTGCGGTGCACACCTTGGGCTCGATCTGAGCAATCCAGGACCTTGGTCGTAGTTCTACATCGCCCGTGATGAGCAACTAACGGATCATCCATCATTGGCGCCTCCGTCAACAATGGGCATCTGACCTGCATAAATAGCAGTGTTAGTAGGTTGCTAGAGGTGTTGATCCAAATTCGGCCAATGTCTGTTCGTACAGTTCTACGCCGATGGAGGATGATTTGGAGGCTGTGGGGCAATTCGGAGGCCTCGCCACCCTCATGGCTCGTTGATTCGATCCACCGAGGCTGGTTGAGCCCCGTTGAGCGGAGGCTCGTGGCCGTTGGGCTAGAGCCCGATTTGCTTGGGCGTGTCAGGTTCGAGGCGTGAGCTTCAAGGCTGCGCGTCCGTGGATACCGTTTGTCGGCGCGTCAATCCGCCGCGTGTGACTCATAGGTAGGCAAGGCTCCGCCGCCCTTCCGACTCTCGCCGGCCTCCTCATCGAGGGCATTCAGCGAACCTGTCCTCGGATTCGTGCGGACTGTTTGCGGACGGCGGAGCCCTAAATACCCTCTGACCTGCGCAAACGCGCGGATTCAGACGTTGAAGCGGAACTCGACCACGTCGCCGTCGCTCATGACGTAGTCCTTGCCCTCGATGCGCACCCGCCCCGCGGCCTTGGCCGCGCTCATGGACCCGGCGGCGACGAGGTCGTCGAAGGAGACCACCTCGGCCTTGATGAAGCCGCGCTGGAAGTCGGTGTGGATGACGCCCGCAGCCATGGGGGCCGTCCAGCCCTTGCCGATGGTCCAGGCCCGCGACTCCTTGGGCCCGGCGGTGAGGTAGGTCTGCAGCCCGAGGGTATGGAACCCCACGCGCGCGAGCTGGTCCATCCCTGACTCCTGCGCGCCGACCGACTGGAGCAGCTCCAGGGCCTCGTCCGCGTCGAGCTCGGCGAGGTCCATCTCGAGCTTGGCGTTGAGGAAGACCGAGTCGGCCGGAGCGACCTGCCCGGCCAGCCGGGTCTTCAGCTCATCGTCGCTGAGCTGGTCCTCGTCGAGGTTGAAGACGTAGATGAAGGGCTTCGACGTCAGCAGCGACAGGCTGCGCGCAGCGGCGAGGTCGACTCCGCCGGCCGTGCCCGCGGCATACAGGGTGCCTCCGGCCTCGAGGACCTGCTGCGCGGCGAGGGCGTTGTCGAGGGCACCGCGCTTGTCCTTCTGGACGCGAGCATCCTTCTCCAGCCTTGGCATTGCCTTCTCCAGGGTCTGCAGGTCGGCAAGGGCGAGCTCGGTCTCGATGGTCTCGATGTCGGACTCCGGCGACACCTTCCCGTCGACGTGGACGACGTCGTCGTCGCGGAAGACCCGGATCACCTGGCAGATCGCGTCGGCCTCTCGGATGGTTGCAAGGAACTTGTTGCCGAGGCCCTCCCCCACCGACGCGCCGCGGACGATCCCCGCGATGTCGACGAACGACACCGTGGCCGGCAGGACTCGCGCGCTCGAGTAGAGCTTCGCGAGCACATCGAGCCGCGAGTCCGGCAGCGCAACGACCCCGACGTTCGGCTCGATGGTCGCGAAGGGGTAGTTCGCCGCGAGGACGTTGTTCTTGGTCAGCGCGTTGAAGAGGGTGGACTTGCCGACGTTGGGCAGTCCGACGATTCCGATGGTGAGGGCCACGGAGACAGGAGTCTAGTTGCCGCCGCGTCGGCCCCCGACCACAGCGACAGGCCGCACGACCCGGTATGCCGTCCGCTCACCAGGGCGCCGGGCGCGGCTGCCGGCCCAGCACGGCATACGCGATCGGGCCGGCGAAGTTCACGAACGAGAGCGCCACCCACATCGCCTTGGGACCACGCACCTGCTCGGCTGGCCGCTGGCTCAGGTCCCACAGCACCGCGGCCTGCAGGCCCACCTGGACCACGCCGCCAACCACGGCCGCCGCCTGCTGACCGCTCGAGAGATCCGACCACCTGCGCTTCGCCATGAATCCTCCTCGCATTCGAGGCTAGACCCGGCGCGGTCCGCGCACCAGCACGGGGCTCAGGGCGCGGCGGTCGGCGTGCGCACGCCGCAGAGCTGGCGCGACTGGGCGACGAACCGCCCGGTGGAGTCCCAGATGCGGGCGTCCTCTTCCATGAGCCCGGCCGAGAGGTTCTCACTGGACAGCGCCACCTGGAGCCAGCCCGGCGCGGGCCGGCCGCGGACGTGCCCGGTGAACTCGAGCGTCGGCGTCCAGCCGAGCAGGCCGAGGTCGAACGCGACCGGGGGCAGGGCGTCGAGGGCGAAGAGGAGCATGACCGGGTCGGGCTCGCGGCCGTCACGCAGCCGCAGCCACCCCCGCATCTCGCCCAGACCCGAGGGCCGGCCGACCGCCCAGCCGGCCGTGGCCGGGTCGATCCGCAGGTCCAGCCTCTGCAGCAGGCGCGCCTCGGAGAGGAACGACGGCGGTGCCTCGTCGCTGGAGAGGCAGTCCTGCGGCGGCGGCATGTCGGGGGCCTGCGCCGACCGGATCACCTCCGCCGAGGCGTCGAGGTCACCGAAGCTGGCGAGCGCCCGCATCCGTTCGACCCGCCTGCCCTGCGCGTCGACCTGGGTCACCGACATCTGCCCCGTGGAGAGGGTGCGCCCCGTCCGCAGCACCTCGGTGTGCACGACGGCGTCTCCGGGCGTCGACGGGGTGAGGAAGTAGCCGCTGAACGCGAGCGGGTCCGGGTGCCCGCCGGTCTCGACGAGGCGGCGCTGCAGTGCCACGGTGGCCAAGCCCATGACGACGCCACCGTTGACGCCGTTGCCGATCCGCCACCCGTCGGTGAACCGCCCCATGAGGTCTCCGGGTGCGTGGCCGTCCCCGGCCGGGGCCAGCGACAGCGCCTCGTCGAACTCGAAGGTCATGACCCAAGGTCTACCAGAGCAGGGACATCGCGCCGGGACTGCGCTCTAATGGACCTCGCCGTCACCGTCGACGCAGCGTGGCTCGACCGGCAGCACCGAAGGAGCCTGACCATGACCCAGGACACGAGCGGGCCGGACACCAGCGGGCGGCACACCGACGCACCCATCCCGAGCGCCACGGTCGAGGCCTGGCTGGACGCGTTCGACGCGGCCCTCTCGCGCGGCGACGTCGACGCGACGACGGCGCTCTTCGGGCAGGAGTGCTACTGGCGCGACCTCGTCTCGTTCACCTGGAACATCGTCACCTGCGAGGGACGCAACGAGATCGCCGCCATGCTGCGCGACGTCCTCCCTCGCGTCCAGCCGAAGGGCTGGGTGCTGGCCGAGCCGGCGACCGAGGCCGGCGGCATCGTCGAGGCGTGGCTCGACTTCGAGACGGCCGACGCCCGAGGTCACGGCCACCTGCGGCTGCGCGACGGTCTGGCCTGGACCCTGCTCACGACGATGACCGAGCTCAAGGGTCTCGAGGAGCCCGCGGGTACCCGGCGCGTCAAGGGCGTCGAGCACGAGATCGCCCAGGGACGGCAGAGCTGGCTCGAGCGGAGGACGGCGGCGAGCGAGGCCCTCGGTGACACCGAGCAGCCCTACGTCGTCGTCGTCGGCGGCGGCCAGGGCGGCATCGGGCTGGGAGCGCGGCTCAAGCGGCACGGCATACCCACCGTCATCCTCGAGAAGAACGACCGGGCCGGCGACTCGTGGCGCAAGCGCTACAGCTCGCTGCACCTGCACGACCCGGTCTGGTACGACCACCTGCCCTACCTCAAGTTCCCCGACCACTGGCCGGTGTTCGCGGCCAAGGACAAGATCGCCGACTGGCTCGAGCACTACACGGCGCTCATGGAGCTCGACTACTGGACGCGGTCCACATGCCGCAACGCCCGCTGGGACGAGGATGTCGAGGAATGGGAGGTCACCGTCGACCGCGACGGCCGCGACGTCACGCTGCGACCGAAGCACCTCGTCATCGCCCTGGGCGTCAGCGGCTACCCCCACGTCCCGACCTACCCCGGCCAGGACGTCTTCCGCGGCGAGCAGCACCACTCGTCCCGGCACCCGGGCGGCGCGGCATACGCGGGCAAGAACGTCGTCGTCATCGGCTCGAACAACTCCGCCCACGACATCTGCGCCTCACTGTGGGAGGTCGGCGCGCACCCAACCATGGTCCAGCGGTCGAGCACCCACATCGTGCGCAGCGAGACGCTCATGGACCTCGCCCTCGGCGACCTCTACTCCGAACGGGCCGTCGCCGCCGGGGTGACGACCGAGAAGGCTGACCTCGTCTTTGCGTCGCTGCCCTATCGGATCATGCCCGCGGTCCTCAAGCCGGCTTACGACGAGATGCAGGTGCGCGACAAGGACTACTACGACGCGCTGCGCAAGGCGGGGTTCGAGCTCGACTTCGGCGTGGACGGGTCGGGACTCTTCATGAAGTACCTCCGGCGCGGGTCGGGCTACTACATCGACGTGGGCGCCTCGCAGCTGGTCATCGACGGCCGGATCGCGTTGGCGCACGGGCAGGTCGACCACCTCACCGGGGACGCGGTGGTCCTCGAGGACGGCACCTCAATCCCCGCGGACGTCGTCGTCTACGCGACGGGCTACCAGTCGATGAACGGGTGGCTCGAGACGCTCATCTCCCCGGAGGTCGCCGACCGGGTGGGCAGGGTGTGGGGCTTCGGCTCGGACACGCCGAAGGACCCGGGCCCGTGGGAGGGCGAGCTGCGCAACATGTGGAAGCCGACCAACGTCGAGAACCTCTGGATCCACGGCGGCAACCTCCACCAGTCGCGGCACTACTCGCAGTTCCTCGCGCTCCAGCTCAAGGCGCGCTACGCCGGGCTCGAAACCCCGGTCTACCGGCTCCAGCCCTCACACCACCGGCGCTGACGGGCCGCCGGCCGGGGTGTCGTGGGGGCCCTGTCGGTGCCCGGTGCGACGGTGAGGACATGGACCTTCTCTTCAGTGCTGCCGGGCTCCTGCTCGGGGCGCTTCTTGCCTGGCTCGTCGTGCGCTTCCGGTATGCCGTGCGGCTCGCCGCCGCTGCCGCCGAGCGCGACCTCCTGCGCGAACGCGTCGTCGACCTCGAGGCCATGGTGAGCCAGGACTCCGAGACGGCCCAGATGATCGCCCCTCTGCGCTCGAGCCTCGAACGGGTCGAGCGGCAGGTGCACGACCTCGAACGCGAGCGGCTCGAGCAGTTCTCCCGGGTGACGACCGAGCTGACCCAGGTCTCGAGCTCGACCCGTGAGCTGCGGACCCAGACCGCCTCGCTGGTCGGCTCGCTCAACGCGTCCTCGGTGCGCGGCTCGTGGGGCGAGGTCCAGCTGCGCCGGGTGCTCGAGCACGCCGGCATGCTCGCGCGGTGCGACTTCGACGAGCAGGTGTCCGTGACGACGAGCGACGGGCGCACGGTGCGGCCCGACGTCGTCGTGCACCTGCCCGGAGACAAGGACCTCGTCATCGACGCCAAGGCCCCGATGACGGCCTTCCTCGCGGCGCAGGGCGAGGACCTCTCGGCGGCGGAGCGGGGCCGCCTGCTGTCGGACCACGCGCGGGCCTTGCGGTCCCACGTCAACACGCTCGCCGCGAAGTCCTACTGGTCCGCGCTCGACGTGACGCCAGAGATGGTCGTCTGCTTCGTCCCCGGCGAGGCCTTCCTCACCGCGGCCCTCGCCCAGGACCCCGACCTGCACGAGCACGCGATGCGCCGGCGCGTGGTCCTGGCGTCCCCGGGGACGCTCCTCGCCCTGCTGCGCACGGTGGCCTTCACCTGGCAGCAGGACGCCCTCGCGGGCAACGCCCGCGAGCTGCTCGCCGTGGGGCGAGAGCTCTACGAGCGGCTGGGCGGCCTCGGGCAGCACGCGAGCAAGATGGGCGCGGCGCTGCAGCGGTCGGTCGAGGCCTACAACGGGTTCGTCGGCTCGCTCGAGAGCCGGGTCCTGGTCACCGCCCGCCGGATGCACGAGCTTGGCGTCGTGGACTCGCCGCTCGCGACGTTGCGGCCGGTGACGACACCGAGCCGCCCGTTGACGGCCCTCGAGCTCCTCGAGGCGCTCGAGCCCGAGATCGGCCGGCCACAGCTACCTCTCGACGCCGGTCACGTCGGGGCCGCCGACGACATCCGGGAGGGCCGGCGCGGAGCGTGAACCGGTGAGGAAGATGGCCTCGAGCCACTCGCGGAGCGCGGCCCGCACCCTGGTGCGACTCACCTCGCCGGGGTAGAGCGCCAGATGGAGGCAGAGCCCGTCCAGCATGCCGTGGAGCTGGTCGGTCCGCCGGCGCACCACGGGGTCCCGTTCTCCTTGGGCAGCAGTCCGCAGGTCGCCCGTAGCGGCCATGACCACTAGGCGACAGAGGGCCCGCAGGCCGCGGTGCGCATAGACGGCGACCGGGTGCAGTCCAGGGGTCGTCCGGGCGAGCAGGACGAGCTCCAGCCAGACCTCGTACTCGACCCGTCGGCGCGCGTCCAGGGGCGTCACCTCTTCGAGGATCCCGAGTAGAGAGTCCTGACTCGGAGCCCCTGGTGGCAGCACCGCGATCCGCGCTTCGAGACGACGACCGACCTCCGCCACCATGGTCTTCGCCGCGACGAGGACCAGCGAGTCCTGCGTCGCGAAGTAGTGGCGCATCGCTCCGGCCGACAGGCCAGCCTCATGGGCCACCGTCCGCACCGAGGTGGCAGCCATGCCGTCACGCTGCACGACTCGCCACAGCGCCGCCACGATCTCGGCTCGGCGGGCTTCGTGATCGACGACCTTCGGCACACGACTGTTATAGCACGATCGTGCTACGCTCTTCTTTATCATACGATTGTGTCAAATAGCACGACCCAAAGGCTCGGGAGGCCATGCCATGCTCGTCGCGGTCATCATCACCTGTGAGGTCCTCTTCTGGGTGTTCCTGCTCGCCGGCCTCACGGCGCGCTACCTCCTGCGCCGGCAGCGGCTCAGCGCGGTGCTTCTCGTCTGCGCCCCGCTGGTGGACCTCATTCTCCTCACGGCCACCGTGGTCGACCTTCGAGGCGGCGGCACGGCCACGCCTGCCCACGCCCTGGCCGCGGTCTACCTCGGCTGCTCGGTCGGCTTCGGTCACCACCTGATCCGGTGGACCGACGCGCGGTTCGCCCACCGCTTCGCCGATGCGCCCGCGCCGGCACCGCGTCCGAGGTACGGCCACGCACGGGCCTCGCACGAGCGACGCGCCTGGCTGCGACACCTCCTGGCGTATGCCGTGGGAGCCAGCCTCATCCTCGTCGCTGTGGTCGTCATCGGCGACGCCCCCCGCACCGAGGCCCTGCTCGACACCCTGAAAATCTGGAGCCTCGTCCTCGTCGTGGACGGCGTCGCCGCGTGGAGCTACACGCTCAGGCCGAGGCGGGCTCCCGCCCGAGGACCTGCCCGCCCCTGACCCAGAGTCAGGAAAGGATCTGGGCGAACGCCTGACCAGAGGCTACGCGGTGGTCGGTGGTGCGGCGTCGCCCTCGATGACACCGCCGGCGTCCAGCAGTCGCTTCAGGCGTGGAAAACTTCGGTCGAGGTTTCGCTGCGTCCGTCAGCACGTAGGCCAGGGTGGTGGGGAAAGGCCCCGAGGTGTTCTCGATCGTCATCCGATCTGGGCTCTGAAAATCGGTAACCCTCCAGTCGTACAGCAGTTCGAGCCCCATCGATCGCATGCTTGTGTGAACCGTCGTCCCAACATCGATCGGCTCCGGGGAGGTCAGCTCTTCGGTGGCCACCCTGTCATCCCAACGAGGTCGGTTTCGCGCATCCGAGACGAAGGCGAATACCTCATGGATGGGTCTGCGAACATGGATCCCGACCGTGGCGGTGTACACGAAGCTCCTCAAGCCGGCGACTCGTGTCACCGTAGCGGCATCTGTCGTCGAGTGAACGCCATGACTCTTCCAAGAGGTCGTTGCTGTCCGGCCTCACCGGCACGGGCACACCTGGGGGACCAGACCCACCTGAGACCCAACGTCACCGTGGCCGGAAACCGCGGCCAAGGGGGCGGTGTCGGGCCGGTCGACCTCACCTCCATCCTGCCCGTCAACGCGCTCGAACGGTAGAGGTGACCACCGACAGCCCCACCCAGGCCACGGCATACGAAACCCGTTGCCCGAAGCCCTGTTCGCGCGCGCGACGGCGCGACCCGAGCACCTCGGCCATCATCACGCCGTCCTGGGCTTCGCCCCGGACTGGCGGGGACTTTCCCTCCACAGCCGCATGCCGCGTCAGCGCAGGGCGGTGACGCCGGGGCTGCTCGGGTCGTGCCGCAGGTCTGCGGGCTCCTCGCCGGACGCCGCCTTGAGGTCGCGGCGCAGCTCCGTCGGGAGCGAGAAGATGACGGACTCCTGCGCGGACACGACCGTGTCGACCTGGCCGTAGCCCCGCTGTGCGAGGTGGGCGAGGACGTCGCGGACGAGGACTTCCGGCACGCTCGCGCCCGACGTCACGCCCACGGTGCCCACTCCCTCGAGCCACGCGTCGTCGATCTCGTCGGCGTAGTCGACGAGATGGCCCGCCCGCGACCCGTGCTCGAGCGCGACCTCGACGAGGCGCACCGAGTTCGAGGAGTTGCGCGACCCGACGACGATCATGAGGTCGCAGTCGGCGGCCATCTGCTTGACGGCGAGCTGACGGTTCTGGGTCGCGTAGCAGATGTCGTCGCTTGGCGGGTCCTGCAGCTTGGGGAACCGTTGGCGCAGCCGACGAACCGTCTCCATCGTCTCGTCGACCGACAGCGTGGTCTGCGAGAGCCAGACCACCTTGTCGGGGTCGCGGACCTCGATGTTGTCGACGTCGTCTGGGCCGTCGACGAGGGTGATGTGCTCGGGTGCCTCGCCCGCCGTGCCGACGACCTCCTCGTGCCCCTCGTGGCCGATGAGGAGGATGTCGAACTCCTCGTTGGCGAAGCGAACCGCCTCGCGGTGCACCTTCGTCACGAGAGGGCAGGTGGCGTCGATGGTCTTGAGGTTGAGCGCCCGGGCCTCCTCGTGCACGACCGGTGCGACCCCGTGGGCGCTGAACACCACGGTCGCGCCCTCCGGCACCTCGTCGGTCTCGTCGACGAAGACCGCGCCGCGCTTCTGCAGCGTCGACACCACGTGCTTGTTGTGGACGATCTCCTTGCGCACGTAGACCGGAGCACCGTAGAGCTCGAGCGCCTTCTCCACCGTGACCACCGCGCGGTCGACACCGGCGCAGTAGCCGCGCGGCGCCGCGAGGAGCACACGCTTGGGCTGGACCTCGGTCGCGGCACACATGAACCCCATCGTACGTGCAGCCCGTCGACCCCCCAGCCGGGTATGCCGGGGCCCCCAGACTGACCGAGCGCAGGTGGACGTGGCGCAGTCGTTCGTGACGCAGATGATGCGGAGCCGCAGTTTATGCGGCATACTTGGCTCATGCCCACTTCTCCGGAGACGCCTCTCGACGCGATCCGCGCCGCCCTCGACGCCGCCAAGGACCTCGAGCCGGTGGACGCCCTTCCGCACCTGCGCGCAGCGGCCGACCGCCTCACCCGGCTCATCGACGAGTCGATGGCCCAGGCCCTCCTGACGGGCAGGGCATCCCTGCGCTCGGCCGGGGCCAGCGCTGGCCTCTCCGAGAATGCGGTTGGTCCGCGTCTGGGGCGCACCACGACCCTCGGCGCCTACGCCAACCCCGACGGACGGGTCACGGCAGCGGGCGTGCAGCGCGCCCAGTACGACCATGAGAGCGGCGTCACCCGCCCCGCTGCGACGCCCACACCGCTGAGGTTCAAGCCTCGGCGCGACACCGATGGAGGACCACGATGACGCGCTCCACCCTGACCCACCTCTACTTCCTGCTCGACCGCAGCGGCTCGATGCAGTCGATCAAGACCGACACCGAGGGCGGGTTCGCGGCCTTCGTCGAGGAGCAGCGCACCACCACGGGCGAGTGCCGGGTCACGCTGGCCCAGTTCGACGACCGCTACGAGGTCGTCCTCTCGGACGTGCCGGTGGCCGACGTGGGCCCCCTCGTGCTCCAGCCCCGCGGGAGCACCGCCCTGCTCGACGCGATCGGCCGGCTCGTCACCGACGCGGGAGCCTCCCTCGAGGCGCTGCCCGAGGCGAAGCGGCCGGGCACCGTCGTCGTCGCGATCATGACGGACGGTCTGGAGAACGCCAGTCGCGAATGGACCCACCCGGCCATCAAGGCCCTCGTCGAACAGCAGACGAACGCCTATGGGTGGCAGTTCCTCTACATGGGTGCCGACCAGGACGCCGTCGAGGTCGGGCACAGCCTCGGCGTGCACGCGGACCACGCGGTGACCTACGGTCGAGGCAACGTCGCCGCCGTCATGACCGCGACGTCGGCCAAGCTGACCGGCCTGCGCCAGGCACGCTCGGTCAACCCCGCCGCGATGATGCGCAGCTACACCCAGGCGGAGCGGGAGGCGGCGGCCGAGGACTGACCGACTCAGCCTGACCGCACAGCCCTGACCGCCTGGCCTGACCGCCCGGCCTGACCACACAGCCTGACCACTCCGTCCTGTCCGGGCGGGACGGCATACTCGACCTCGTGAGCACCGCCCCGCTGCCCGAGAAGGCCGCCGACACCTCGGCCGAGGAGCCGTGGCCGGTGCGGGTGCTCAGCCTCAAGATCGGCGACTACGTCGACAAGATGCCCTCGGTGTGGGTCGAGGGACAGGTGGTCCAGATCAACCGGCGGGCCACCACGGCATACCTCGTCCTGCGTGACCCCGAGGTCGACATGTCGCTCTCGGCGAGCATCTCCGTGCACGCCATCGCCGCGATGGGCGCGCCGCTCGCCGAGGGGGCCCGCGTCGTCCTGCAGGCCAAGCCGTCGTTCTGGCCGAAGCGCGGCACGCTCGCTCTCGACGCGCGTCAGATCAGGCCCGTCGGGGTCGGAGATCTCCTTGCGCGCATCGAGATCCTCAAGCAGCGCCTCGCCGCCGAGGGCCTGTTCGACGTCGGGCGCAAGCGGGCCCTTCCCTTCGTGCCGCTCACCGTCGGTCTCATCACCGGACGCGAGAGCGCGGCCGAGAAGGACGTCGTGCAGAACGCCCGCCGCCGCTGGCCCTCGGTGCAGTTCGCCGTCCGCCAGGTTGCGGTGCAGGGCAACACCGCCGTGGCCGAGGTGACCGCAGCGCTGCGCGAGCTCGACTCCGACCGCAGCGTCGACGTCATCGTCATCGCCCGCGGTGGGGGCGCCGCCGAGGAGCTGCTGCCGTTCTCCAACGAGACGCTGCTGCGCGCCGTCTCGGCCGCCGTGACCCCGGTCGTCAGCGCCATCGGCCACGACGTCGACACACCGCTCCTCGACTTCGTCGCCGACGTGCGCGCGTCAACGCCGACCGACGCGGGCCGGCGGGTCGTCCCCGACGCGGCGGCCGAGCGCCAGGGCCTGGTCCAGCTCACCGGCCGCGCCCGGCGCGCCGTGGGGCGCCGGCTCGACCACGAGCGTCTTCTCGTCACCGCCCAGCGCTCCCGGCCGGTCATGGCCGACCCCACCGCCCTCGTCACCCAGCACCGAGACCAGGTGAGCGCCCTGCGCGACCGCGCGACCGAGCGCCTCCTCGACCGGCTGCACCGCGCCCTCGACCAGGTCGGGCACCTCGCCACGCAGGTGCGGGCCCTCTCGCCCCAGTCGACGCTCGAGCGGGGGTATGCCGTGGTGCAGCACCGCGACGGGCGCGTCGTCACCGACCAGGCCGACCTCGCCGCCGACGAGCTGCTGCGGGTGCGAGTGGCCCGTGGCGACTTCGGGGTGCGCACCGTCGGCGTGGCCGCCGACTATCGTGGGGCGCCATGACGAGTGAGCCAGAGCCGGACGAAGCCGAGCCAGAGCAAGCCGGTACAGCGCAGGCGGAGCCAGACGACAGCGTCGATTTCCCCGACGTGGTGCGGCTGTCCTATGAGGGCGCTCGTGACGAGCTGACCTCGATCGTGGCGCGGCTCGAGAGCGGTCAGGTGCCCCTGGAGGAGAGCATGCGGCTGTGGCGGCGCGGCGAGGCGCTCGCCGCGCACTGCAGCGCGTGGCTCGACGGCGCGCAGCGTCAGATCATCGAGGCCGGGCTGGTTGAAGGGCGTTCGTGAAAACGAGAACCTCGTCGAGCTGCGCCGTCGCCGCCACCACCGTCGCGACCCCGGCTGCCTGACCCGACGGCGCGTTGACCAGGCTCGTCTGGTCGTGGGCGGAGTCGTACTCCTTCTGCCAGATGCGCCCGGCCGCGCTGACCGTGCCTTGGCTCACGCCGTCGTTGGTGGCGGCCTTGACCCAGTTGGGGCTCGCGGCCCGGGTCTGGCGGATCGCGACGTAGCCGCCCTTCGGCGTGGCCCAGCCGGCCTGCCAGGTCAGCAGGCCGTCGGTGCTCGTCCCGTAGCGGGCGTTGGTCGCCTTCCACCCGGCGGGCAGGCCCACCGGCGCCTCGTAGGGCAGCCCCGACTCGCGGACCGCGTTGGCCACGACGGAGACGGCGTCGACCGCCGGCTGCTCGACCTTGCTCACCCGGGGGACGATCGCGAGGAGGACACCCACGAGCCCGAGGATGACGAGGAGCGAGCGGAGCATGTTGGGGGTGGAGCCGAGCGAGTAGGGGCTCCTGGGTCGCGTCGGCCCCTCGGCAGGCACCGCGCCGGGCACCTCGCTGGGCACACTGCCGGGGGGCGGGGCGGCGCCCGAGGGCGGCGGCATACTCGTGGTGCTCACTCGCCCATCGTCCCTGACGGGCGCCTCGCCGCCAAACGCGGCGGCCCCTAGAGTGAACCCGTGACAGCGACCCTGGTCATCGGCGAGGCTCTCATCGACGCGGTCGACGACGGCGCGGGAGGCGCGAGCGAGCATGTCGGGGGCAGCCCGGCCAACGTGGCCTTCGGGCTCGCCGCCCTCGGCCACGAGGTGTCGCTGGCCACCTGGCTCGGTCGCGACGACCGCGGACGGCGCATCACCGACCGGTGCGCCCAGGTGGGGGCCGCGCTGCTGCCGGGCAGCGACGGCGCCGACCACACGTCGGTGGCCCACGCCTTCGTGGACGAAACCGGCGCCGCCACCTACGAGTTCGACCTCACCTGGCAGGTGCCGGCGGTGCCCGACCTGGCCCGCTTCGGTCACCTGCACACCGGGAGCATCGCCGCCACCCTCGAACCCGGCGGCAGCCAGGTGCTGGCTGCGGCCCGCGCCGCCCAGTCCACGGCGACGATCTCCTACGACCCCAACATGCGTCCCACCCTCATGGGGTCAGCGGACGCCGTGCGCGGCCGGGTCGAGGAGCTCGTCGGGCTCGCCGACGTCGTCAAGGCCAGCGACGAGGACATCGCCTGGCTCTACCCCGACCGGTTCCTGCCCGACGTCCTGCGGGCCTGGGCCGCCCTCGGCGCCTCGCTCACGGTGGTGACCCGCGGCGGCGAGGGGGCGCTGTTCGCGCTCAACCACGTCCGCGAGATGGCGACGTTCCCGGCGCGACGCACCGAGGTTGCCGACACCGTGGGGGCCGGCGACTCCTTCATGGCCGGGCTGATCTCGGGACTGCTCGACGCGGGCTACCTCGGCGGCCCCGACGCCCGCGCCCGCCTCCAGGCCGCGACCCTCGGCGACGTCCGGCCGGCCGTCGAGCGGGCCGTCACCACCGGGGGCATCACCGTCGCACGGGCCGGGGCATACGCGCCCACCCGGGCCGAGCTCGTCGGCTGACGGAGGCCGACAGCAACCCTCCATGACGCGGTATGCCGTGCCCAGTCCTCAGGGCACGGCATACCCGGTGAGCGGGTTCAGGTCACCCCTTGACAGCTCCTGAGGTCATGCCGCGGATGAAGTACCGCTGGAGCGAGAGGAAGACGAGCAGCGGCACGATGATCGTGACGAACCCCGCCGAGGCGATCAGCTCCTTGCCCTGCCCGGTCTGTCCTTGGAGGCCCTGGAGCGCGACGGTCGCGATGGTGTTCTCACCGCGCCCGAGAAAGAGAAGGGCGATGAGCAGGTCGTTCCACACCCAGAGGAACTGGAAGATCGCGAACGACGCGAGCGCCGGAACCGACATCGGGACGATGAGCCGCCAGAACGTCGTGTAGTGGCTCGCGCCGTCGATCTTCGCGGACTCGATGATCGCCATCGGCAGCCCGGACATGTAGTTGCGCAGGATGTAGACCGCGAGCGGCATGCCGAAACCGATGTGCGCCAGCCATACGGCGACGAACGTGCCGTTGAGCCCGAGGGCGCCGTAGAGCTTGAGCAGGGGCACGAGGGCGACCTGGTTGGGCACGACGAGGAGGCCGACGATGACGACGAAGACGATGTCGCGCCCGCGCCACTCCATGAACGTGAAGGCGTAGGCCGCGAACGCCGCGATGAGGATCGGGATGACCGTCGCCGGCACCGTGACGATGAAGCTGTTGACGAACGCCTGCCCCATGTTCACGCCGGCTTCGTCGGTGGTGATGACCCTCGAGTAGTTGCTCACCGTCCACTGGGTGAGGTCCAGCGGGTTGGCGATCACCGACCACCAGCCGGAGCTGGCCTGCGCGTCGCGGGTGCGGAAGGAGTTGACGAGCAGCGCGAGCACGGGGATGACCCATGCCAGACAGACGATTCCAAGGCTGATCTTGACCGGCCAGCTCGCGCTGCCCGGGCCGGTGCCCGCCTTGCTCTGTCGCAGCTCCTGGACCTTGGGTGTCTCCGGCGTACCCACGCCGGGCTGGATGGTCGTGCTCATCGTGCGGCCTCCTGAAGCCTGAACTGGCGCACCTGGTACACGAGAATCGGGATGATCGCGATCATGAGGATCACGACGATCGTCGAGGCGTACCCGCTGTTGCCCTGGGTGAACATCTCGTCGTAGAACCGGCGGCCGATGACGTCCGTGTTGAACGCCCCATTGGTCGTGACGTAGACGATGTCGAACACCTTCATGACCCCGATGAGGACGGTGATGAACACGGTGATGACGGTGGGCCAGATCTGCGGGACGACGAGGCTGAAGAAGATCCGGCGCTCGCCGGCGCCGTCGATCCGGCCAGCCTCGAGAGTGTCCTCGGGCACCGACTTGATGGCCGCGGAGAGCAGCACCATCGAGTACCCGACCTGGGTCCAGATGAGGATGACCATGAGCAGCAGACTGTTGAGCTTCAGGTTGTCGATCGAGTACCAGAAGAACGGGCCCTTGCCGAAGAGGCCGAAGACGGCGTTGAGCGCCCCGGTCTGGGGGGTGCCCGAGGGCTGGTACTCGTAGACCGTGCGCCAGATCGTCGCCGCGCCGACCATGCTGATGGCCATGGGCAGGAAGATCAGCGTCTTGGACAGCTTCTCACCGCGCGCCCGGAGCCGGTCGGCCAGTACGGCCACGCCCAGCCCCAGGGCGACGGTGAGTGCCGGCACGATGATGATCCAGAGGAGGTTGTTGATGAGCACCTTGAGGAAGCTGGAGTCGGTCAGCAGCTCCTTGTAGTTCCGGAGCCCGATGTACTCCGACGAGTCCGCGTTCGCGAAGCTGTACTGGATGGTGACGATCGCGGGGTAGATGAGGTAGACCCCGATCGCGAGGATCGCCGGCCCGGCGAACATCCAGGGCTTGATGCGGTCCTCCCACCGTCCCTTGAGCGACTCCGCGAGCTTGTTGAGGATCCAGTAGAGCAGCATGGCGCCGCCGATGCCGCCGATGATGGCGATGAGAGCGTTGATGATCTTGATGGCCAAGAGACCCAGTCCTCTCTGAGGGAGTGTGGACAGTGGATTTCGCAGGGCAGCTGCGGGGGCGTGGTCAAGGGCCCGGGCGGCCGGCCGTGCGTCAGTTGCTGGTCTTCGGGAAGCTGGCGTCGATGTTGTCGAGCGCAGCGTTCAGGTCCTCCTGACCGGAGATCCACTTGACCGGCTCCGTCCAGAACGTCCCCGCGCCGACCTTGGCGGGCATGAGGTCCGAGCCGTCGAAGCGCGCTGCCGTCGAGGCGTAGAGCACGTCCTTGGCGATCTTCTGGAGGGTCTTGTTCGGGTAGAGCGACACGTCGAAGGACTTGTGCGGGGAGAAGTAGCCGGCCTTGCCGACCTCGGTCCCGTTCTCCTTGCTGGCGATGAAGTTGCGCAGCTTGAGGGTGTTGGCGTCGTTGTTGAAGGCCGCTGCGAGGTCGCCACCGGTGAGGACCGGGTTGTTGCCGGCCTCCTTCGGCGGGAAGGCCGTGACGCCGACCCTGGCGTCGAGGTTGGCCACGACGTCGTCGGGGAAGCCGCCCTTGCCCGCGATGAAGGTCGCCTGCTTGAAGAGGAAGCACCCGGGCGGGGTCTTGAAGAGGGGGTTGCCGCCAGTCCCGAAGTTCGTCGCGACGATGGCCTTGGTGCCACCGAGCACGTTGCCGTCGGTAAAGGCGATCTTCTGGAAGTAGTCGAAGGCCGGCTTGACCTCGGGGCTGTTGAACTTCAGCTGACCGGTGACCCACTTGTCGTAGTTCTCCGGGCCGGCGTAGCGCAGGACGAGGTCCTCGATCCAGTCGGTGATCGGCCAACCGGTGGCCGCCCCGGACTCGGCCGCGATGCACCACGGGACCTTGCCGGCGGCCTTGATCTTGTCGGTGAGCGTGGCGAGCTCGTCGAGGGTCGTCGGCGGCGTGTAGCCCGCATCGGTGAAGGCCTTCTGGTCGTACCACAGAAGGCTCTTGACGCTGACCGCCGAGGGGAGCCCATAGACCTTGCCGTCGGCGCAGGTGCCGGCGCCCGTGAAGCCCGGGACCAGCGTGGCCTTGTCGGTGGTGACCGTGGCGTCGTCGTAGGAGAGGACCTTCTTCTGCTTGGCCAGGTCGCACATGACGCCGGGCTGGGGGAAGAGACCCACGTCTGGCGGGTTCCCGCCGGCGACCCGCGCGCGGATCTCGGTGTCCCACGAGGCGGCCTTCGTGAACTTGATCGTGAAGCCGTTCGAGGAGGCAAACTTGTTGAGGTCCTTCTTGTAGGCGACCTCCTGCTCGTTCCCGAAGCCGTACATGACCTCGACCGTCGCCTTGCCGGCGCCGGCGGCGGGAGCGTTTCCACCTCCACTCGAGCTGGACGAGCCTGACGAGAGACAGCCGGACGCGAGCCCGGCGACGGCCGCGGCCACGACGGCGGTCCGTGATGCCCTGCGAGTGATCATGGGTGAAGTCCTCCGTTGGGGTGAGCGTCATGCAGATCAGGTCGGCCGGGACCCTTCCGGCCTGTACGTTCTCTGTGTGCTGGGTCGTGCCCGACACCCGGGCGATCGGTGAGTCCCCTGTTACGTCGCGGTGTCTTCCTCGTGTCTCAATGGCCCATGCAACACCATGGCGTGTGAGTGGCGCCACACCGTCGTCCTCCGTGGCCGAGTTGTGATGTTGGCTGGCCGGTCGCCACAGCGCGAACCTCGGGGCACCGTGCGGCCTACGCTGGGGCAGCACAACCACGGGAACAATCCGCAGTCTCGCCAAAGGACGCAAACCCGATGTCCCAGTTCAGCTACGAGAACATCCTGCCCCTCGGCCCCGACGAGACGACGTACCGGCTGCTGACCACCGCGGGGGTCCGCATCGTGGACGGGCCCGGCGGCCGCGCCTTCCTCGAGGTGGACCCCGAGGCGCTGACCCTGCTCACCGACACGGCCATGCACGACATCGCGCACTACCTGCGTCCTGCGCACCTGGCCCAGCTGCGCCGGATCGTCGACGACCCCGAGGCGAGCAACAACGACCGGTTCGTGGCCCTCGACCTGTTGAAGAACGCCAACATCGCCGCTGCGGGGGTGCTGCCCATGTGCCAGGACACCGGCACGGCGATCGTCATGGGCAAGCGCGGTCAGCATGTGCTCACCCCGGGACCCGACGAGGAGGCCATCGCCCGGGGCGTCTACGACGCCTACACCCGCCTCAACCTGCGCTACTCGCAGATGGCCCCCGTCACGACGTGGGAGGAGAAGAACACCGGCTCCAACCTCCCGGCGCAGATCGAGCTCTACGCCGACACGACCCCGGGGCACGAGGCGGCATACTCGTTCCTCTTCATGGCCAAGGGCGGCGGGAGCGCGAACAAGAGCTTCCTCTACCAGGAGACCAAGGCGATCCTCAACGAGCAGGCCATGCTCGCCTTCCTCGACACCAGGCTGCGCGCGCTCGGTACGGCCGCGTGCCCGCCCTACCACCTGGCCATCGTCATCGGGGGCACGAGCGCCGAGTTCGCCCTCAAGACGGCGAAGTACGCGTCCGCGAAGTACCTCGACGCGCTGCCGACGACCGGTGACGCAGCGACGGCGCGCGGCTTCCGCGACACGGCGCTGGAGGAGCAGGTGCTCGAGCTGACCCGCGGCTTCGGCATCGGGGCCCAGTTCGGCGGCAAGTACTTCTGCCACGACGTCCGCGTCGTGCGGCTGCCGCGGCACGGCGCCTCGCTGCCCGTCGCCATCGCCGTGTCATGCTCGGCCGACCGGCAGGCTCTCGGCAAGATCACCGCCGAGGGCGTCTTCATCGAGACCCTCGAGACCGACCCCGCCCGGTTCCTGCCCGACACCACGCACCAGCACCTCGCCGGCGACGGGCAAGACGACGACGTCGTCAGCGTCGACCTGGGGCGGCCCATGGAGGAGATCCTCGCCACGCTGAGCGGGTATGCCGTGCGAACCCGGCTCTCGCTGAACGGAACCCTCGTCGTGGCCCGCGACATCGCCCACGCCAAGATCAAAGAGCGGCTCGACGCGGGTGAGGAGATGCCGCAGTACCTCAAGGACCACCCGGTGTACTACGCGGGCCCGGCCAAGACGCCCGCCGGCATGGCGAGCGGGTCGTTCGGGCCGACGACGGCCGGCCGGATGGACTCCTACGTCGAGCAGTTCCAGGCCGCCGGCGGGTCGAAGGTCATGCTGGCCAAGGGCAACCGCAGCAACCAGGTGACCGCCGCCTGCCAGGCGCACGGCGGCTTCTACCTCGGGTCGATCGGCGGCCCGGCCGCCCGGCTGGCCCAGGACTGCATCAGGCATGTCGAGGTGCTCGAGTACCCCGAGCTCGGGATGGAGGCGGTCTGGAAGATCGAGGTCGAGGACTTCCCCGCCTTCATCGTCGTCGACGACAAAGGCAACGACTTCTTCGCCTCGGTGATCACGCCGCTTGCCACGACGATCCCCAGGAGGGCCGGACTGTGAACCGCACTGAGCCGCCACCCGACAACGCCGACGCCTTCGCGGACCTGATTGCCGCGAACCGCGCCTTCGCCGCCACGTTCGCCCTGAGCGGCTTCGACGGGGTCGCCCATCGCGGCGTCGCCGTCGTGACGTGCATGGACTCGCGGATCGAGCCGCTGAAGATGCTCGGCCTCTCCCCTGGCGACGCGAAGATCTTCCGCAACCCCGGTGGGCGGGTCACGGAGGCGGCCCTGGAGGCGCTCGTCCTCGGCGTGCACATCCTCGGTGTGGAGCGCATCCTCATCGTCCCGCACACGCGGTGTGCCGTGGCGAGCAACAGCGAGCAGGAGCTGCGCGACCGCGTTGCCGCCTCGGCCGGGATGGACGCGACGTGGTACCGCTTCCACGTCATCGAGGACCAGGCCGCGGCCCTCCACGAGGACGTCCGCAAGGTGCTCACCCACCCGCTCATCCCCGACACGGTCAAGGTCGGCGGCTTCCTCTACGACGTCGACACCGGACTCATCGACGAGCTCTTCTGACGCGTGCTATCCCCGCAGGACCTCGTCCACCTCGGGGATCGCCTCGCGGTAGCCGGCGACGAGCCGCCGGGCTACCGTGACGGAGTCGACGAGGGGATGCAGCGCGAAGGCCTTCTCCGCGGCCGTCACCGAGCCGGTGGTCGCCGCCTCGATGGTCAGCCGCTCGACGGCCTTGACCTGCTCCATGAGCCCCCGCTGGTACAGTTCCGGCGGATCCAGCGGCGTCGCGACCGGGCCGCCGCCGGCGACGGTCACCGGCACCTCGACTACCGCGTCCGCAGGCAGCCCGGCCACTGTGGAGCCGTTGCGGACGTCGAGGATCATCGACGCCGGCTCGTCACGGACGATGGCTCGCATCAACGCCAGTGCCACCCCCTCGTAGCCACCGACATCGACGACGCTGCCGACACCGCCGGCGCCCTCCGGGCCTACGTCAGACGCCCGCTGGCCCGCGTGCTCCGCAGCCATGTAGGTGTCCTCCCGCTCCTGTCGCGTCCGCAGCCACAGCTCGTGGGCGCGCCGGGGCTCGACCGTGGCGGCGTCGTAGAAGCGGCCCTGCTGATCGCGGAGGAACTCCCCACGCGTCGACCCTGCCGACCGGATCGCCGCCACCGCCTCCCGCGCGAAGTAGTGGTAGTAGAGGTACTCGTTGGGCAGCGCCCCTAGCGCCCGCACCCAGTCGAGCCCGAAGAGCTGCCCCTCCTCCGTGGCGCCGAGCAGGGCGTCGTCGGCGAGGAGTCTGGGCAGCACGTCGACCCCGTCGTGCCACAAGCCCCGCAGCCACCCGAGGTGGTTGAGCCCGAGGTAGTCCATCGCCACCTCGTCCGGCGCGACGCCCAGCACGGCGGCCGCGCGCCTGGCCATGGTGATCGGGGTGTCGCAGATGCCCATGACCCGGTCCCCGAGCACTGCTTGCATGGCCTCGGTGATCATGCCGGCGGGGTTGGTGAAGTTGACGACCCAGGCGTCGGGCGCCTGCGCGCGGACCCGCTCGGCGATGCGCACCGCGACGGGAACCGTCCTCAGACCAAACGAGATACCGCCCGCGCCGGTCGTCTCCTGGCCGAGCAGCCCCAGCCCGAGGGCGACGCGCTCATCGGCGACCCGGGCGGCGAGGCCACCGACGCGCACCGCCGAGAAGACGACGTCGGCACCCTCGAGGGCACGGTCGAGATCGGGCGTCACCCGCACCGCCGGGGCGTCGGCGACCCCGTCCGCCTGCTGGGCCAGCACCGCGGCGACGACCGCGAGATGCCGCTCGTCCGGGTCCTGGAGGACCACCTCGGTGACACCCGCCCCGCGGTCGGCAAGCAGCGCCGCATACACCAGCGGGGTGCGGAAGCCGCCGCCTCCCAGCATGGCCAGCCTCACGGGCGGCCGCTCAGCCGGCGGCGGAGATCGAGACGGCGATGTTGCCCCGCGTCGCCTTGCTGTAGGGGCAGACCTCGTGGGCCGCCTCAACGAGCTCCTTGGCCTGGTCGGCGTCAACTCCCGGGATGTCCGCGACGAGGGAGACGGCGAGCCCAAAGCCGGTCTCGGTCTTCCCGAAGGTCACCTCTGCCGTGACCGTCGAGGCCGACGTGTCGATGCCCCGGCTGCGGGCGACCGCGTTGAGTGCGCCCGAGAAGCATGCGGCGTAGCCCGCGGCGAACAGGGTCTCCGGGTTGGCCTTGGGGTTGGCGGCGCTCCCGGGCTTGCCGAGAGGCAGGTCGACGACCCCGTCGGCGCTCCTCACGGTGCCCTGGCGACCGCCTGTCGCCGTGGCAGCGGTGGTGTAGGCGACATCCTTGACGGCTTCGAACGGCATACTGGCGTGCTCCTCACAGAAAGGGACGGGTCGGGCCCAGTCTCTCCCACGACCCTGCGCCGGGGCGACCCGGCCCTCAGGGTGGGGGCTCGACGACCGACTCGACGGTGTCGAGCACGACGACCGGGTCCTGCGTCCGGCAGCGGTCCGGCAGGTCGGGCAGCTCCCGGCGCGCGGCGACCGCACTGAGCGTGCGCCCGGTGGCCCGGAACGACTCGCCGACGCGCACGAGGCGCGCGTCGGCGCGTGGCGGGTCCTGCACCGGCCGCAAGGCGAGCCGGGAGTTCGTGATGCCCTGCCCGTCGTAGGACAGGTTGCTGTCGAACGGCCAGACGACGAGCTCCACGGCGGTCCCCGTTTCGACCGACAGGCATCCGGTCGTCCCCACGACGAGGCGGCCGGAGAGCACCTCTCCCGGCCCGGAGTCGCTGGAGCGCACCAGGGCGACGACCCCTGACTGCTCCGTGACGAGCGGCTCGTGCCGGGCGTGGCC
Source organism: Actinomycetales bacterium (assembly GCA_038237075.1). Lineage (GTDB taxonomy): Bacteria > Actinomycetota > Actinomycetes > Actinomycetales > Dermatophilaceae > Lapillicoccus. The sequence goes on from JBBRZC010000032.1 coordinate 22,079, forward strand.
GACCCACCACACCCATGCCGCCGCGACGACGACGCACGCGAGGAAGATCTTCACCAGCTCGCCGCGCCGGTCCGGTCCAGCAGCCGGCGGTGGGGTCGTCACGGCCGGTCAGAGGGCCAGGTGGGTCCGCACCGACTCCGCGAGGCGCTCGGCCACCGCCTTTGCCTGGGCCTGGTCGGCCGCCTCGACCATGACCCGGACGAGCGGCTCGGTCCCCGACTTGCGCAGCAGGACCCGGCCCGTGCCCTCCAGCTCGGCCCGCGCCCGCGCCACGTCGGACTGCACGACGAGGTGCGACTCGACGCGTCCCTTGTCCACCCCGGGGACGTTGATGAGCACCTGGGGCAGCCTGGTCATCACCGCGGCGAGGTCGGCGAGCGAGCGGCCGGTCTCCGCCAGGCGCGAGGCGAGCATGAGCCCGGTGAGCACGCCGTCGCCGGTCGTGCCGTGGTCGAGGAAGATCACATGCCCGGACTGTTCTCCACCGAGGGAGAACGACCCGGACTTCATCTCCTCGAGGACGTAGCGGTCTCCGACCGCGGTCTGTCGCACGTCGATGCCCTCTCGCTCCATGGCCTGGAGCATCCCGAGGTTGCTCATCACCGTGGCGACCAGGGTGTCGTGCGCGAGCTGCCCCTTGTCGCGCAACGACAGCGCGAGGATGGACATGATCTGGTCACCGTCCACGACGGCTCCCCTCGCGTCGACCGCGAGGCACCGGTCGGCGTCGCCGTCATGGGCGATGCCGAGGTCGGCACGGCGTTCGACGACCGCGACCCGCAGGCTCTCGAGGTGGGTGGAGCCGTAGCCGTCGTTGATGTTGAGCCCGTCGGGGTCGGCGCCGATGACGGTGACGTCGGCCCCGGCCCGCCGGAAGGCGTCCGGTGAGACGTGTGACGCGGCGCCGTGGGCGGCGTCGATGACCACGGACAGCCCGTCGAGGCGGTGCGGGAGGATCGAGACGAGGTGCCTGACGTAACGCTCGTGCCCGTCCACGAGGGGTCGGACCCGGCCGACCCGGGCTCCCGTGGGTCGCTCCCACTGTTCGCCGAGCCGCCGCTCGATGACGTCCTCGACGTCGTCCGCCAGCTTGTGGCCGCCCCGGGCGAAGAACTTGATCCCGTTGTCGGGCATGGGGTTGTGCGACGCCGAGAGCATGACGCCGAGGTCGGCACCAAGGTCGGCGATGAGGAAGGCGATGGCTGGCGTCGGCAGCACCCCCGCGTCGAGCACGTCGACCCCGGCGGAGGCGAGCCCAGCCACCACGGCGGCGGAGAGGAACTCGCCGGAGGCCCGGCCGTCGCTGCCCACGACGGCAAGGGGCCGGTGCCCCTCGAACTCGCCGATCTCCCCGAGCACGTGCGCAGCCGCGACCGCAAGGTCGAGCGCGAGCTCGGCGGTGATGTCCTTGTTGGCGAGTCCGCGAACGCCGTCCGTACCGAAGAGTCGAGCCACGAGCGTGTGCCTTTCGAGAGGGTCACCGCCCGCAAGGCGCTGGGGGCGGGCGGCGACGCGGGGCCCGAGCACCCGGCATACGCGGCGCCCGAACCTACTACCCGAGCCGCCGACGGCGGCCCGGGAACATCCCCGAGCCGCATTGGACGAGCGTCAGCGCTTGCTGTACTGCGGAGCCTTGCGGGCCTTCTTGAGGCCCGCCTTCTTCCGCTCGGGCACGCGCGCGTCCCGGGTGAGGAAGCCGGCCTTCTTCAGCGTTGCGCGGTTCAGCTCCTCGTCGACCCCGTTCAGCGAGCGGGCGACACCGAGGCGCACCGCGCCGGCCTGGCCCGAGGGGCCACCGCCGTGGACGCGCACGAGGACGTCATAGGCACCGGTCAGCTCGAGGACCGAGAACGGCTCGTTGACGATCTGCTGGTGCACCTTGTTGGGGAAGTAGGACTGGAGGGTCCGGCCGTTGATCGTCCACTCGCCGGTGCCCGGGACGATGCGCACGCGGGCGATCGCCTGCTTGCGCCGCCCGGTCGCCGCACCCGGCGCCGACGCGCTGGGCTTGCGGCCCGGCTCGCCAGAGACGGAGGTGTTCGACTCGGAGGTGTACTCACTCACTTCGGGCTCGTCGGTGTCGAGTACGTCGACGGCGCCGGACTCTCGGATGTCGTTGTCAGCCACAGTGGTTCCTTGTTTCTAGGTCAGCGTTGCCAGGTCGGGAGGGCGAGCGAGGGCCGTTACTGCGCGACCTGGGAGATCTCGAAGGCCACGGGCTTCTGGGCCTCGTGGGGGTGCTGGCCGCCGGCATACACCTTGAGCTTGGTCAGCTGCTGGCGGGCAATCGAGTTCTTGGGGAGCATCCCGCGGACCGCCTTCTCGACAGCCTTGGCAGGGTGCTTCTCGAGGAGCTCGGTGTAGGAGGTGGACTTGAGGCCGCCCGGGAACCCGGAGTGGCGGTAGGCCTTCTTCTGCTCGAGCTTGGCGCCGGTGAGGGCGACCTTGTCGGCGTTGATGATGATGACGAAGTCGCCGGTGTCCACATGGGGAGCGAAGGTCGTCTTGTGCTTGCCCCGCAGCAGGATGGCGGTCTGGCTGGCGAGCCGGCCGAGCACGACGTCGGTCGCGTCGATGACATGCCACGAGCGGGTGACCTCGCCGGGCTTGGGGGTGTACGTGCGCACAGTGGTCAGCTTTCCTTCTCGGTGAAGCACTAGGTCGGTCAAGTGCTGGTTTCGTATGCCGCGGGGCCGCCTCGATGCGGCGCCGTCGAGTCCGCCGGGGAGTCGGCTGCCGTCCGGCACAACCCCTCAAGTTTACGGACACCCCTCCGGTTGGCCAAATCGCTGCCGCTCACCCCGGAGATGGGCCCTGACCTGCACCGATGCCGTTCCTCACCCTTCGTGCAACGGTCTTGTGCAAAGAAAAC
>JBBRZC010000033.1:0-23716 GCA_038237075.1 Actinomycetales bacterium
AGCGCAGCTGACCAGCGTCATCCTCGCCGAGATCCCCATCGCCGCGTCCGGCCAGGCCTCCGGCCTTCAGAGCACCTTCCGGCAGCTCGGATCCGCCCTCGGCGTCGCCATCCTGGGCACCCTGCTCATCGGATCCCTCGGCCGCTCCACCACCACGCACCTCGACGCCGCGGGCATCCCCCCTCTGGCCTCCCAGCAGGTCGTCGACGCGGTCACCGGCTCCGCCGGCACTGTCATCCCGACTCTGAAAGCCCACCCCGCCACCGCAACCGCAGGTGACGCCGCGGCCGCCGGGATGATCGCGGCGAGCAAGGTCACCACCGGCGTCGCCGCAATCATCATCGGGCTCGGTCTGGCCGCTACCTGGGCCCTGCCCAACATCCCGCCGACCACCGCCCCCGCCCAGACCGGGACTAACTCCGACAGCGCCACCAGCCCCCGCCGACGCCGCGGTCGCGACGACATCACACCTCAGGAAGCCTGATCACGATGAACGCCATCACTCCCACCCCCACGACGACCGGGCGACGGATCCGCGTAGTCGGCGCAGCCATGCTCGTCACCGTGCTCGCGGAGCTCCTGCTCGGCCTGGCCGACACGTTCTGGCTGCCCCTGCCCGACTCAGGCTCAGGGTGGAACGTCGCTGCCCCAGCCGCACTGCTCATGGCCCGCATGATGGGCACTGCACTGCTCGTACTCGCGATCTGGATCACCTTCCTCGCCTGGCGCCACTGCGAACGGGCCTGGCTGACCGCGTCCGCGCTCGGCATCGTGATCGCCGTGGCCGGCGGGTCCAGCTTCATCAGCGACGTGAGCAACGACGGTGCCTCCTCACGGATGGCCGTCGGCTGCACCCTGGCGATCGCCGGCTACGCCTACGGCCTCCACCGGCTCCCCACCACTGCCACAGCGTTTGCATGACCGACCACCCCGTCGACCCGCCGTCGTCGCCGGCTGAGGGTTCACTGCCGACTCCAGCAGATCCGGCGTGGATCACCTGGGTCGTGCGCGTCGTCGCCGCGGCCGGCATCCTGGTCATCGCCTGGGCATGCCTGACCGGGTGGGGCGCGGTCGTGCACGGCCACCCGCTCTACGCCGTACTGGTCCTCGCGACCCTCTTCGGATCCGCGTTCATCGGCTCCCGAACGCTGCACCCGCGGGCAACGCGAACAGGATGGCGCCACATCGCCCGCATCGTCCTCGTTCTCGCTTCGATCGGATGGGTCGGCCTCATGGCCTGGCTGCGCCCCTTCACGGCAGTCGAACCCGCCCTCGGGGCGATGAGCTCCGACGCCAAGGTCACCGTCACGGAGGACCCGACCCAGATCGTCATGACCCCGACCGGTTCCGCCAGCCACACCGGAGTGTTCTTCCAGCCAGGCGCCAAGGTCGACGCCCGCGCCTACGCTGCGGTCCTGCGACCCCTGGCCGAATCCGGGTACACCGTCATCATTCCCAAGCAACCCCTCGCCATCGCCTTCCTCTCCATCACCACCTTCGATGCCACCAAGCCCGCCTACCCCGCCATCAGGCGCTGGGTCCTCGGGGGCCACTCCCTCGGCGGAACCGTCGCCGCCATGCAGGCCGACTCCGGTGACGCCGACCCCGCCGCGCCCGTCGTCGGCCTACTCCTCTATGCCTCCTATCCCGACACTGACATCAGCACCTCGCTGACCACAAAGGTCCTGTCCCTCTCCGCGACCAACGACGGACTCGCCACGCCGGACAAGATCGAGGCCTCCAAGCACACACTGCCGACCGGATCGACGTTCACCGCGATCGACGGGGCCGCGCACGCCTTCTTCGGCGACTACGGACCGCAACCCGGCGACGGAACGCCGGCGATCAGCCACGACGACACCCGCAACCAGATCTCTCGCGACAGCGTCGACTTCGTCAGGAACCTGAGCGAGTGACCCCCGCCCTTGCAACCCTAAGCCCCGTTCGATCGCTCCAACCTAGCGACGCGGCAGGCGGCAGGCGGCGAAGACGGTCTCCCGCGGATGCCGGTTGCGGTACGCCAGCCACCCATGCGGCGCCGAGCACCTTGGGTTCGGGGGCCCACTGCGCGTCGGCAACCTCGAACACCCGCGGTATGCCGTCGACGACCGGGACGTCGCCGGGTGCAGGTCGACGTGGTCGAGGGTCACCGGAAGCGGACCTGCGGTGAGGACGTCGACGGCCTCCTCGAGCGCCGGCCGGATGCGCTCGAACGACCCGAGCTCGGACACCTCCAGGTGACTCGGGTCGGACGGCGGCACTGAGGCCAACCAGTCGAGCAGCGGGTTGAGCCAGTGAGCACCGTCGCGGGCGAACAGTCGACCAGCCCCGTGTCAGGCCCCAGCGGCAGCCCCGCGACCCTCCGCTGTCACGACGCAGCCTCCTGAGCCAGCGCACAGCACTACTGCAGCGTCGGTTCGCCGCGCTCGGCGAGCGTCGCCCGGCGGTCGCGGGTGAGCAGGCAGGCGCGGCCGGCGCGGATCCCAGAGGCGAGTCAACGAAACGGCCTGAGAACCGCAACAGCTGGGCCTGCAGCGCCGCCTCATGGGTCAGCCCCAGGCAGTTCGCTTCGTGCTCGACTTGCCTACACCCACTGGAGCCAGGGCCTCGTCGTTCCACCACCCCGCCGAAACGTGTGGCGACATGCCTTGATCACCGTCTCAGCGCCCTCGCACCGGCTTTCGCCGACGAGGATCCGGCGCACGTCAGGTGTCGGACCGGACGTGACTTCGGTGGCTGCCGCACCGCCTGAACGACCCGTGCGGCCGCCTTGGTGGTCGGGTCGTTCCATGCCTGCGCTGAGCAAAGCGAGCTGCCGTCAGGATCCGGGGTGAGCCGGCTGTGGGAACAGCTCGTCCAGCCAGGCCTGCCACCTCGGCTCGTCACGCTCGGCGGCGGCCTTGCCCTCGGCGCCGTACAGGTAGAGCCACACGCTGACTGCCACCATGTTGTCGTTGCCCTCGATCGCGACGATCCCGGTCCCGGCCGCCGGCTCGTCGAGCATCAGCGACACCATCCCCGCCGTGCTCCGGGTCACCTCACCTGCGAGCGGCGCCGGGGTGCCCGGCCCGGCGACCAGACGGCTGCCGGGTGCAGGCTCCGACGGAGCGCCGAGCGCGCCCGCGACAATTGCCCAGACGTCCCTCCGGCTCCCTCTCCCGGCGGCCATCGCCATCGGGAGAATGGCCGTGGCTTCCTGTCCCGCGAACCGGTCGAGATGGCTGGCTGCGAACAAGACTGTCAAGCAGATGACTATCCGCAGCCCATGACTGCGGCCCGGCGGGTCAGCGCACCGAGACCATCGGCCCGGCGCGGGACACGACCTCGCCGACCACGGTGCCGCCAGGGACCTCGCCGACGACGAGGAGGCCGCCGCTGGTCTGCGCGTCGGCGAGGAGGAGCAGCTCGCCCTCTCCTACGGTGCTGGCAAGGTGCGGGCGCACCCAGTCGAGGTTGCGCCGGGTGCCGCCGCTGACGAACCCGTCCCGCAGGGCATCGCGGGCGCCGTCGAGGTAAGGAACGCTGGCCGCGTCGATCACCGCGCCGACGCCGGAGGCACGGGCCATCTTGAAGAGGTGGCCGAGCAGCCCGAACCCGGTGACATCCGTGGCTGCCGTGACGCCCGCCGCCAGCGCGTCCCGGCTGGCCCGGTCGTTGAGGGCGGCCATCGACGCGACCGCCTCGGGGAAGACCTCGCCGGTGGTCTTGTGCCGGTTGTTGAGGACCCCGACCCCGAGCGGCTTGGTGAGGCTGAGCGGCATACCGGGTCTGGCGGCGTCGTTGCGCAGCAACCGCTGCGGGTCGGCCGTCCCCGTGACGGCCATCCCGTACTTCGGCTCCGGGTCGTCGATGCTGTGTCCGCCGGCCACCGGGCAGCCCGCGAGTCGGGCGACGTCGAGGCCACCGCGCAGGACCTCGCGGAGCAGCTCGACGGGCAGCACGTCGCGGGGCCAGCCGACGAGGTTGATCGCCACGACGGGTCGCCCACCCATGGCGTAGATGTCGGAGAGGGCGTTCGCGGCGGCGATGCGGCCCCAGTCGTAGGCGTCGTCGACGACCGGGGTGAAGAAGTCCGCGGTGCTGAGGACGGCCACGCCGTCCGTGATCCGCACCACGGCCGCGTCGTCCCCGTCGTCGAGCCCCACGAGGAGGTCCGGCGAGTCGACCCCGACGAGCCCGGAGACGATCTCCTCGAGCTCACCCGGCGGGATCTTGCAGGCGCACCCGCCCCCGTGCGCATACTGCGTCAGACGCGTGGCGACCCCGAGAGACTCCATCCCCCGACCCTAGCCACCGACGGCGCCTCTGGCCCCGGAGTGGTCCGACCGAGTGACCACGACCGAGCCGGGGCGGAGCTGTACGGTATGCGCGGAGGCGTCCAGGTGTCTGGTGGCCCTCCCGGTCTTCAAAACCGGTGTGACCCGGTACCCGGGTCAGGCGGGTTCGATTCCCGTCCGCCTCCGCCCAAGCCCACCCGTGCCGCCCGGGCAGGCGTCCGGCCATCCAGCGGCGCCTCCTAGGATGGCGCGGTGCCGCTCGCCGACGACCGTCGCCGCATCCCGCGCACGGACGCCGTCCTCGCGGATGCGGGGGTCGCCGCCGCGGTCTCCCGGCTCGGCGCGCACAGGGTCCGGGCGGCGGTGACGGCCGCGCAGGCCCGGGCCCGGACCGGTGAGATCAGCCCCGACGACGTCGTCGCCGCAGCCCTGGCCGGGCTGCCGCGGCGCACGACGACGATGCGGCCGGTCATCAACGCCACCGGCGTCGTCCTGCACACCAACCTCGGTCGGGCGTCGCTGTCGCCCGCCGCCCTCGAGGCGGTGGCCGACGCGGCGGCATACGTCGACGTGGAGTTCGACGTCGCCACCGGCCAACGGGCCCGGCGCGGACGCGGAACTCTGGCCGCGCTACTGGCAGCCGTTCCGGCAGCCGAGGCCGCCCTCGTCGTCAACAACGGCGCCGCGGCGCTCGTCCTGGCTACGACCGCGCTCGCAGCGGGCCGCGACGTCGTCGTCAGCCGCGGCGAGATGGTCGAGATCGGCGATGGCTTCCGGCTCCCCGACCTCGTCGCCTCGACCGGCGCCCGACTGCGCGAGGTCGGGACGACGAACCGCACCACACTGCGCGACTACGCGTATGCCGTCGGGCCGGAGACCGGCTGCATCCTCAAGGTCCACCCGAGCAACTTCCGCGTCGAGGGCTTCACGTCGTCGGTCGAGGTGGCGGAGCTGGCCGGGCTCGGGCCCGCTGTCGTCGTCGACATCGGCAGCGGGCTGCTGCACCCCTATCCGCTGCTGCCCGACGAACCCGACGCGACGACGGCCCTGCTGGCGGGAGCCGACGTCGTCACGTGCAGCGGCGACAAGCTGCTCGGAGGTCCGCAGGCCGGGCTGCTCCTCGGGCGCCGCGACGTTGTCGAGACGCTGCGTCGCCACCCCCTCGCGCGGGCCCTGCGGGTCGACAAGCTGACCGTCGCCGCGATGGAGGCGACCCTCAGCGGCCCCCCGACGCCCACCACGGCATACCTGCACGCCGACCCGGCCGAGCTGAGACGGCGCACCGACCGGCTGGCTCTGGCTCTCGGCGTGCCCGTGGTGCCCTCGACTGGGGTCGTCGGCGGCGGCGGCGCCCCAGGCGTCGAGCTGCCCGGGTGGGCGCTCGCCCTGCCGGTGTCCTGGGCCGGGCTGCTCCGAGCCGGTGAGCCGTGCGTCGTGGCGCGGGTGGAGCGGGGGCGCTGCCTCGTCGACCTGAGATGCGTGCCCCCAGAGTCGGACGAGGGGCTCCTTCAGGCGCTGCGTCTCGCGGGCGACTCAGCCGGCGCAGCCGCGGCCGGTGACTCCTAGTGCACGTCGTCGCCACGGCCGGCCACGTCGACCACGGCAAGTCGACCCTCGTGCGCGCGCTCACCGGCATGGAACCCGACCGGTGGGCGGAGGAGCGGCGGCGCGGCATGACCATCGACCTCGGGTACGCCTGGACGACCCTCCCCTCGGGCGCCGAGATCGCCTTCGTCGACGTGCCCGGTCATCAGCGCTTCATCGGCAACATGCTCGCCGGGCTCGGACCGGCGCCGGCCGTGCTCGTCGTCGTGGCGGCCGACGAGGGCTGGCGACTCCAGAGCGCAGAGCACCTCGCGGCGGCTGACGCGCTCGGCATCACCCACGGACTGCTCATCGTCACGCGCGCCGACCTCGCCGACCCGGACCCCGCGTTGGAGCAGGCCCGGGAGCAGCTCAGCCGCTCGAGCCTCGCCGGCGTGGAGTCGGTCGTCGTGTCCGGCGCCACGGGGCTCGGTCTGCCCGAGCTGCGCCGCGCCCTGGACCGGCTCGTGGCAAGGCTCCCGGAGCCGGTCACGGACGGCAGGGTCCGGCTCTGGGTCGACCGCGCGTTCACCATCACCGGCAGCGGGACCGTGGTCACCGGCACGCTCGGGTCGGGGTCCATCCAGGTCGACGACGAGCTCGAGCTGGGGGGACGACCCGTGCGGGTGCGCGGGCTGCAGCGCCTGGGGCGTCGCACCGACCGGGCCGCGGCGGTCGTGCGGGTCGCCGTGAACCTGCGGTCCGTCAGCGTCGACGACGTCCATCGCGGCGACGCGCTCGTGACGCCCGGCGCGTGGCGTCCGACGTCGCTGCTCGACGTGCGGCTCGGCGCCGGCACCGACACTCTCCCGTCCGAGCTCGTGATGCACGTCGGCTCGGCGGCGGTTCCGGTGCGGCTGCGCCCGCTCGGTGATCACGAGGCGCGGCTCACGACGCGCCGGCCGCTGCTCCTCCAGGTCGGCGACCGGGCGATCCTGCGCGACCCGGGCCAGCACGCGGTCGCCTCGGGCGTACTCGTCCTCGACGTCGACCCACCCGCACTGCGCCGACGCGGCGCGGCGGCCCAGCGCGCCAACGTGCTGCGAGGCGCTACCGGGCGCCCCGACCTCGCCGCCGAAGTCCGGCGGCGGGGCGCGGCACGGCGGGCCGACCTGCACGCTCTCGGTATGCCGGTGGACTCCGCTGCACTTGCGGGGAGCCCGGGGCTGCGCGAGACCGGGGAGTGGGTCGTCACCGACGAGACCTGGCAGCAGTGGCGCTCGGCCTTGGCCTCCGTCGTCGACGCGCACGCGGCCCGACACCCGCTCGACCCGCGCCCGACCCTCGAGGCGGCCCGCCAGGCTGCCGGCATACCGGATGTCGCCCTCACGGCGCCGCTCTCATCTGCGCTGGGGCTCGAGCTGGCGGGAGGCCGCGTGGGGCGGCCGGGGGTGCGGGCCTCGCTCGGGCCCGCGGAGGCCGGCCTCGTCGCGATCGAGAGGAGGCTCGCCGACAGTCCCTTCGCGGCACCGGAGCACGACGAGCTCGCGGCGTGGGGTCTGGGACCGCGGGAGGTCGCGGCAGCAGCGAAAGCCGGGCGGCTCGTGCGGCTCGGCGGCGACGTCGTGCTCCTCCCCCGCGGTCCGGCGCTGGCGATGCGCGTCCTCGCCGCACTGGATCAGCCCTTCACCACGAGCGAGGCGCGCCGGGCGCTCGGCACGACCCGGCGGGTCGCCATCCCCCTCCTCGAGCACCTGGACACTCGCGGCTGGACGATCCGTGTCGACGCGGGCCACCGCCGGGTCGCCCTTCACCGAGCTGATAGGACGCGCGGGGCAGAATCCACCTCGTGAGGTATCCTTCTACCATGGCCCTGAGCATCAAGGATCCGGAGACCGATCGTCTCGCTCGGGAGCTGTCCCAGGCGACGGGCGAGAGCATCACGGCCGCCGTGGCCATGGCTCTGCGCGAGCGCCTCGAGCGGGTCCGAGGGCGGGCTGGCGGGCTGGGTCTTGCCGACGAGCTCAACGCCATCGCTCTGCGTTGCGCGGCGCTCCCGCTCCTCGACGACCGGCCGGAGGAGCAGATCCTCGGCTACGACGAGCACGGGCTGCCGGTCTGATGGTCCTCGACACCTCGGCACTGATGGCGGTGCTGTTCGACGAGCCCGAACGGGAGGACTTCAACCGCAGGATCGCGACCGCACCACGACGGCTCATCTCGGTCGGCACGCTGATCGAGTCGTCGATCGTCGTCGAAGCTCGGCGCGGGGAGGTCGCAGGTCGCGACCTCGACCTGTTCCTCCATCGTGCAAGCGTCCAGGCCGTGGCTGTGAACGAGGAGCAGGCGATGATCGCGCGCACGGCATGGCGTCGCTACGGCAAGGGCCGCCACCCAGCCGGACTCGACTTCGGCGACCTGTTCGCCTACGCGCTCGCCCGCGCCACCGGCGAGGAGCTCCTCTTCAAGGGCGACGACTTCACGAAGACCGACCTCGCCCAGGCTTGAGGCGCTAGGCCGCCGCCTCCGCCCCGACGATGGCCTCCCGCAGCGTGGCCAGCGTCGAGGCGAGCAGCCGCGACACCTGCATCTGGCTGACCCCGATCACCGATCCGATCTCCTCCTGCGTGAGGCCGCCCCGGAAGCGCAGGTCGAGGATCTGGCGTTGGCGGGGCGAGAGGCGCGAGAGCATCGTCCCGAGGAGGATCGCCGCCTCCACCGGCGCGAAGGAGTCCCCCTCGTCGGCCAGGACGTCGCCGAGCGTCCCCTCGCTCTCCCCGTGAGGCACGTCCAACGAGCAGCCCCAGCAAGCCCGCTCGGCAGCCAGCGCCCGCTGGACCATCGAGGTGGACACCCCGAGGTACTCGGCCGTCTCCGCGGGGCTCGGCTGGTGGCGCAGCTCCTGCACCAGCGCCGGGGCCGCTCTGCGGATCGCGAACGCCAGCTCCTGGAGGGAGCGCGTCGGCCGCACGAGCCACGCCGCGTCGCGGAAGTGCCGCTTCAGCTCACCGCTGATCGTCGGGATCGCGTATGCCGTGAAGGATCCCCGACCCGGCTCGTACCCCCGAACAGCCTTGCACAGCCCCACCATCGCGACCTGCTCGAGGTCGTCGTCCTCGATCCCGCGTCCCCGGTAGTGCGACGCGAGGCGCCGCGCGAGCGGCCGGGCCGCCAGGATGGCCTCCTCCCTGAGCCGGTCGGCCTGAGCCGTCGGGAGACGCCCTGCCTCCTCGAGGATCTCCTGGAGGGGCTCGAGGTCGTCGCCCGTGTCGGGACGGATCTGGACGGGCGCCACCCGGCTGGGGGTGAAGGAGGGGGTGAAGGAGGGGGTGACGGAGGGGGAGGTGGTGTGCTCGACGGCCTGGTGCATGGCGTGCTCCTGAAGGGAGAGGCCAGCCACTGGGCTTGAGCTGGGCACTGCTGGTTGCGCTGAGAGCTGCGGGTCGTCGGCGCCACGCGGGCTGTGGACTCTGCCGAGGGAAGCTGCTCGAGGGCCAGCGTGCCACGCCCAGCCGGCCAATGGGGGCGAAGGTCCTGACGATCTTCAACGAGGGCACTCGTGGTCCGAGGGGCCGTTCGGCACGGTTGCGAAGTCCTTGGACGGGTACTACGACCAAGGTCGGATTGCCCTGCGTGGCGCGGGGGCAGGACCATCAGGCCACACCCCACGGACCAGCCCGCGACCGCGGGCCGACCTGACGAAGGAGGAACGCCACGGTGCGCGTCCTCATCGTCGACGACTCGGAGCTCGTCCGGATGGGCCTGCAGTCCCTCGTCGAGATGCAGGGTGACCTCGAGTGGTGCGGGTCCGCGGCCAGCGGGCGGGCCGGGGTCCAGATGGCGATCGAGACGAGGCCCGACGTCGTCGTCATGGACCTGTCGATGCCCGACGTCGACGGCGTCGAGGCCACCCGCCAGATCCTCGACAGCAGCCCGCGCAGCCGGGTGGTCATGCTCACCGGCCACTCCACGCCGTCGTCGGAGAAGGCGGCCCTGGCCGCCGGCGTCAAGCGCTACCTCCTCAAGGGCGCGCCGCCTGACGCGGTGCTGGAGGCCATCCGCGCCGTGGGTGGCGCCCGCCGCAACCAGCTCGCCCTCGACTGACCAGCTCGCTCAGCCGGTCGCGGCCGCCAGGGTCAGCGCGAAGTCGCCGTCGTCGTCGGTCCACGTCCGCAGCACGGCGAACCCGGCGTCGCCGAGCTCAGCCTGCACTCCCGCGACGCGGAACTTGGCGGACACCTCGGTCCGCATCCCCTCCCCGGCCTCGAAGGAGACGTCCAGGTCGAGGTCGTCGAGCCGCACCCGGTGCCCGCGACGCGCCCGCAGCCACATCTCGATCTGCCCCTGCTGCGCGTTCCAGCGGGCCACGTGGTCGAAGGCCAGCGGGTCGAAGTCCGCGGCCAGGTCGCGGTTGAGCACCCGCAGGACGTTGCGGTTGAAGTCGGCGGTCACCCCGGCTGCGTCGTCGTAGGCCGCCACCAGACGTGAGCGGTCCTTGACGAGATCCGTCCCGAGCAGCAGGGAGTCGCCGGCCACGAGACCCCGTCGAACCTGGGTAAGGAACGCCCGCCGGGCCGGCCGCTCGAAGTTGCCGACCGTGCTGCCGAGGAAGGCCACCATCCGGCGTCCCCCGCGCGGCAGCTCGTCGAGGTGCACCTCGAAGTCCGCGACCACCCCGTGCAGCTCGAGGTCCGGATACCTCGTGGACAGCGACGACATCGCCCCCTCGAGGGCCGAGTCACTGACGTCGACGGGCACGTAGCGCCTCAGCCGACCCGCCGCGGTGAGGGCGTCGAGCAGCAGCAGCGTCTTCTCGGACGAGCCCGACCCGAGCTCGACGAGGGTGTCTGCGCCGGACAGCGCCGCGATCTCGTCGGCGCAGGCGACGAGGATGGTGCGCTCGGTCCGGGTGGGGTAGTACTCCGGCAGCCGCGTGATCTCCTCGAAGAGCGCGCTGCCTCGCGCGTCGTAGAAGTACTTGGGCGGCAGCGTCTTCGGGGAGGTGCCCAGGCCGCGACGCACGTCGGCGCGCATCGCCGCGAGCAGGTCGTCGGCGGTCAGGTGGACGTCGATGCGGGTCTGGGCAGCGAGGTCGGTCACAACGGCTCCGTTCGGTGGGGTGGAAGGTGTCAGCGCGCCAGCGGGTGGACGTCCATGCCGGTGCGGTCGCCCTCGACGAGCGAGCCGTCGGGCACCACGCGCCATCTCGGGTCGTCATCGAGGGGCTCTGACGCGACGAGGACGCCGGCGGAGGTCTCGAGGACGAAGAGCGGGTCTCCGTATGCCGTGGCAGCCAGCCGCTCGCCGTCAATGGCAAGGAACGAGAGCCGGCCGCCTCCGACGAGCTCGGCAGCCTCGACACACGCGACCAGACCGGCGCCGAGGGTCGCCCCGCCCGACCACGCGGAGACGGCGACCCCGAAGAGCAGGGCGGAGTCCACGGGTGCGGCCGCCTCGGGCACGTCGAGCGTCTGGTCGACGAGGGCCTTGCGGACCCGGGGCCAGTCCGAGAGCGCGCCGTTGTGGCTGAACATCCACCGGGCGTGCAGGAACGGCGCCGCCGCGGACTCGTCGGCCGCCGCCAGCCCCGGGGTCGCGTCCCGGACGGCCGCGATGACGCATCCCGAGGAGATGGTCGGTGCCAGCGAGGCGAATGACGCGTCGGCCCAGATCGGGCGGGCCTGGCGGTAGCGGACCGGGGCCGCGCGCCCCGCGACGAACCAGCCCGCGCCGAACCCGTCGGCGTTGACGACCCCGTGGGTCTGGTGTCGGGGCGCGAACGCCTGATGCCGCAGCGAGTTCGGCGGGTCCAGGACGAGCGACGCAAGGGTGACCGGCTCACCCACCCAGGCGAGATGCCGGCACATCAGGCGTTCCTCGCGGTCCGGAAGCCGGCGAAGATCTGGCTGCGGATCGGGTAGTCCCAGTTGCGGAACGTCGTGCGGCAGGCCAGCGGGTCGGTCGCCCACGAGCCGCCTCGGAGCACCTTGTGAGCGGACCCGAAGAAGACCTCCGAGTACTCGCGGTAGGGGAAGGTGCAGAACCCCGGGTGGCCGGTGAAGTCGGTTGCGGTCCACTCCCAGACGTCGCCGAGCATCTGCAGGGCCCCGACAGCGGACGCGCCGTCAGGGAAGGAGCCGACCGGGGTGGGCCGGTAGCGGGTCTGGCCGAGGTTGGCCCGCGCCGCGGTCGGGGGCTCGTCGCCCCACGGGTAGCGCCGCTTGGTCTGCGTGACCGGGTCCCACGAGGCCGCCTTCTCCCACTCCGCCTCCGTCGGCAGGCGCCGGCCGGCCCACGCGGCATACGCCTCGGCCTCGAACCAGCAGACGTGCTGCACCGGCTCGTCGTCCGGCAGCGGCTCGACGACACCGAACCGCCGCCGCAGCCACGACTGGCCCTCCGCCACCCAGAACGCCGGACGGCGTCGCCCGGTGCGAGTCCGCCAGTCCCAGCCGTCGTCGCTCCACCAGCGGACCTCGTCGTAGCCGCCCGCCTCGACGAAGACCCGGTATGCCGCGTTGGACACTGGGGTGGTGTCGATCCAGAACGGCGGCAGTGCGACCCGGTGGGCGGGGCGCTCGTTGTCGTAGGCCCACGGGTCGGTGGAGGTGCCCATGACGAAGGCGCCCCCGGGGACGAGGACCTCCGGATTGGGGACGGCGGCGCGGGGAGCGGCGGCGCCGTCGCCGAGGGGCAGTGCGGGCTCCCCCCGGCGCAGCTGGTGGGTGGCGAGCATCGTCTCGTCGTGCTGGTGCTCGTGCTGGAGCACCATGCCGTAGACGAAGCCGGACTCGAGCAACGGCACGTCGGCGTCGAAGCGCGCCCGGCCCAGCGCGTCGAGGACCTTGCGCCGGACCAGCCCGACGTAGTCGACCGACTCCGCCGGGGTGAGCAGCGGCAGGGTCACGCGCTCGGCCCGCGGGTGCTCGAACGCGTCGTAGAGGCGGTCGATCTCCGGCCGCATCGGCTCGGCTCCCGCCGCCTCGCGCAGCAGCCACAGCTCCTCGTAGCTGCCCACGTGGGCGACGTCCCAGACCAACGGCGACATCAGCGGCGAGTGCTGGGCGGTGAGCTCGGCGTCCGCGAGGACCGCAGTCGTCAGGCCGAAGGACCGCTCCCGTACTCGCTCGAGCTCGGTCGCGACGAGCTCCTTGAGCTGGTCGGCGTCGGTGGTCGACGGGTCGGTGGCGCGGTTCGTGGTGGAGAGGTCCGCGTTCATGAGGTCTCCTGCTGGTATGCCGTGGGGCCGGCCTCGTCCGCGGGGCAGCGGGCCCTGGACACGTAGCGCTCGACGAAGCGTGCGACGAGGTCCTTCAGCTCGGGCTCGACGAGGTCGACGACGGTCTCGAACACCGTGCGGGCGGCCCGGGCCAGGGCCGGGTGGTCGAGGCCGTGTCGGGCGGCCGCGGTCCAGGAGTGCGTGACAGGCTCGCAGGCCTCGGCGGCGACAGCGGCGGCGCGGGGGTGCGCCAGGAGGGTTGCCAGCACGGCCACCGGGACCGGCCACCACCGCGGGGACTGGGTGTCGACATAGCGCACCTCGAACCATCCTCGCGGCCGGACCGGCGGGAACAGCGTGGTGAGGTGGTAGTCGAGGTCGTCCTGCGTGGGGGGCGGGACGTCGCGGAGGCGGCCAGCCACCCACTCGCCGAAGCTGAACCCGGGCGCGGCCACCCACGGCCCGCGGACCGCGCGCAGCATCATCACCGGCGCGGCGAGGACGTAGTCGGTCCATGCGCCGGCGGGATCGCCCGCTGCCGGGGCGTAGGGGCGGTCGGGGTCCATCGCCAGCCACACCGCCTGCCGGCTCGACTTCCACCCGGTGAGACGGCCGGCGTGGCGCTGCGAGTTCGCGAACGACGCGCTGAGGGTGGGTCCGACCTGGTGCAGCAGCTCCCACCGGGCGGCCACGTCGGCGCGGTCCGAGCCGGCGTCCAGGTTGACCTGGACGGCTGCGGTCGACGTCATCATGACGCGGCCGAGGCGGCCGGGCAGAGCGTCGTAGTAGGCCGCCATCGCGACGTACCGGGGCAGGTGCAGCTGCTGCACGGGGGGCCGGTGCGGGTCGATCGCGGAGGGGACGAGCATCAGTCGCCGCGTCGCGAGGACCCGCTGCAGGTGGTCGACGTCGAGGGCGAGGCCTGCGTGACAGCCGACGAGATCGGGGGCCACCGGGGAGCTCAGCTCGACCTGGCCCCCCGGCTCGGTCGTGACCCGGCTGGCTCCCGGGAAGGGCTGCGCGGTGGCGAGCAGTCCGGTGAGGTCGTCGACCGGCACCAGCGACTGCGGCTCGCCCGCCCGAGCGACGAGCCACTCGAGCTCGGCGCCCACCCGCCCGGGCGGGCCGGTCTTGAAGCAGATGCGCCGCAGGTACCCGTGCACGGACTCGGCGTCCCGCAACGGCACGCTGTCCCGCTCGGCCACAGCGTCAAGCGTCACGCTGCCTCCTTTGTCGTCGAGGCCCTGGCCCCCCGGACCAGCGCTACCCGACAGACAACAGCACCCGTCACGGTTCGACAAGCGTTGCGCCGCGACGTTCGCTCCCCGTAAGCGCCCGTTCACCCCCGTTTCGCGAGCAGGTCAGCCGACGGCTGAGGTCAGTCCACGAAGGGATGTCAGGCGACGGGGCTCTCAGTGGAGATCGAGCGTGGCCGAACCGTCACCGAACTCGAGCTCGAAGGTGGCGACCTTCTCGCGGGCGACGAGGTCGTGGAAGCGGGCTGGGTCGGCGCTGTGCAGCCCGACCATGTCGACGCCGAAGTCGCCCCCGGCCTTCTCCGCGAAGAAGTCGCAGCTCTCCTCGGCAGCCAGCCCGAAGGCGAACCGGCGGGGGACGTGGTGCTCGTGCGTGCAGGCGCGCGGGGGCACATCGGGGGTCATGATGGCTTTCCTTACCGAGGGGTCCTGACGCCTCTGGTCGGGCGCGCGGCGGGACCCATCGCTCCAGCCCACCATGGGCCGCCGCGGCACGCCCGGGCCCAAGGTCCCCCCGGAGTGGTTGGGCGGGCAACCTCTGGGGCATGCACCAGACGAGGGCTGCCCGGCGATCCGGATCGCCAGGCTGCCCTAGCCCCGGCGGCTTCAGACACCAGGCCGCCGGGGCGACCCCTGCGGCGGAGGGTATGCCGTGCCCGCGCGGCATACCCTCCCCCAGCCTCATCCCGGTCCTTGGGACCTTCGACTCTGCGAACCCGTGCCGCGCGCTGGCACCGTTGATGACAACGCGATCCCAGACCCTGGTTGCGCAGATCCGGGCAACCGGGACAACCGAGGGGGTCCGACATGTCGACACAGGCCAGGATCAGGCCCACGGCGCTGGCCGCGGGGCCACTCGTCGAGCCGACTCCGGCCGCGTCGGCCCTCCCAGGGCCGGCCTTCCCCGGAGCGTGGCATCCGTGCGACCGGCAGACAGCGCCGGCGCTGTGGTCCCGAGCGGCTGCCGACGGCGGCCTCGGCCGCAGCCCGGTCGTCGTCGCGGCGTGCGCGCTCTGCGACACCGCGGTGGTCTCGGTGGACGTGGGCCGGTGGGCCGTGGTCCGCCTCGACGAGCCGACGCAGGACCGCGACGCGGCAGTGCCGACCGTCTGCCACCTGCACGACGTCCGCGCCGCCATGCAGGCCCACCAGCACGACGGCCCTCGCGGGTGTCCCTGAGAGTGGGCCCCGGTGAGCCAGCCGGTTCGCGCTAGCGCAGGTCCCTCTTGAGGATCTTGCCCGTCGGCCCGTGCGCCATCTCGGCCCTGAACTCGATGTACCGGGGGTACTTGTAGGCGGCGAGCCGCTCCTTGAGGTAGTCGGTGACCTCGACCTGGTGGAGGACGACGCCCGGCTGGGGGATGATGAACGCCTTGACCTCCTCGCCGAGGCGCTCGTCCGGAACGCCGATGACCGCCGCCTCCAGCACGCCGGGGTGTCCGTAGAGCACCTCCTCGATCTCGCGGGGGTAGACGTTGTAGCCACCGCGGATGATGAGGTCCTTCTTGCGGTCGACGATGAAGAGGTAGCCGTCGGTGTCGAAGTAGCCCAGGTCGCCGGTGCGCATCCAGCCGCGAGTGAACGCGTGCTCGGTGCCCTCGGGGTCCTGGAAGTAGCCCTTCATGACGTTGACCCCGCGGATGACGACCTCGCCGACGTGCTCGGCCCCGGCGGGCATGACGTGGTCGCCGTCGCCCCAGATCTGGACGTCGACGCCCCAGATGGGTTTGCCGACGCTGTAGGGCTTGCGTTCCTCCGAGCTGATGTTGAAGGTCGTCGTCGACGCGCTCTCGGTGAGGCCGTAGCCCTCGAGGATCGTGACGTGGAACTTCGCCTCGAAGGCGTCGAGCACCTTGGCCGGCAGGGAGGCGCCGCCGGAGATGCCGACGCGCAGGCTCGCGACGTCGGCCTCGGTGACACCGGGATGGTGCAGCAGGGCGATGAACATCGTCGGGACGCCCTCGAAGATGGTGACGGAGTCACGGCGCATGACCTCGATGACCTTGGCCGCGTCGAACCGCGGCACCAGCGACATCGTGGCGCCGAAGCGCATGGCGACGTTGATGTGGCTGGAGAGGCCGAAGACGTGGAAGAGCGGAAGCACGACGAGGACGACGTCGTCGTCCTTGATCCCGAAGACACGGCCCGGCGTCTCGGCGTTCATGAGCAGCTGGAAGTGCGTCAGCTCGGCGCCCTTGGGGGTGCCCGTCGTCCCGGAGGTGTAGATGATGACGGCGGTGTCCCCCGGGTCGGTCTGCTCGAAGGGCGCGGGCACGTTGGGGTCGGCGCCGTGGTAGAGCGCCTCCAGCGGCTCACCGACACCCGCGGACGGCATACCGGGGGTGTCGACGACGTAGAGGTGACCGACCCCTGCCGCGTGCGTCGCCTTGTGCGCCGCATCGGCGGTGCCAGCCCACGTGACGAGCGCCCGGGCGTGGCAGTCGCCGAGCTGGAAGGCGATCTCCGGTGCGGTGAGCATGACGTTGAGCGGCACCACGACGCATCCCGCCTTGAGGATCGCGAAGTAGGTGATGACGAACTGGGGGATGTTGGGCAGCTGCAGCCCGATCGCGTCGCCGCGCACGAAGCCGGCGCTGCGCAGACCCGCCGCGAGCTGGTCGGAGAGGGCGTCGACCTGCGCGAACGTCAGGCAGCCCCCGTCGAACAGCAGCGCCGCCTTGTCCGGGTGCCTCTTCGCCGACTCCCGCACCAGGCATGCGATGTTGAGCGCCATGGATACCACCTCTCCTCGGCCTTCAACGTATGCCGTGGGGTGTCCGGTGACGTGCGACCAAGGTCCCGAGGTGGTGACCTTAGGCCCGGGCGCGGCGGAGCAGGACTTCGCACACTGGAGGGGGCGGCACCCAGCGCCGACCCAGCACGGAGAACCGACCCGAGGAGCCCCATGGAGCGCCTGACCCCGCTGGCCGCAGCCTTCCTTGACTCGGAGGACGAGGACCCGACGACCTCGATGGCCATCGGCTCGATGGCCATCTTCGCCGGCCCCGCGCCGTCCTTCGAGGAGTTCGTCCGCCACATCGAGGGACGGTTGCCCGCGATCCCGCGGTACCGGCAGACGCTCCGGACGGTGCCCCTGGACCTCGCTCCCCCGGCCTGGGTGGACGACCCCGGCTTCGACGTGCGGTGGCACATCCGGCACACCGCGCTGCCGGCGCCAGGCGGCCCGGAGCAGGTCAGTCGGCTCGTGAGCCGGGTCATGTCGCGGCGGATGGACCGCAGCCGGCCCCTCTGGGAGTACTGGTTCTGTGAAGGCCTGGCCGGCGGTCGCTGGGCGCTGCTGTCCAAGCTGCACCACAGCATGGCGGACGGGGTCTCCGGCACCGACCTGTACCAGCTCGTCCTCGACCCCACGCCAGAGACACGGCCGGGGGCGCCGGACACATGGAAGCCTGCGCCATCGGCGCCGCTGCTCTCCTTCGTCGCCGGCGCCGCCTGGCACCTGGCCCGGACGCCGGTGAGCGCTGCGACGACGATCGCCAAGGCGCTGACCTCGCCCCGCCGGCTGGTCCGCCAGGCGGGACACACCGCGCAGGGCCTGCTCACGATGTCGGGCGCGCTCCGGCCGGTCGACGCCTCGTCGTTGAACGGACGGCTGGACGGGAGCCTTCGCTACGCCTGGGCCCAGGTGCCCTTCGACGACGTCCGGACCGTCCGCCGCGGCCTCGGCGGAACGGTGAACGACGTGGCGCTCGCCGCCGTCACCGGCGGCTTCCGCCAGCTGCTCCTCTCGCGGTCCGAGGAGCCCACCCCGCACACGCTGCGCTCGATGGTGCCGGTATCGACCCGGGAGCCGGGAGCCGAGGACATCCCCGACAACCGGGTGTCGATGATGCTGCCGTTCCTCCCCGTCGACCTCGCCGACCCTGGGGACTGGCTCCGCGTCGTGCAGGAGCGGGTGCGCGCCCGCCGGGACGCGGGCGAACCGCAAGCGGGAGCGGCGATGTTCACCATGGCCGAGTACGAGCCGTTCCTGCCCATCTCGATGGGGATCCGGCTGGGGTTCCACCTCCCCCAACGCTCGATCTCGACGGTGACGACCAACGTGCCCGGGCCGCGCTCCACGCTCTACGGCCTCGGGTGCGAGCTCGAGGAGATCCTGCCGTTCGTGCCGATCGGAAACCGGGTAAGGATCAGCGTGGCGATCTTCTCCTACCGCGACACCCTGACCTTCGGGATCACCGGCGACTACTCGTCGGTCCCCGACATCCAGGTCCTCGCCGACGGGATCGCGGCGTCGATGGCCGACCTCGTCGACCTGGCCCGGCGTCCGGCACGGGCGGCGACGTGAGCGACAAGGTGCCCGAACCTGGGGCCACCGGGGCCGGGCCGTCCCGGCCATCACGGCCGTCCCACCCGTCCCCGTCGTCCATACCGGGCGAGTACGCCTCCCGCTGGGCCGACCTCGGCGGCCCGGTGCACTACGTCGACTACGGAGGGCCGGCGGACGGCCCGCTGCTCGTCTGCGTGCACGGGCTCGGCGGGTCCCTCGTCAACTGGGCGGCGGTGGCACCTGCGCTGGCCCGGACCTGCCGGGTCCTGGCGCTCGACCTCGCGGGGTTCGGGCGGACCCGCAGCCACGGCCGTTCCACGTCGGTGCAGGCCAACCAGCGGCTGCTGCATCGCTTCCTCACCGAGGTGGTGGGCGACCCCGCGATCGTCGTGGGCAACTCGATGGGAGGGCTCATCGCCGTTCTCGAGACGGCGGCCAACCCTGAGGCGGTCGCCGGGCTGGTCCTCATCGACCCCGCCGTCCCGGTGGGGCTCGCCTCACACCCGGACCCGTTGGTGGCAGTGCTGTTCGGCCTGTATGCCGTGCCGGCGGTCGGGCGCACCGTCGTGGCCCGGCGCCGCTCGTCACGCTCGGCCGAGGACACGGCGATGGCGGTGCTGCGTCTCTGCTGCGCCGACCCGTCGCGGGTCCCGCGTCCCGTCGTCGAGCAGCACCTCGCCCTGGCCCGGGAGCGGCAGGACTACTCCAACGTCGACGCCGAGCTCGTCGTCGCCGCCCGCTCCCTGATGTGGGTGCTCGCCCGCCGTCGGGTCCACGCGCGGATGCTGCGGCAGATCGCGGTCCCCGTGCTGCTGCTGCACGGCGACCAGGACCGGCTCGTCCCGATCGCCGCCGCTCGCGCCGTCGCCGCCGCGAACCCGACGTGGCGCTTCGTCGTCGCCGAAGGCATCGGCCACGTGCCGCAGCTCGAGGCTCCTGCGTGGACGACCGCACGGATCGCTGACTGGCTGCGGACCGACGGCCTCGCCGCGGCATACGCTGCCGGTCCCTGAGCCGACCAACCCCGCGGACGGCACTCACGTCACACTGGGCACTCCAGCACCACCGGCCCACCCGGAGCGCCTGGTTCAACCGAGCTGGACACCGTTGAGCGCTCGGTCCGTGGGATCCCATGGACTGAGCGCCCATCGGTGGACTCGCCGCCGCCAGATCCTCACTCCCGAGGGGGCGCGTCCGCAGGGAACCCCGTGTCCGGCCGCTCGGCTCCCGGCTGCGGGCTGCGGGCGGACGGATACCCGGCGGTGTCGGCGGTCAGCGCTACGGTTGACAGGTCCGATCACCACGTTCCCGGAGGGTCCCATGGCTTCCAGTCTCAACCCCTACATCAGCTTCACCGACAATGCCCGCGAGGCGATGGAGTTCTACCGGAGCGTGTTCGGAGGCACCCTCAGGGTCAGCACGTTCGGCGAGTTCGGCCAGTCCGGTCCGGACGCGGACAAGCTCATGCACGCGGCCCTCGAGACCGACGACGGGTTCACCCTCATGGGCGCCGACACCCCGACGGGGATGGACCACGACGCCGGGACCAACATCTCGGTCAGCCTCAGCGGCGACGACGCGGGCCGGCTGCGCGGGTGGTGGGACAAGCTCTCCCAGGAGGGCACCGTGGACATGCCCCTCGAGAAGCAGATGTGGGGGGACGAGTTCGGGATGTGCACCGACCCGTACGGGACCCGGTGGATGGTTAACGTCACGAGTGGACCCGGGGCGGTGCCCGGGGCATAGTTCACCAGAGCACGGTTGAGCGCTCCGGGGCGGTCTCACCCCTCGTCGCCAGCCACGCCCTGCCCCCACCCACTCTCCCGAGGAGACGCACATGCCCTCACCGAGCCCCGGCTACTCGATCACGGTGCGCGTCCAGGTCGCGGCCGGGACGACGGCGACGAGCGCGCTCACCACCGCCGTGGCCGACGCGGGGGGCGCGCTCACGGCGCTGGACGTCGTCGAGAGCCGCACCGACCGCCTCGTCGTCGACGTCACCTGCGACACGGAGAACGAGGCGCACGCCGACCGGATCACCCACGCCATCACCGCCGTGCCAGGGGCGGTCGTGCGCAAGGTGAGCGACCGGACCTTCCTCATGCATCTGGGCGGCAAGATCGAGGTCACCCCGAAGGTGCCGCTCAAGCACCGGGACGATCTCTCGCGGGTCTACACGCCGGGCGTCGCGCGGGTCTGCCTCGCCATTGCAGCCAACCCGGAGGACGCCCGCCGACTCACCATCAAGCGGAACACCGTCGCCGTCGTCACCGACGGCTCGGCGGTTCTCGGCCTCGGCAACCTCGGGGCCGCAGCGGCGCTCCCCGTCATGGAGGGCAAGGCGGCCCTCTTCAAGCAGTTCGGCGGCGTCGACGCCTGGCCGGTGTGCCTCGACACCCAGGACACCGACACGCTCATCGAGATCATCCGGGCCATGGCGCCGGTCTACGGCGGGATCAACCTCGAGGACATCTCCGCGCCGCGCTGCTTCGAGATCGAGGCGAGGCTGCGCGAGATGCTCGACATCCCGGTCTTCCACGACGACCAGCACGGGACGGCCATCGTCGTCCTCGCCGCCCTGACCAACGCCCTGCGGGTGGTCGACAAGCGCATCGAAGACGTGCGCATCGTCGTCTCCGGCGTCGGCGCGGCCGGGCACGCGATCATCCGACTGCTGCTGGCACAGGGGGCCCGCAACATCATCGGCTGCGGGCGCGCTGGAGCGGTCCGCTCCGGGCACGCAGGTATGGACGAGTTCCGCACCTGGATCGCCGAGCACACCAACAGCGAGGGCCTGGACGGCACCCTCAAGGAGGTGCTCGTCGGGGCCGACGTCTTCATCGGCGTCTCCGCACCCGACCTCCTCACCGGCGACGACATCGCGACGATGGCCGACGACGCCATCGTCTTCGCGCTCGCCAACCCCACTCCGGAGGTCGACCCCATCGCGGCCGGCCGTCATGCGGCCGTCGTCGCCAGCGGGCGCTCGGACTACGCGAACCAGATCAACAACGTCCTCGTCTTCCCCGGGTTCTTCCGCGGCCTGCTCGACGCGGGAGTCTCCGACATCACCGACGAGATGCTCATCGCCGCGGCCACTGGCATCGCCGACACGGTCGCCCGGGACCAGCTCAACGCCAGCTACATCGTCCCCAGCGTCTTCGACCCGGCTGTCGCGCCGGCCGTGGCCGCCGCTGTCCGCCGGGTCGCGAGCGGCGGAGCCCCGACTGCTCCGGCCGCGGCCCCGCTCGCCTGACCTCAGCCCGCGGACTCTTCCGCGGTTGCGGTCGGTCGACGGTCATATGCGTGCGCGGCGTGCGACCCCGAGAAGTCGAGGGAGGAGCGGGCCGGGGGGTCTGGCCCCCCCTGGGGCGGAGCGGTCTGCGCCGCGGCGTATCCTGAAAAAGCAGGATGGAGGCTTGGATGGATGCCGTGCCGAAGCCTGTCCCAGCCGTGGCACCGAACACATCCGACTCAGGATCGGCAGACCACGGCCCACCGCCCCGAGATGCGCCGCCGTCCCCGGTGGGAGATGTCGAACGCGGCCTGCCGACCTCGGCCGCCGACACAACGGCCCCCGGACCCACCCCGTTGGCGACGGGCGCGGGTCGGGCTGCGGTTGCCAGCGGGCGGGCGCTGCTGGCCGAGCTGCGGCGCGCGATGCACGCGGCGCGCGATGTGGTCCGCGTGGAGCGCCACCGCGGGGCAGACCGCCAGACCCTCCTCGCGGCACGGCGACGCCACCTGGACACCATGCTCGCCTACGAGCAGGCGCTCACCGCGGCCCGTCTGCCGATCCCACCGAGCCTTCGCGACGAGGCGCGGTTGGCCGCGAGGGTTCTGCGCCAGGCGGGGTTGCCGTAGCCACGAGGCGAACCTGCTCCTCGTGGTCCGGGCAGGCCCCCAACAGTCGCTGTCCGGGGACGGCGAGCGGGTCGCCTCACCGTTGCGTCACGCAGGTATCCGCGGAAGACGTCAGCCTCGGCTCGCAGCTGGTCGGCGCGATCGTGACGTCCCAGACTGAGGTACTCGTCCGCAGCGGCGAGCCGCTCGTCGACCTGGGCGTACAACAGCCCGCGGACGTCGGCCTGGCTGAGCTCACGCCGCTCGACCTCGGTGGCGCCCAGACCGACGCTGGTCCGAGCGACATGCTCGCTGGTCGCTGTCGTCCGCTGGTCATTCGCACCCTCGGGCACCGCCGTGGCGTTGTCGATCGCTGCCATGGCGGACCGCAGCGCGGCGGCGCGACGAGGTCACGGGCCCGCAGGGCCAACCTGAGGTCGTTGCTGAGACGGCTGCGCACACGAGGGACGCTAGCCGCGGGCCGGCAGGCTCGGCAAAGGCCTTGTCGTCCGCACGAGGTCGCGCCGAGCGCGGCCGCCACCGCTCGAGGAGTCCTCGGGCCGGGATCACGGATCATGAAAATCCCCCAGATGGGCCATGTGCATCGCAGCGTCGATCTCTATCCTTGAGGCATGGCGTTCCGGGATTCGCGTGAGGACCAGCCGCTGACCGACGAGGCCCTGGCTGGCGAGATCGAGCTGCTCGGCGACGTCATCAGCGCTGCCACGCAACATGAGGGACGCCTCCCCGACCAGGACCTCGACGACGCTCTCGGCGTCTGAACCTGCTGGCTCGGTCCTGACCTTCCCGTCCGCGGAACACCGCGAGCCCGCGACACCAGTCACTGTGTGACGCAACGACACTTGTCTTCGCTGGCGCACCGCATCTGAGCTGCCGCGAGCGGCCCGAGCCGACGTCTGCCTCCTCACCGTCGGCGGCCGAACCGCTGCTGACGCCGCGCCATACCCCGGCTTCCTGCTTGGGAAACCCTCGGCGCCGCACGGCCGGCAAGAGCCCAAGGTGTTCCCAACGTCGCCCGGTCATGGTGTTCCCGTGGACCACCCCAACCGCCCCGCACTCGCACCGCGAACCCGCGTCGCGGTCGGTGTCGGCGTCGGTTCCCCGGTCCACCTCGTGAGCTGACCGCAACAAACCTAGAGGAGTTCCGATGTCTGAGGAAACAGCAGTCGCCGACGGTCCGTCGCGCCGCACGATGTTGAGGCTGGGTGCCGCCGGGGGGGTCGGCGTGGCCCTGGCCACCGCACAGGGGGTGGGGGGCCCCATTCTGGCCCAGAAGGGTCTGCTG
>JBBRZC010000034.1:0-23687 GCA_038237075.1 Actinomycetales bacterium
CCTTGCGCTCGTAGCCGCCGGTGGCCGGGCGGTCGTCACGGCGGGGACGGTCGAAGCCGCCGGGCGCCCTGCGCTCGTAGCCGCCGGTGGCCGGGCGGTCGTCACGGCGGGGACGGTCGAAGCCGCCGGGCGCCCTGCGCTCGTCTCCTCCGGTGGCCGGGCGGTCGTCCCGACGGGGACGGTCGAAGCCGCCCGGCGCCCTGCGCTCGAACCCGCCGGTCGCGGGGCGGTCGTCCCGACGGGGACGGTCGAAGCCGCCCGGCGCCTTGCGCTCGTACCCGCCGGTCGCGGGGCGGTCGTCCCGACGGGGACGGTCGAAGCCGCCGGTGGCCGGGCGGTCGTCACGGCGCGGACGCTCGGGTGACCCCGCGGCATACGGGCGGGTGGTGGCCGGCTGCCGAGCGGTGGCAGGCTGGCGAGGAGGGCCGCTTTGACCGCGGTGCGGCTTCTTCGTGGCGGACGCCTTCTGGGCGGTGGTCCAGCGGGCCTTCTTGGGCGCGCCGGAGTGGGTGTGCTTGGGCAAGACTGTTCAGCTCTCTTCAGGTACTCGAGTAGACGCGTCTCGAGCCGCTTGGCGAAGCAACCATGGAAGACGAGCCTCAGGCGCGCGATGCTGCGACGCCCGGTTGGACCGAAGCCAGCGTGTGCTGTTCGGCGTGAACCCGCTCCGTGTCGAAGTGTTCCAGCCTCAACGTGAGCCGGTGAGGAAGACCAAGGTGCTGCGTGGCGCTGCCATGCGCCTCGGAGTCGGGTAAGACAACGTTACCAGTGCGGCGACGGTGCCCCCGACCGCGGTCGTCGTGAGGCCCACCACCAGGCCACCGCACCCCCGAGGGCCACCCCGGCGAGATCGAACAGCGCGTCGACTGGGTCGCCTGACCGCCCTGGCAGCACCAGGTACTGGACGATCTCGCTCACCGGGGCGTGCAGCGCGAAGACGAGCACGGGCCACCGGACCGAGCCGAAGACCCGCGACGCGACGAGGACCGGGACGGCAAAGAGGAGCAGGTGCACGGCCTTGTCGGTGTCGGCCACCGGCGAAGCGATGGTGACGCGGGGCCAGTACAGCGCCGCGAGGTGGGTCGCGACGACCACGCACAGCAGCGATGTCCAGACGTGACGCGCCCGGGGCACGCTCAGCGGGTCGGGCAGGCGGTGACGGTGACGGTCGGCGCGGCGGTCGGCACCACGGGCACCGTGGTCGGCGGGGAGATCGGCGCCGTCCTGACGGCCGTCGTCGGCGCGGCGGTCGGCGCCACCGGGCTCGTGGCGACCACGGTCGACGCCGGGCACGCAACCGGCGCGGTGGTCGTCGTCGTGGTGGTCGTCGTCGCGGTCGAAGACGTTGTCGTCGTGGTGGGTGGCGTCGTCGACGTCGAGGTCGTCGACCGGGAGGGCGTCGACGTCGAGGGCGTCGACGTCGAGGGCGTTGTCGGCGTGCTGGAGGTGGTGGTCGTGCTGGAAGGGGTCGTGGCGGTCGGCGGCGTCGTCGTGGTGGTGGTCATCGGCGTGGTCAGGGCGATGATCGGCAGGATCGGCGGGGTCGTCGTCGACGTCGGTGGCGAGGCGGCCGTGAGGGGCGGCGTGACCTCGGGGGGCAGGCCGAGGACCGGGGCGGGGCTGACCGGCTGGCGCGGCGCTGCCCCGGCCGGCACGGTGCCGGGCCCGTCGGTGGTCGGCGTTGCCCCGTCGCGGTAGGCCATCCCCCACGACAGGACGGACTGGAGGTAGGGCATGGAATGGTTGTAGGTGAGGATCGCCTTCGCGAGGTTGGCGCCAACCGAGAGGTCGCCCCCGCTCGCACAGAGGTAGGAGCCGGCGGCCAGCGTCGCGTCGTAGACGTTGTGCGGGTCGGCGACACCGTCGCCGTTGCCGTCGCGTCCCCACGAGCGCCAGGTGCCGGGGAGGAACTGCATCGGACCGACCGCCCGGTCGTAGACGGAGTCGCCGTCGTAGCGGCCTCCGTCGGTGTCCATGATGACCGAGGTCCCGGCGAGGGAGCCGTCGAGCCGGGGCCCGAGGATCCGCCCGCGGGTCGTGCCCGAGGCGTCGACCCGGCCACCGGAGGCGTGACCGGACTCGATCCGGCCGATGCCCGCCAGCACCCACCAGGGCACGTGACAGGAGGGGGCGCTCGACGCGAGGCTCTGCTCGGCGCGGCGGTAGGCCTCGAGGACGGTGGTGGGGATGCCGGTCGGGCCGGCGACGCCGGCCGGTCCCACGACGACGTGGTCGGCGAGGGCGACTGCGGCGGCCTTGGCTGCCACCGCCGGGTCGACGGGGGCCGACGGCGCGGCGTCGACGACGGGGATCTGGATCGCCACCGGCTGGTCCGGGCTGACGCCCGACAGCTGCCTCGCGTCGGTCCCATCCAGCCATAGGCCCAAGCCGGCGGGAGCAGGAGCAGCGGCAGAGACGAAAGAGACCAGGGAGAGGCTCTGGGCGTTGACCCCGGGCAGGATGGACCCGGAAACGACGACGACGAGCCCGAGGGGCAGCCCCAGCACCCGTGCCAGCGAGTGGCGGCGCGCGGTCGTGGGCTTGTGGGCGGCTCGCGAGAGCGCGAACGACTCGGCGAGCGCCTCCCGACGGCGCCAGTCAGCGACTGCGTCGGTCCCCCGGACCAACCCGACCTTGCGCATTCCGTGTTCCTCCCCGATGCAAGTGGCACAAGCTCCCGCTGCCGGCCACGCGACCACCAATGTATGCCGCTCGGCACGGCACGCGCTGGCAGTTGCGACAACCGGTGAGGCGACTTTCCAGGCGGTCGTGGCCGAGTCGAGCCGACGGAAGGGCTTCCCGCCGGGCTCAGTGTCTCCGACCGACCCTCGACAAACCTTGGGACCCGGGCGACGACGTGCACCCCGGTAGCGTGAGGCCATGCGCCGACCCCAGCCCCGCCGCGTCGACGTCGTCGGCACCGGCCGGGCCAGCGCCGTTCCGGACGTCGTCCGGCTCGACGTCGGCGTCGCCTGCAACGGCGACGACGTGTCGGGGGCGCTGCGGGCGAGCGCCACCCGCGTCGAGGCGATGGGCGCTGCGGCGCGCGAGCACGGCATACCGGGGTCCGACATCAGTTCGGTGGCCGCGGGGGTGCACCCGCGGTATGACGAGAAGGGCCAGCGGGTCGTCGGCTTCCAGGCGTTCCACCGGCTCCAGGTCGTCGTCCGGGCGGTCGACCGGGTGGGGGCCGTCGTCGACGCCCTCGCCGGGGCGGCCGGCGACGCCCTCAGCGTGGACGGCATCACGCTCGAGATCGGCGACCGCGAGCCGCTCGAGCAGCAGGCCCGCGAGCGCGCCTTCGGGCACGCCCGGGCCAAGGCCGAGCAGTATGCCGTGCTGTCCGGGTCGACCCTTGGACCGGTCCTGTTCGTCAGCGAGGGACCCGTCCACGGCGGGCCGCGGCCGGAGATGGCGCTGATGGCGCGTGCCTCGGCGTCGATGCCGGTCGAGGCCGGCGAGCAGAGCGTGACGGCGACGGTGTCGGTCTCGTGGGCGCTCGAGCCGCCGCGTGAGGGGTCGTGACGGGGAATACCTCGTGCTCGGAGGGTCGTTGAGCGGGCATGGCGACCACTGACCTCTCCGCGCAGACCTTCGAGCAGACCGTCCTCGACCACGACATCGTCCTGGTGGACTTCTGGGCGGAGTGGTGCGGCCCGTGCCAGCGATTCGCCCCGGTCTATGACGCGGTGTCGCAACAGCACGAGGGCGTGGTCTTCGGCAAGGTCGACACCGAGGCCGAGCAGGCCCTCGCCGCCGCGGTGAGCATCACCTCGATCCCGACCCTCATGGCTTTCCGCGAGGGCATCCTCGTCTTCCGCCAGACCGGCGCAATGCCCCGCGAGGCGCTGGGGTCGCTCGTCGAGCAGGTCAAGGGCCTGGACATGGATGCCGTGCGCGCAGAGGTCGAGCAGCGCCGGTCCGAGCCGCAGGGCACGCCGGTCGAGAGCGCCGCGCGCTCCTGACCGGCTGTCGCGCCTGACCGGCTGTCGACCTGACCGGCTGTCGACACTGCCGCGTGACGTGGCCACGGGGGCGGCGTGAGCCGCCCGTCGTGGAGGTGGCGGGAATCGAACCCGCGTCCGATGACATGACACCAGGACTTCTCCGGGCGCAGTGCGCTATGGATTTTCTCGGCCCCAGGGCTCGCACGCACACGTTCCCTGACAGGCCCAGCTGAGTAAGAGTCCCGCACAGCCCCCGCAGCATGACTGTGCAGCAAGTCCTCTAGATGACGCCAGGCACTGAGTCGAGAACTACCTCAGGCTGACGGACTTCGGAGCTCGCTCAGGCGGCGAGGGCGAAGTCGGTGCGCGTTGTGTTGGCACCTATGGTTTTGCACGGGGCGTTAGCGAGATAACCGTGCATCCTCGGCCCGCTTCTCCTGATGAGACGATCACCGTCGAAACCGATCACCCCCGAGGGGGTGTCCACGTCACGCTGTGCAGTTGTCAACACCCTCCAGTATGCCGTCCCGACAGACCGCGCTCCAACTGGGTTACCCGGCTTGGCTCCTCCGGCCGGCGGAAGGGCTGTCCGGGTCGCGTGACAGGATGCGGGCAACGACCACGACGCATCCCGGCTTCGTCATCCCAGGAGGGTCCATGACACGAGAGTCGGCCTGGGACTACCCGAGGCCCCCGCGGGTCGAGTCCAGCGGTGAGCTCGTCGAGGTCGTCCTCGGCGGCGTGGTCGTCGCGTCGACGACGTCGGCCCTGCGCGTCCTGGAGACCAGTCATCCCCCGACGTACTACCTGCCCAGGCAGGCCTTCGTTGCCGGCGCCCTCCGGCCGGCCGCCGGGTCGAGCTTCTGCGAGTGGAAGGGCGTGGCGGCCTACTTCGACGTCGTCGGCGGCGGGGTCACTGCGGCCACGGCGGGGTGGACCTATCCGACGCCGTCGCCGGGCTTCGAGGGGCTCCTCGACCACGTGGCGGTGATGCCGGGAATGATGGACCGCTGCCTCGTCGCGGGCGAGGTCGTCCGCCCGCAGGAAGGCGGCTTCTACGGGGGCTGGATCACCAGCCGCGTCGTGGGCCCGTTCAAGGGCGGTCCCGGGACCCGGGGCTGGTGAGAGGGCCGTGGTGACGAGCGGCCAGGACGGCGACGTCCTCGTCGTCGGAGCCGGCCTGGCCGGTCTCGAGTGCGCCCGAAGCCTGGCGCGGCGCGGTCTCCATGTGAGCGTGCTCGAGGCCTCCGACGGCGTCGGCGGCCGGGTTCGCACCGACGTCGTCGACGGCTACCTCGTCGACCGGGGCTTCCAGGTGATCAACCCGTCCTACCCGGCGTTGCGCTCGTTCGTCGACCTCGCCGAGCTGGACCTGCGTCCCTTCGACGCGGGGTTGGGCGTGCGCACCCACGACGGGATCCGGGTGCTCGCCGACCCCCGGCGCGCCCCGGGGCGGACGGTGGCGACGCTGCGCAGCGGCTTCCTCGACGTCCGCGAGCTCGCCCACCTAGCCCGGTGGGTCGCCCCCGCACTGGGGCCCGTCTCACGCCTGCTCACCGCCGACGACGTCACCCTGCGCGCCTCTCTCGCTACGGCCGGCGTCGACGGGCGCCTCTGGCACGAGGCCCTGGAGCCCTTCCTCGCCGGGGTGCTCGCAGAGCGCGACGGCACGAGCTCCGCAGCGTTCGTGCGGCTCCTCGTGCGCAGCTTCCTCCTCGGGACGCCGGGCGTGCCCCGAGAGGGGGTCGGAGCCCTGCCGCGCCAGCTCGCCCGGTCGCTGCAGGTCCGGCTCGAGACGCCGGTTCGCTCGGTCGCGACCCGCCACGGGGGGATCGAGGTGCGCACCGACGACGGGACCCTGCGCTCCCGGGCCGTCGTCGTCGCCACCGACCCGGTCACCGCCGGCCGGCTCACCCCGGTCACGAGCCCGGCCATGAAGGGCCTGCTCACCTCGTGGTTCGCCACCGACACCCCGCCCTGGTCGGAGGCGCTCATCCTCGTCGACGGGCGCCGGTCCGGCCCGGTCGTCAACACTGCGGTGATGACGCTCGCGGCACCCTCCTACGCCCCGCCCGGCCGACACCTCGTGCAGGCGTCGTGTCTCCTGCCTCCCGGCGCCGACGCCCCGAGCGACGCCGAGATCCGTCGCCACGTCACCGAGCTCTACGGGCGCGACGTGTCGTCCTGGCAGCAGGTCGCGCGCCACGAGATCCGCGACGCGGTCACCGCCCAGCCGGCCCCGCTGGCGGTGCGGCAGCCGGTGGCCCTCGGCGACGGGCTGTTCGTCTGCGGCGACCACCGCGACACCGCCTCGATCCAGGGCGCCCTCGTGTCGGGTCACCGCACCGCCTCCGCTGTTGCCGCGTGGCTCGCCGGGGCCGGCGGCCGGGCCTGCCCGTGAGGGGCCCCGGCGAGCGGCGCGACCGCCCGATGTGGTGTGCTCGTCCCCGTTCCCGACAGCGTTCACGACACCGACCCGAAGGGCTGACGAACCCATGACGACAAGCCGCGAGTGGCACCTGGTCCGACGTCCCGCCGGGGAGCCGGTGGACGCCGACTTCGCCCTGGTCGACAAGGAGGTCCGGCCGCTGGACGACGGCGAGGTGCTCGTGCGCAACACCTTCCTGTCCGTCGACCCCTACATGCGGGGCCGGATGAACGACGTCCGGTCCTACGTGCCGCCCTTCGCCCTCGACGAGCCGATGGACGGCGGCGCCGTCGGCCTCGTGGAGGCGGTGTCGGGCACGGCCACCGACTCCACCGGCCGTCAGCTCGAGGTGGGCGACACGGTCCTGCACGAGCTCGGCTGGCGCACCCACGCGGTGATCCCCGCGTCACGGACGCGGCGCGTCGACCCCGACATCGCCCCGGCCCAGGCCTACCTGGGCGTCCTCGGCATGCCGGGCCTGACGGCATACGCAGGGCTGTTGCGGGTCGGCGAGCTCCGCGAGGGTGACCGGGTGTTCGTCTCCGCCGCAGCCGGCGCGGTCGGCTCCCTCGTCGGCCAGCTGGCCCGGCTCAAGGGCGCCTCGCTCGTCGTCGGCAGCGCCGGCGGCCCCGAGAAGACCCGGTGGCTGCTCGACGAGGCGGGGTTCGACCGGGCCGTGGACTACAAGGCCGGCCCGATCCGGTCGGCCCTGCGCGAGGCGGCGCCGGAGGGCATCGACGTCTACTTCGACAACGTCGGCGCCGACCACCTCGAGGCTGCCATCTCAAGCCTGCGCCGCGGCGGCCGCGTCGCCATCTGCGGGATGATCGCCGGCTACAACGACACCGAGCCGGCCCCGGGCCCGCGCAACATGGCGATGATCATCGGCAAGCGGCTCACCCTGCGGGGGTTCATCGTCATGGACCACGCCGACCTGCGGGCGCAGTTCGAGGACGAGGTCGGCGGCTGGGTGCGCGAGGGCAGGATCGTCTGGCGGGAGACCGTCGTCGACGGCATCGACCAGGCTGTCGCCGGGTTCCGGTCGCTGTTGTCCGGCGGCAACACCGGGAAGATGCTCATCCGGATCTGAGCGGCGGCCGGCGGCGTTCCGGATGGCGGGACCCGGGGATTCCGGTCGCGAGCGTCGCACTAGGCTCGCCGCCTGACGCACCACCCGTCATGGAGGGCCGATGTTCACCAAGGTACTGGTCGCCAACCGCGGCGAGATCGCGGTCAGGGCCTTTCGCGCCGCCACCGAGCTCGGTGCCGCCACCGTCGCCGTGTTCCCGTGGGAGGACCGCAAGAGCGAGCACCGGCTCAAGGCCGACGAGGCCTACCAGATCGGCGAGCCGGGCCACCCCGTCCGGGCCTACCTCGACCCGGAGGGCATCGTCGCCACCGCCGTCGCGGCCGGCGCCGACGCGGTCTACCCGGGGTATGGGTTCCTCTCCGAGAACCCGGAGCTGGCCGAGGCCTGTGTCGCCGCGGGCGTGACGTTCGTCGGGCCGCCGCCCGCGGTCCTCCACCTCACCGGCAACAAGGCGCGGGCCATCGCCGCGGCCCGCGAGGCCGGGCTGCCCACCCTGCGCAGCGTCGCCCCGAGCAAGGACCGCGACGTCCTCATCGGCTCGGCCGCCGAGATCGGCTACCCGATCTTCGTCAAGGCGGTCGCGGGCGGCGGCGGGCGCGGGATGCGCCGCGTCGAGCGCGCCGAGGACCTGCCCGAAGCGCTCGACGCCGCGATGCGCGAGGCGGAGTCCGCGTTCGGCGACGCGACGGTCTTCCTCGAGGAGGCCGTCGTCAGACCGCGCCACATCGAGGTCCAGATCCTGGCGGACGGCGCGGGCAACGTCGTCCACCTCTACGAGCGCGACTGCTCGGTGCAGCGACGACACCAGAAGGTCGTCGAGATCGCGCCCGCCCCGAACCTCGACCCCGAGACCCGGGCGGCCATGTGCGCGCACGCCATCGCCTTCGCGCGCGAGATCGGCTACGTCAACGCCGGCACCGTCGAGTTCCTGCTCGACGAGCGCGGCCGCTACGTCTTCATCGAGATGAACCCCCGCATCCAGGTGGAGCACACGGTGACCGAGGAGGTCACCGACGTCGACCTCGTGCAGTCCCAGCTGCGGATCGCCGCCGGCGAGACGCTCGACGACCTCGGCATCAGCCAGGACGTCATCCAGCTGCGCGGTGCCGCGCTGCAGTGCCGGATCACCACCGAGGACCCGACGAACGAGTTCCGGCCCGACACCGGCGAGATCACCGTCTACCGCAGCGCCGGCGGGTCCGGCGTGCGCCTCGACGGCGGCACCGTCTTCGTCGGGGCGCTCGTCGGCGCCCACTTCGACTCGTTGCTCGTCAAGCTCACCTGCCGCGGACGCGACTTCCCAGCGGCGGTCGCCCGGGCCCGGCGGGCGCTCGCGGAGTTCCGCATCCGCGGCGTGTCGACCAACATCCCCTTCCTCCAGGCGGTCCTCGAGGAGCCGGACTTCGTCGCAGGCCGGGCCACCACCTCGTTCATCGACGAGCGGCCGGGGCTGCGCACCGCGCGGATTCCCGCCGACCGGGGCACC
The DNA here is from genome assembly GCA_038237075.1 of Actinomycetales bacterium. Taxonomy (GTDB): domain Bacteria; phylum Actinomycetota; class Actinomycetes; order Actinomycetales; family Dermatophilaceae; genus Lapillicoccus. The sequence continues at coordinate 8,952 of JBBRZC010000034.1, forward strand.
AAGCTGCTCACCTACCTCGCCGAGCGCACCGTCAACCAGCCGCACGGACCGGCCCGCAGCCACGTCTCCCCCCGCGGGAAGCTGCCGCCCGCCGACCTCACAGTGCCTGCGCCGCCCGGTGCCCGGGACCGGCTCGTGCGCCAGGGCCCGGAGAGGTTCGCCGCCGCCCTGCGCGCGCAGACCGCGGTCGCCGTGACCGACACGACGTTCCGCGACGCCCACCAGTCGCTGCTCGCCACCCGGGTGCGCACGCGCGACCTGCTGCACGTCGCCCCCTACGTGGCCCGGCAGACCCCGCAGCTGCTCTCCGTCGAGGCGTGGGGCGGCGCGACCTACGACGTCGCGCTGCGGTTCCTCTCCGAGGACCCGTGGGAGCGGCTCGAGGCCCTGCGCGGGGCCATGCCCAACCTGCCACTCCAGATGCTCCTGCGCGGGCGCAACACCGTGGGCTACACGCCGTACCCGACCCGCGTCGCCGACGCGTTCGTCACCGAGGCCGCGCGCACCGGCATCGACATCTTCCGGATCTTCGACTCGCTCAACGACGTCGCCCAGATGCGCCCGGCCATCGACGCGGTGCGCGCCACAGGGACGGCCGTCGCCGAGGTCGCGCTGTGCTACACCGGAGACCTGACCAGCCCGGCCGAGCGGCTCTACACCCTCGACTACTACCTGCGGCTGGCCGAGGAGATCGTCGACGCCGGAGCGCACGTCCTCGCCATCAAGGACATGGCCGGCCTCCTGCGCGCCCCCGCCGCCCGGACCCTCGTCTCGGCGCTGCGAGATCGCTTCGACCTGCCCGTTCACCTGCACACCCACGACACCGCCGGCGGCCAGCTCGCGACCCTGCTCGCGGCCATCGAGGCCGGGGTCGACGCCGTCGACGTCGCGAGCGCGTCGATGGCCGGCACGACGAGCCAGCCCCCGATGTCGTCGCTCGTCGCGGCGACCCTCGGCACCGCCCGCGAGACCGACCTCGACCTCGCGGCCGTGTGCAGCCTCGAGCCCTACTGGGAGGCCATGCGGACCCTCTACCGGCCGTTCGAGTCCGGCCTGCTCTCCCCCACCGGCAGGGTCTACACCCACGAGATCCCCGGGGGGCAGCTGTCGAACCTGCGCCAGCAGGCGATCGCCCTCGGGCTCGGCGAGCGGTTCGAGGCGGTGGAGGACATGTATGCCGCGGCGAACCGGATCCTCGGCAACATCGTCAAGGTGACCCCGAGTTCGAAGGTCGTCGGCGACCTCGCGCTCGCGCTCGTGGGCGCCCAGGCCGACCCCGACGACTTCGCGGCCGACCCGACGCGCTACGACATCCCCGACTCGGTCATCGGCTTCCTGCGTGGCGACCTCGGCGACCCACCCGGAGGGTGGCCCGAGCCGTTCCGGACCCGGGCGCTCGAGGGCCGCAGGTCCACACCGGCCGTGACGGAGCTGAGCAGCGACGACGAGGCGGCGCTCGCGGCGAGCCCACGGCATACCCTCAACCGGCTGCTCTTCCCAGGACCGACCGCCGAGTTCGAGGCCAGCCGGGAGCGGTACTCGGACCTGTCGGTGCTCGGGACGGTGGAGTTCCTCCACGGGCTCGAGGTCGGCATCGAGCACGACGTCGACCTGCAGCCCGGCAAGAAGCTCATCCTCGGCGTGCAGTCGGTGTCGGAGCCGGACGAGCGGGGCATGCGCACCGTGATGTGCACCGTCAACGGGCAGCTTCGTCCGGTGCAGGTGCGCGACACCTCGATCAAGGTGAACGTGCGCCAGGCAGAGAAGGCCGACCCGTCGAGCAAGGGGCAGGTGCCCGCGCCGTTCGGGGGGGTCGTGTCGGTGACCGTCGAGGAGGGCGCTCGGGTCGAGGCCGGCGTGACCGTCGCGACGATCGAGGCCATGAAGATGGAGGCCGCGATCACCGCTCCGGTGTCCGGCGTCGTCGAGCGGCTCGCCATCAGCCAGCAGCAGCAGGTCGAGGGCGGCGACCTCCTGCTCGTCATCGGGTCGGGCGTGGCCCCCGCCGCAACCGCAGCCGAGACCGACCCCAGCTGACCCCTACCAGGAGCCGGAGCTCGAGCCGCCCATGCCGCCTCCGGAGAAGCTGCCTCCGGAGAACCCGGAGCCGCCCGAGGACCCGGAGGACGCCGTGGCCGCGAAGGTGCCCCCGGCGCTCGTCGCGAAGCTGCCGACCCCGTCGGCGATGCCGTTGAAGTTCGGGAAGGCCGCGCCGCTGTAGAGGTACCACGTCGGCATCATGACCTGCTGCCCCGCCGCCGCGGCGGCCTCTGCGACCTTCTGGAACGTGGACGCCCAGCGGTCGGCGACGCCGAAGACGATCGCGTAGGGCAGGTAGCGGCTGAAGATCGACTGGGCCTCCTCGAACCGGATCTGGTTCGCCTCGGCGGTGACAAGGTATTGCTTGAAGCCCAGGGACTGGGCCAGCATCGCGGAGCCCTCGGCCGTCTTGGCGGCCATCCGCTTGCCGAGGAACCAGAAGACCATCCCGGCCACGACGAGGCCGATGCCGAGGACGACACCCGAGGGAATACCGATCCCGATGCCCGCGGTCTTGTCGATGCCGCTCGTCGCCGCGCCGAGGAGGAAGGTCGACGCCGCGCCGGCCCCGATGAGGAGGAAGCCCAGCGCCTGCCAGCCCTGCCGCTGCCGTTGCGGTGACCGGCGGAACCACCCGCGGTCGACGACCTCGTCGTACATCTGCGAGGTGGCCAGCTTGAGGGTGTCGGCGAAGTGGAACTTCAGGTCCGAGAGGCTGACCGGGTTGGACTCGCGGAAGATCCCCTCGAGCACCGTCGCCTCGTAGGTGCGCAGGTCCTCCCCGGCCGCCGGGACGAGCCTGGTGAGCAACCAGTCGGTGCGCGAGAACATCCCGCCCGACTGCGTCTCCTCGATCTGGAGGAAGCCACGCACCGCGAGGTCGACCACGGTCGCGGACACGTCGACGGTGTCGACCGACTCGTCGACGATGGTGCCGACCATGCCGGGCTGCACCCCGGGCGGCGGGGTGAACTGCACGGCGATCGTCGGGGTCCGCCCCTTCACGGTGGGCGTGGCACCGGCCGCCGCTCCCGGGGTGAGTCCTGGCGTCATCCCGGCATACCACTCGTCGCGGCCGCGGGTGGCGACGAGGGTGGCCATGAGCCCCGCCGCGACGACGGGGATGACCACACCGCCGCCGAGGGCGAGCACGGTGATCGCCTTGGCCTGGCCCGAGCTGACGGCCGAGCCGCCGCTGCGGATGTCGGGGGCCAGGGCTCCGAAGCCGGCCCGCGGCAGCTTCGTCGCGACGGTCATGCCCTCGCCCCCGAGCAGGTTCGTCACGATGAAGGTCGCCGGCGAGCCGGGCTGCGCGCTGTCACAGGGGGTGCCGGCGCCGCTGTTGCCCCGCGAGCACTTCGCCTCGGTGACGCCGCCGGGCCCGTCGACGGTGACCTTGACGGTGTCCTTGGGGACGGTGTCGTCCTTGAAGATGTTCTCGAAGAACTCCGCATGGTCGGTGAACGGGTTCATGACGTGGGAGAGGTGGTAGCTGATGACGTAGGTCTGCGGTCCGTCGATCGTCGTGTTGGCGTCGCCGATCTTGATCTGGGTCGCCGGCCCCTGCTCGATGAGCTTGACGCCGGTGGGCGCCCCGGTCGGGCTCGACACGCGCACGTCGCCGAGCCCGTAGTACCGGTAGGTGTCGGCGTCGCTGCCCTCGACACCCTGGCGCACCACGACGTTGCGGAAGATCCCGTGCCGCGCCCGGCCGTCGGAGCCGAACCGGTAGTCGATGGTCTCGGTGACGGTGGCCCCGCCGTCCTGCTCGAGGACGTAGGCCGCCGTGAACGACGCCATCCGGTCGGTCAGGTCGTTCGCCGCCGGCGCCGCCGGCGCCACCGGCGCTGCCCGCGCTGCCCGCGCTGCCGGCGCAGCGGGGCCGGCCCAGGCGGCCGCCGGCAGGGTGACCATCGCCGCGAACGCCGCGAGCACGGCATACAGGGCCGCCGTGCGCCGGCCCCGCCCGCCGGCGCGACGCCGTCTCCCCGCAGCGGTCATCGGCTCGCCCGGGTGCTGATGGCCCGTTCGGCCTCGCGCCGGTCCTGGCGCTCGCGCAGCGTCTGGCGCTTGTCGTACTCCTTCTTGCCGGTCGCGAGAGCGATCTCCACCTTGGCCCGGCCGTCCTTGAAGTACAGGCTCAGCGGCACGATGGTGCGCCCGCTCTCGCGCGTCTTGCCCGCGATCTTGCGCAGCTCGTCGCGGTGCAGGAGCAGCTTGCGGCGCCGGCGGGGGGCGTGGTTGGTCCAGGTGCCCTGGGTGTACTCCGGGATATGAACCCCTTCGAGCCAGAGCTCGTCGCCGGTGAACTGGGCGTAGCCGTCGACGAGCGAGCAGCGGCCGGCGCGCAGCGCCTTGACCTCGGTGCCCATGAGCGCGAGCCCCGCCTCGTAGGTGTCCTCGATGTGGTAGTCGTGGCGCGCCTTACGGTTGCTCGCGACGACGCTGCGAGCGCGTTCCTTCGCCACTGCTGTCCTCTCGCCGGGTGCCTTGTCAAGGCACGCTCACAGACTCCACCGTATGCCGTGCGGCCGCCTGCAACCCACGCTACCGGCCCGGTCCGCGGTCGGCCGGGTCAGATCCACTTGCGCGGGTTGACGAACTGGCCGTTCTCCAGGGTCTCGAAGTGGAGGTGGCAGCCGGTGGAGTAGCCGGTGCTGCCGGAGTAGGCGATGAGCTGGCCGCGGGAGACCTGGCCGCCGCTCCTGGCGAACGAGGAGAGGTGGTTGTAGGTCGTCGCGAGGTCCACGCCACTGACGATCCCGTGGTCGATGACGATCCGGTTGCCGTCTCCCCCGCCCCAGCCGGCGCTGAGGATGGTGCCGTCGGCCGTCGCGTAGACGGGCGTCCCGCAGGGGATGCCGAAGTCGGTGCCGGAGTGGAGCTTCCACACGTGGAGGATGGGGTGGAACCGCTGGCCGAACTCGGAGGTGATCGGCCCGTTGGCGGGGTAGCTGAGGAAGCCCGTGCCTCCCGTGACGGCCACGAAGGTCCGACCCGCACGGCGGGCCGCGGCGGCGCGAGCGGCCTCGGCGGCGGCGGCGCGGCGTGCCTGCTCGACGAGGACCGCCTGCAGCCGGGCTTGCTCGGCCTCGGCTGCGGCGAGCCGGACCGCCTCGTCGGCCTTCTTCGCCTCCACCTGAGCGGCGAAGGCAGCCTGCTGCGCGACGAGGTCGTCCAGGCCCTTCTTGGCCTTCGCGGCAGCGGCCCGGGCGGTCGTGGCCCGCTCGAGTGCCGCCTCGGCCTGCTGCTTGAGGTCGACGATCTCGGCCCGGACCGCGGTGAGGTAGGCCGTCTGCGCCGTGCCGTCGGCCCGGGCGTTCTGGAGGTCCTTCAGCGCGGTGTTGGTCAGCGACGTCACGGTGTCGGCAAGGACGAGACGGCTGGCGAAGTCGTCGATGCTGGTGGCCCCGAGGGCTACCGCGAGCTGGGAGCCCCCGCCGCCGCCCTGGAACATGTCCGCGGCGAAGTTGTCGAGGTTCGTCTGGGTGTCCGCGAGGCGCTGAGAGCTGGCCGCCGTCGCCTCCAGCACGCGCGCCTCGTTGGCGCGCGCGACCTCGAGCCTGGCGGCGACCTCGTCGTTGTGCCGGTCAGCGGCCTTCTCGGCAGTCTGTGCGGACGCGAGCGCGGCCCGGGCCGCCGGGACCCTGGCCTGGGTCGCCTGCAGGGCGAGGTAGGCAGTCGCGAGCTCGGTGCTCGTGCCCTCGAGGGCGTCCTGGAGCTGCTGCACCTGCTGGTCGGCGGCCCGCTTCTCGTCACCGGTGTCGGCTCGCGCGGCGCCGCCGGCCAGCCCGAGCGCTGCCGCGCAGGCGAGCGCGACTCCCGCTGCCGCGGCGCGGCGCAGGCGGCTGGTCTCCCGTGAGAGATGCTGCATCAGGCTCCTTCCCAACCGACGTGACAGTCTAGACGCGCAGGTAGCGGCGCAACGTGAAGCCCGAGGTGAGCACGGCAAGGCCGACGACCCCACCGACCACCCAGGGGGCGATGGCCAGGACGTCGGGCACGCCGATGAACGCCGTGTCGAGCATGGCGTTGCTGAGGTATCCGGAGATCCCGTAGCGGACCGTCGCCCACAGCAGGACCATGGCCAGCCCCGCGCCGATCATCGCGGAGACCACCGTCTCCATGATGAAGGGGACCCGGATGGTGAAGTTCGAGGCCCCGACGAGCCGCATGATTCCGGTCTCGCGTCGCCGGCTGAAGGCCGTCTGGCGGATCGTCGTGGCCATGAGCAGGGTGGCACAGACGACCATGAGGGTGGCGAGGGCGATCGCCGACCACGAGACGACGTTCATGAACGAGAAGAACTTGTCCAACAGCTGCTTCTGGTCCTGGACCTTGCCGACGCCGGGCGCGCCCTGGAACGAGCTCGCGATGACGTCGTACTTGCCCGCGTCCGTGAGCGAGACCCGGAACGAGTCGGCGAAGGCCCGCTCGGTCGCCTGCTCGCCGAGCGGGGAGTTGCGGAACTGGTCCTTGAAGCGCTGGTAGGCCTGAGCCTGGGACTCGTAGTAGACGTCGCGCACCGGCGGCTTCATCTGCTCGAGCTGCGCCTTGACCTGCTCGCGCTGCGCCGCCGTCGTCGCGGCGCCCCCGCAGCTGGGGTAGAGGGACTTGTCGACGCAGAGGAAGACGGACACCTGCACGCGGTCGTACCAGAAGTCCTTCATGGTGTCGACCTGCCGCTGGGCGAGCAGGCCGAGGCCGAGCAGGTACATCGAGATCATCGTCACGAGGACGACCGACACGACCATGGACACGTTGCGGCGCAGTCCGTTGCCGATCTCGCCGAGGAGGAAGGTCAGGCGCATCTCTCGTCCTAGGTGCGGCGGAACCGGAGCCGGCCGGTCCGCTGCGGGGTCTGGGCTCGGGGCGCGAGTATGCCGTGGTGGTCGCCGCTGCGCTGGGCCACGACGGGGACCCGCTCGGCGCCGTCCTGCTGTTCCTGTATTGGTTCCTGCCGTGGTTCCTGCTGCGGACCCGGCTCCGCGGTCCGGGGCTCGAACCGGGGCACCACCGACTCGCTCGTGCCGTACTCGCCACTGGCGTCGTCGCGGATGACCCGGCCCTGCTGGAGCTCGACGACCCGCTTGCGGAAGGCGTTGACGATGTGGCGGTCATGGGTGGCCATGACGATGGTCGTGCCCGAGCGGTTGATGCGCTCGAGCAGCCTGACGATCTCGACGCTCGTGCCGGGGTCGAGGTTGCCGGTGGGTTCGTCGGCGAGGAGGATCGCCGGCTTGTTGACCACCGCCCGGGCGATGGCGACGCGTTGCTGCTCGCCGCCGGAGAGCTCGTGCGGAAGCCTCTTCTCCTTGCCCTCGAGCCCGACCATGGCCAGCGTCTCGGGCACCGTCTGGCGAATGACCGTGCGGGGCCTGCCGATGACCTGAAGGGCGAAGGCGACGTTCTGGTAGACGGTCTTGCTGGGCAGCAGCCGGAAGTCCTGGAAGACGGTGCCGATCTCGCGACGAAGCGCGGGCACCTTGCGGTCGGGCAGGTCGGCGAGCTCGCGCCCGGCGACGAAGACCGACCCGTCGGTGGCGTTCTCCTCCCTGAGCACGAGGCGAAGCAGGGTGGACTTGCCCGACCCGGACTGGCCGACGACGAAGACGAACTCGCCCCGCTCGACCTCGAGCGACACGTCGTCGAGGGCCGGGCGCGTGGTGCGGGGGTAGGTCTTCGTGACACTGTCGAACAGGATCATCGTCGGCTGCTCTCGGGCTCATGGAGTCGGGCAGGACGCACCCCGGCGGAGGTCCGTCGCGCCTTTGAGAGTACGTGCCGTACCTATGAAACAGGTGTTACCCGTGGGGCGCGGCGTGGCGGGCGGGCCTCTCAGCGCTCGCCGCGCTGGGGTCCGGGTCCCACGAGCGCGCTCTCGACGAGCGCGGGGTCGGACTTGGGCTCGGACTCGGACTCGGGTACGGACTCGGGATCCGGTTCGAGGTCGACGACGTCGAGGTGGGCGCCTCGCGGGCCCTCGAGCCCTGGGTCGAGGTCGCTCCCCAGGTCACGGTCGTGACCCGAGGCCAGCCAGGCGAGCGCGAGCGCGGCGGTGACCCCGAGGGCCACGGCGCCGTTGCGGAACGCGGAGTCGACGGCGCTGTAGACGACGAGACCGGCGGTGCCCCAGACGAGCAGGCGTCGACGCCGCTCGTGGCCGCCCTCGGTCATGGCGTAGAGCAGGCCGCCCCACAGGGCGTACCACGGGTGCACGACCGGCCCGCTGACGACGAGGATGCCGCCGACCCAGGCCAGCGCCCGCACCGGTGTGACCGGGCCCATCCGGACCGCGATGCGGACGGCGACCAGGACTCCGGCCAGCAGGGCGACGCCCTGGACGACGGTGACCGTGGTTCCCCAGGCGTCGGGGATGTGGATGCCCATGAGCGCCTGCTCGAGGCCCATCCCCAGCGCGGTGGGCGGCGAGAGGATCGAACGCACGGCTCCGGGCACGCCCAGCGCCCCGATCCAGCCGTAGCCAAGGCCCGACGCGGCGGTGATCGCGGCGAACGTCGCCACGCACACAGCGCCCAGCGGCACCGCCTCGCGCACCAGCTCACGCAGGCTCGGCACGGACCCGGTGCGCCGGCGCGCCCGGACGGCGACGACGACGAGCAGCGCGAGCACGCCGGGCGCCTTGATCGCGGCAGCGGCGGCCACGGCGACGGCGGCGAGCCACGGCCGGTGCTCCACGGCCAGCCAGACCCCGAGGACCATGAGGCCGAGCATGAGCGAGTCGTTGTGGGCACCGCCGACGAGGTGGATGACGAGCAACGGGTTGAGCACGGCGAGCCACGTCGTCATGGACACGCCGTAGCCGAGGCGACGGGCGAGCCGAGGCAGGAGGACCGCCACGAGGACCACACCGATGACGGCGGGAAGCCGCATGGCCACGGCGGCGAGGTAGGGATGGAGACCGATGACGTTGACGATGAGGTGCTGGATCTGCAGCTGCAGCGGCCCGTAGGGGGCCGGCGTGTACAGCCACAACGGGTCGACGTTCTGGGCGTACGACTCGATGACCCCCGAGGGACCGTCACGGTAGGGGTCGAGCCCGACGTGGACGATGCGGCCCTGGGCGGCATAGCTGTAGGCGTCCCGGCTGAACAGGGGTGGCGCCAGCAGGAGCGGCAACGACCAGAGCCAGAGCACCTGGCGCACCGGACGGGGGTGGCCCGGCCGCGGGCGCAGGCGCAGCCAGCCGTCGAGGAGCAGGAGCACCCCTGCCATGAGCACCGCGGTGGCGATGAGCTGTCCCGGCTGGGTCTGCAGCCGGCCGAGGAGCGGGACGTTCACGAAGGGGTTGATCGGCGGGAGGAAAGCCGGCGTCAGGCTTCCTGCCGCGATGAGCGCCACGCCGAGGGTGCCGCGGCGGACGGCAGGGACACGCCACGCCCGGGCGGTCTCCCGCGCCTCGCGAGTGACCAGACCGACGGCCCGGTCCCGGGCGGGCCGCAGCCCGGTGACGACCGACTCGACGCTCACGCAGGCTCACTCTCCCCTCGTTTGGAGTCGTGGACTCCCCCGCTTGACGACCGTAGGGCCCATCATGGCCACCTGCCGACCCGGTCGGACCGACATCGAAATCGAGACCACATCGAGACCCGATGCGCCTTGGGCCCGGGCGGCGACGCTGCTGCCGGGCTCACGGCATACGGCCAAGGATAGGCGACTCGCGGCGCGGTCCGGTCAGTTGCCCCTCTCGGCGTTGCGTCTCCAGCGGATGCCCGCCTCGATGAAGCCGTCGATGTCGCCGTCGAAGACTCCGGAGGTGTTGCCCACCTCGTACTCCGTGCGCAGGTCCTTGACCATCTGGTAGGGGTGCAGGACGTAGGAGCGCATCTGGTCGCCCCAGCTCGCCTTCACGTCGCCGGCCATCTCCTTCTTGGTGGCGTCCTCCTCCGCCTTGCGCACGAGGAGGAGCCGCGACTGGAGCACCCGCAGCGCGGCGGCGCGGTTCTGGATCTGCGACTTCTCGTTCTGCATCGACACGACGATGCCGGTGGGGAGGTGGGTCATCCGCACCGCGGAGTCCGTCGTGTTGACCGACTGCCCGCCTGGGCCGGAGGAGCGGAAGACGTCGACCTTGATCTCGTTGTCGGGGATCTCGACGGAGTCGTCGGACTCGATGAGCGGGATGACCTCGACCGCCGCGAACGACGTCTGGCGGCGACCCTGGTTGTCGAAGGGGCTGATCCGCACGAGCCGGTGGGTGCCCGCCTCGACGGTGAGGTGGCCGAAGGCGTAGGGGGCCTTGACCTCGAAGGTGGCGGACTTCAGGCCCGCCTCCTCCGCGTAGGAGGTGTCGAGGACCGCGGTGGGGTAGCCGTGGCGCTCGGCCCAGCGCAGGTACATCCGCATGAGCATCTCGGCGAAGTCGGCGGCGTCGACGCCACCGGCGCCGGAGCGGATCGTCACGACGGCCTCGCGCTCGTCGTACTCGCCGTTGAGCAGGGTGCGCACCTCGAGCTCGCCGAGAGACCGTTTGATCGAGGTCAGCTCCCGATCGGCCTCGGCCATCGTCTCGGCGTCGCCGCCGTCCTCGGTGCCCATCTCGACGAGCGTCTCGAGGTCGGCGATGCGGCTGTCCATCGTCATGACCCGTTCGAGCTCGGAGTTGGCCCGGGAGAGGGACGACGTCACCAGCTGAGCCCGCTCCTGGTCATCCCACAGGTTCGGCACCGACGCCTGGGCCTCGAGGTCGGTGATCTGCGCCTTGAGGCCCTCGAGGTTCGTCACCTCGCGCACCGAGTCCATGGTCGCGCGGAGGGTCTTGAGCTCTTCGGTGAAGTCGACGGCCACGAGACGTGAGCCTACGGCAGCAGCGGTTGGCGCCGGCTCAGCGCAGGGGGGCCCGGGCCCGCGACTCGACGGTGATGTTCACCGACCCGCCGAGGGCACTGAGGATGCCGCCGGTCAGGGGCAGGTCGGCCACGCCCTGCACGACGACGACCGCCGTCTGGCCGTCGGGTGAGCCGGTCCCCCCGGCCGTGCGCCAGGCGGTGATCCCGGGCGGCCGCGGCCGCGTCGCGAGGTTGCGGGCCGCGGCGTCGGCGACGGTGGCGTTGCTCACGGCGACCGACCCGCCGATGCCACCGGAGTAGGCGCCGCCCTCGTCCAGGGCGTCGGCGGCGTCGAGGGCGGCGGCGTCGGCAGCGTCGAGCAGCCGGGTCCGCGCGATCTGGGCCGCGGTGACGTCGACCCCACCGATGACGAGGACGAGCACGATCGAGAGCAGGCCGAGGATGAGGACGCTCACCTGCCCCTCGTCACGCCGACGGCCGAGAGGGCGCCGGAGGCCGCGCCTGATATCCGAGAGGAAACCGCTCAGGTCGGATCTCGAGCTCATCGGTCGGCGAACCGGTCGACCGTGGCGACGTTGGTCGCGGACACCGGGACGGAGGCCGGCAGCGCCCCCGCGAGGAAGCCCGGCACGAGCGGGAGTCGCACGTCGACCGAGGCGACGATGCGAACCCGTCCCTGGGGTCGCAGGCACGGCGTCCCGTCACAGTCGATGACGACACGGCCTGCGGTCCCGAAGTCGTAGTCCTGGAAGGAGATGGCCGCCGCCGCCAGGGCCCGCGGCTGGGCCTCCGCGTCGGTCGCGGCCGTCGTGAAGGCCCGACCCGCCTCCCGGGACGCCGCCGAGACGGCGAACGCTGCGGCCTGGACGCGGGCCAGGGCGATCACGAGGTAGATGAGCGGGAGGAGCACGAGCAGGCCGACCACGAGGAACTCGACGATGGCCCGGCCGTCGTCGCGTCGCGACAGGCGCGCGCGCAGTCTGCGCCCGGCCTGCGTCAACCCGGTCACCTCGCGCTCACTGGGCCTCGTCGAAGGCCCGACCGTGGACGGTCATCGCGCCCGAGGGCCCGAGGAGACCGATCACCGGTACGGGTGCCGTGACCGTCACGTCGACGACGCGGACTCCTGCAGCGGTGGTGGTCGTCCCGGTCACCCCCTGGGCATAGGCAGGAGAGAGGTCACGGGTGATGAGGCTCACGGTGCGCGCGGTCCCGTCGGCCACCGACGAACCCGCCCGTGCGCCGAGTCGGGCCCCCTCGGAGGCGCTCGAGATGAGGGCGTTCCGCACGTAGAGCATGAGTCCCAGCTGGAGAACCCCCAGGCCGAGGACGAGCACAAGGACCGAGACCATGGCGAACTCCGCGATCGCCGAGCCGCGGTCCCGGGGCGCCCTGAGACAGCCGAGGCGGCTGAGACGGCTGAGCTGGTCGAGGCCGCGGCAGAACCTCCGCCCCGGCCAAGGCCGAGGGGTGGCGTCAGGGATGGCTGACACCGTTGAGAGCGGTTTGGAAGAGTCCGACAAGGGCCGGGCCGGCCACGAGCCACAGGGCCGAGACCAGCCCCGCGGTCATCACGGTGATGAGGACCCATCCGGGGACGTCACCGCGGTCGCGGCGGCCGAGGGCGCGGGCAAAGTGGTTGGTGAGGCGGGTCATGGTTTCCCCTTGGGGTGCGTGGTGGTTGTTTGTCGTGGTTCAGGCGGACGGTCAGACGTTGAGGCGCAGGAGGGTGATGCCCGGATAGACGGCGAAGAGCACCGTGACGGGCAGGACGAGGAACACGACGGGGATCATCATCGCGATCTCCTTCTTGCCCCCCTGCTCCATGACCGAGCGCCGGCCGGCCTCGCGCACGTCCTGGGCCTGCGCACGAAGAACCTCCGCCAGCGGCGTGCCCCGTTCGACGGCGACGACGATGCCGTCGACGAACCGGGCGAGGCTCATCAGCCCGGTCCGGTCGGCGAGGCCCTGGAGCGCGGTCTGGAGGTTCGCACCGGCGCGGGCGTCGGCGAGACAGGCGGCGAGCTCACCGGACAGCTCGCCGCGGGAGAGGCGGCATACCCGGTCGAGCGCCCCGGTGGCACCCTCCCCGGCGCTGACGGCCAGGGCGAGGAGCTCGGCCACGGTGGGGAACTCGGCCAGCATGCGCTGCTCCCGCCGGTTGGCCTCCTGGGACAGCCACTGGTCGCGGGCGATGATCCCAGCGCCTGCGAAGCACACGACGAGAAGCACGACGGGAAGGGCGGAGGCCCCCCGGGTGGCGATGGCGAGGACTCCGAGGACGATGCCTACGAGCGCACCGACCGTGCCCCAGATGACCTGCTCGGCCCGGAAGCGCTCGACGTCGGGCGGTTGGCCGGCCCGCTGGAGCCGACGGCGGACCGAGGAGGCGCCGCCGAGGAGGCGTTCGACGCCGGCGGCGAGGTCGGTGAGCAGGGGACGGAACACGCGGGAGACGCCCAGGCCGGGGACTCCCGCGGCCCGGCCGAGCGCGAGGAGGCGCGATGGACGTGGCGCGTCCCTGAGGTAGGGCTCGAGGCGAGCCTCGAGACCGGGCCGGCGCGACACCGGCAGCCCGGCCACGACGAACGCCACCCCGAGGGCCGTCGCCGCGCCGAGCAGTGCGCCCGGGCCGCTCCAGCCGGACGCCGCCAGCTCACGGAACAGGGTCATCGAAGCACCCGCTCGTCCTCGGGGAGGCGACCGATGTGCACCATGAGCCGGTAGGCCACGAGGGTGACGGCTCCGCCGATGACGAGCACGAGGACTCCGCCGGTCGAGCTGTAGGCGCGCAGCGAGTCGCGCTGGAGCGAGAGCATGCCCAGGACGACCCACGGCGCGGCGCTGGCGAGCCGGGCCGCGTTGACCGTCCAGCCCTGCCGGGTCTCGAGCTCGGCACGGGTCCGGGCGTCCTCCCGCAGGAACGTCGACAGGGTGCGCAGCAGCCGGCCGAGGTCGGACCCGCCGACCTCGCGGGCGATGCGCAGCGACTCGATGAGCCGGTCTCCCACGGGGTCGCCCAACCGCTCCTTGAGCCGGTCGAGGCAGTCCTGGAACCGTCCGCTGGTGCGGTAGTCCTCAGCGAAGGCAGCGAACGCCGGCCGCAGCTCCTCGGGCCCTCGCACGGCGAGCTGGCTCAACGCCTCCGGCAGCGCGAGACCGGCGCGCACGGCCGACCCGATGTTGTCGACAGCGTCCGGCCACAGGTCACGCAGCTGCGCCCGACGCTTGCGCGCGCGCATCCGCACGAGGGCGAGCGGAGCGTAGCCGGCCATGAGCGCGAAGCAGCAGGCGATGGGGACGACCCGGGTGCTCACCTCCACGATCGCGAAGACGAGGATCGCGCCCAGGATGCAGGCGGTGACGACGTTGCCCGGCGTCACGCTGACATATCCCGCCTGCGCGAGCTCGTCCCGTAGCCGGTCGCTCACGCGCGTCCTGCCCGCCCGCGGAGGCGCGCTCTCGCGTGGCCACGTCGACCACCAGATGCAGAAGAGGCCAAGGCCCAGCGTGAGCCCGATGGCAAGTCCGCGCATCAGGGCTCCTGGGCCAGCAGGGCCGCGACGTCGTAGCCCGCCCGCTCGAAGCGGTCCACGTGCGGGGGGAAGCCGTCGCTGCGGCGCAGGGTCCCCGAGCGGGAGGTGAACAGGTCGGCGACCTCGATGACGTCGCCCTCGACCCGGCCCGGCACCGCGACGATCTCGCGTACCCGCCGGACGCCGTCCCGCTCGAGAGCCTGGTGGATCACGATGTCGATCGAGGAGGCCACGGTGGGCACGACGAACCTGGATCCGACGTTCTCGCCGGCCAACAAGGGGAGCGTGCACATCTTGATGACCGCCTCCCGGGCCGAGTTGGCGTGGATGGTGCACATCCCTGGCAGGCC
>JBBRZC010000035.1:0-23614 GCA_038237075.1 Actinomycetales bacterium
CCCAGCGGCACGGCATACCGTCGACGTGGTCCTGCGGGCCACCTTCCCGGGCGTCGCCGCCCGCCGCCTCGGCGAGGCGCGGCAGCAGTTCGGTGTCGGTGAGCGTCATCAGAACTGCTCCGCCTTCCCCGCCGTGACGAGCGGGTGTGCCCCGCGGTGGCGCCCCGGGACCTCGCCGCACAGGCGCGGGGTGGGGAACACCTTGCCGGGGTTCGAGATCCCGGCGGGGTCGAAGGCGCACCGGAGCAGCTGCATGGTGTCGAGGTCGTCGGCGGCGAACATGCGCGGCATGTACTTCGCCTTGTCGGAGCCGACGCCGTGCTCGCCGGTGATCGAGCCGCCGAACTCGATGCAGAGGTCGATGATCGAGCCCGAGACCTGCTCGGCGCGCTCGGCCTCGCCCGGCACCGCGTCGTCGAAGAGGACGAGCGGGTGGAGGTTGCCGTCGCCGGCGTGGAAGACGTTGGCGACCCTGACCCCGGCGTCCGCGGAGAGCTGGGCGATGCGGCGCAGCACCTCGGGCAGCGCGGTGCGCGGGACGACGCCGTCCTGGACGATGTAGTCGGGGCTGATCCGCCCGACCGCGGCGAAGGCCGACTTGCGGCCCTTCCAGAACAGGGCGCGCTCGACGTCGTCGGCGGCCACCCGGATCTCGGACGCCCCCGACACGGTGCAGATCTCGGTGACCTGCTCGAACTGGTGCCCGACCTCGGCGGCCGGCCCGTCGAGCTCAACGATGAGCACGGCGCCGGCCCCGGCCGGATAGCCGCACTGCACGGCCGCCTCGGCGGCCTCGATGGCGAGCGCGTCCATCATCTCGATCGCCGCGGGGATGATCCCTGCGGCGATGACCGCCGAGACGGCCCGCCCGGCGGTGTCGGTGTCGGGGAACCCCGCGAGCAGGGTCCTGACCGCCTCGGGTGTCCGCGTCAGGCGCACGGTGATCCGGGTCGCGATGCCGAGCGTGCCCTCGGAGCCGACGATGGCGCCGAGGAGGTCATACCCGGGCAGGTCGGGTGCCTTGCCCCCGATCTCGACGAGCTCGCCTTGCGGCGTGACGAGCTGGACCCCGGTGACGTGGCCGGTCGTGAAGCCGTACTTGAGGCAGTGCGCGCCGCCCGAGTTCTCGGCGAGGTTGCCGCCGATCGAGCAGACCTGCTGGCTCGACGGGTCGGGGGCGTAGTAGTAGCCGCCCGGCTGGGCGGCGCGCGAGAGCTGGAGGTTGACGACACCGGGCTCGACCACGGCCCGCTGGTTGTCGCGGTCGATCTCGAGGATCGCGCGCATCTTGGACAGGACGATGAGGACCCCGTCGGCGTGGGGCAGCGCGCCGCCGGAGAGGCCGGTGCCGGCGCCGCGCGCGACGAACGGTATGCCGTGCCGCGCGCAGGCCCGCACCACGGCCGCGACCTGCTCGGCGGTCTCGGGCAGGACGACGAGCCCCGGGATGACCTTGTGGTGGGCGAGACCGTCGCACTCATAGGTGCGCAGCCGCTGCCGGTCGGTGATGACCGCCCCCTGCGGAAGCAGGGGCGCGAGCTCGGCGGCCAGACCGTGAGCCTCCATGCGTCTCCCTCCTGCGTGGTGTTGCCGGCTGGGCATTGGTGCCTGTGCCGGCTCGGCGCCGTCCGGTGGTCAGGCCATCTGCTCGTAGGCGGGCAGGGTGAGGAACTCGGCGAAGTCGTCGGCCACCGCGACGGCCATGAAGGTGTCGCGGGCGTGGGCGTAGTCGCTGGGGTCGCCGGGAAGCACGCCGATCTCCTCGTCGACGAGGCGGGTGACCAGCTCCCTGGTGACGACGTCACCGGTGTCGAGCTCGACGGCGCCGTGCATCCACTGCCAGACCTGTGAACGGGAGATCTCCGCGGTGGCGGCGTCCTCCATGAGGTTGAAGATGCCGACCGCGCCCGAGCCTCGCAGCCACGAGTGGAGGTACTGGATGCCCACGCTGATGTTGCTGCGCAGCCCGGCCTCGGTGATGCTGCCGGGGGTGGACTTGACGTCAAGCAGGTCGTCGGCGGCGACGTGGACGTCGTCACGGGTCCTGTCCAGCTGGTTGGGCCGGTCACCGAGGACCTCGGTGAAGACCTCCTTGCACAGCTCGACCATGCCGGGATGGGCCACCCACGACCCGTCGAACCCGTCGCCCGCCTCGCGGGTCTTGTCCTCGCGGACCTTGGCGAAGGCGCCCTCGTTGACCTCGGGGTCCTTGCTCGGGATGAAGGCGGCCATCCCCCCGATCGCGTGGGCCCCCCGCCGGTGGCAGGTGCGCACGAGCAGCTCGGTGTAGGCGCGCATGAAGGGGACCGTCATCGTGACCTGGGCCCGGTCGGGCAGCATGAAGTCGCGGCCCCGGGTCCGGAACTTCTTGATGACGCTGAAGATGTAGTCCCAACGGCCGGCGTTGAGCCCGGACGAGTGGTCGCGCAGCTCGTAGAGGATCTCGTCCATCTCGAAGGCCGCGGGGTAGGTCTCGATGAGACAGGTCGCGCGGATCGTCCCCCGGGGGATGCCGAGGCACTCCTGGGCCCGGACGAAGACGTCGTTCCAGAGCCGGGCCTCGAGGTGGCTCTCCATCTTGGGCAGGTAGAAGTAGGGACCCCTGCCCGCGTCGATCTGGCGCTGGACGCAGTGGAAGAAGTAGAGGCCGAAGTCGAACAGCGAGCCGGACAGGCGCTCCCCGTCGACCTCGACGTGCTTCTCGGTGAGGTGCCAGCCGCGCGGGCGGGCGACGACGGTGGCGAGCTCGGCGGCGTCCTTGAGGTGGTACGCCTTGCCCTCGGGACTGGTGAAGTCGATGGTGCCGTCGAGGGCGTCCATGAGGTTGAGCTGGCCGTTGACGGCGTTGTCCCAGGTCGGGGTGGAGGCGTCCTCGAAGTCGGCAAGCCACACCTTGGCGCCGGAGTTGAGGGCGTTGATGGTCATCTTGCGGTCGGTGGGGCCGGTCATCTCGACCCGGCGGTCCTCCAGCCCCGGAGCGGGCGCAGCGACCCGCCAGTCGCCGTCCCGCACGTGCTGAGTCTCGGCGAGGAAGCCGAGGGTCGCACCGTCGGCGAGGGCGGCATACCGTTCCTGGCGCGCCTCGAGGAGCTCGCGCCGACGGGCGTCGAACCGGCGATGGAGGTCGGCGAGGAAGGCGAGCGCCTCGTCGGTGAGCACCTCCTCGAACCGCGGGCCGATGGGGCCGGTGACATGCACGCCTGCAGGTGTCGGCATCGGGACGTCTCCTGTGATCGGGGTCCGGTCTCTGGGCTGGCTCTTTCCTGGTCATCTGCATCTGTGGGATCACCCGCGAATTCCACACTGCGGAAAGGGCTTTCTGTCACCTCATCCTGCCCCTGCGCATGGGGCGGGTCAATGGGCGACGCGTCGACGTGTCGCGTGCTCAGCGTGCCGCATCCCTCGTCGCGGCGCGCGTCCGGGCGGCGTCAGGTCGGAGCGGCGAGGGTCCGGAGAGCGGCCCGGACCGGCTCGGCGAGCGCGGTCGGGCGGCGCGACCCGCGGTCGACGAAGACGTGGACGAAGCTGCCCTCGGCGACCCGGGCTCCGTCGCTGGCCCGGTCGATGGCCAGCTCCCAGCGCACGCTCGAGGCCCCTAGCCGGCCGACCCGCAGCCCTACGAGCATCGCGTCGGGGTAGGTGATCGGGGCGAGGTAGCGACAGCCGGACTCCACGCAGAGCCCGATCGTCGCGCCATGCTCGATGTCGAGACCGGCATGGGCGATGAGCCACGCGTTGATGACGGTGTCCATGGCGAGGTAGTGCACGACGTTGTTGACGTGGCCGTAGACGTCGTTGTCGTTCCAGCGCGTCGGGACGACCTCGACGTGCGGGTACCCCGGGATGGCATGGTCGGTCGGCGTCATGTCGTCGGAGGGTATCCGTCGTCACCGGTGAGGGCCGAGTCCATGGGATCCCATGGACCCGGCGCTCAAACGTGGAGCGGTGGTGCGAGTGTGGCGGTTGGGGCCGCTGGGACGCCTCAGGACGGGACCGTGGCGGCGGCGAGGTTGCCGAGCGAGGTCTCGAGCTGCTCCCGGGAGACCAGGGGGAAGTGGAGCTTCTCCAGCAGCGCCTTGTCGGTCACGCCGCTCCAGTCGTAGGTCAGGGTCGCCGTCGTCGCGTCGCTGCCCTCGGCCTTGAGCTCCCAGACCCACTGCCACCCGGGCGGCTCCATGCCCGCGGGCGCGGTCTTCCACGCGAGCAGCGCGTTCTTGTCGTAGCCGACGACGTGGTTCTCGGTCTGGTACTCCCCACCCATGTGCGGGCCCTGCATGTTCATCGTGAAGACCTGCCCGACACCGGTGATCCGGTCGTTGGACGGGTCGGAGACGACGAACCCGGACCCGTCGATCTCGACGTGACGGGCGGGAAGCGTCAGCACGTCGAAGACCTCGGCTGCCGGCGCGTCGATCGTGCGGGAGACGGTGATGCTCGTGTCAGTGGTCATCCCGGCATCCTCACCCGCGGGCGGGACGACCGCAACCCGCGGGTATGCCGCGCCGCACCTCGCGCGGTCGGCCCACCGCCGCGCCGCGACGGGTCAGCCGGAGCCGCCGATGTCGACCTCGTACGCCTCGTAGACGAGGTCGGCCCCGCGCTGGCGGTGGCGGACGAGGTTGCCGAGCAGGTGGGTGCCGCGCTCGCGCAGCTCTGCGGCCGGCGCCGCCACGCCCCTGCTCTCCAGCGCGGCGAGGACGACCTCGATCTCGAGCCGCAGCTGCAGGTGCTCACGGACGAGATGGTCGACCGCCGGCCCGAGCCGCGGCTCGGTCCCGAGCACGGCGGCATACAGGCCCTGGTGTCCCTCCGTGACGCCGACGTGCTCGCGGAAGTCGGCGGTGAGCTCGGCCATCGCCGCGTGGACCCGCTCGAGCCACGGCTTCGCCCGCCCGGGGATCGGCGCGGCGAGGGCCGCCTCGAGGGCGTCGACGGACTCGCGCAGCTCGGCGCGGTGCCGCCGGGCCCGCTCGAGGGCGTCGACGAGCGTCGCGGTCGGACCGGTGGCGTGGGACACGGGGGGCCTCCCTCCGGGCGGGTGAGACCCCCATGGTCCTCTCCACCGGCGGCCCCGTCTACCAGGGTCTGGTCGGGGTCGAACCCGGCTGCGTGGCCTCGGGGGAACCGCGTAGATTGGCCAGACGTCTGCAAGGGACAAGAGCGGGTGCGGTCGGTACCGCCCCGCCGCGAAGGGCGCCGCGCCGAGGGTGACGTGGCCGAAGCCAGTGGAAGAGGACCAGTCATGACTGACCAGCCTTCGAGGCCTGGGGCGTACGACGCCGCGGCTGCCACGGCGCCCCAGCCGCAGAGCGACGCGGTCCAGGCGCTGGCGCCACCGGCGGGCACGTCGTCGCTGACCCTCGTGGCCCCCGCAGCGACCCGCCCCGTCAGCGAGACGGCCGCCCCCAAGATGGCGCCGCAGGTGCCCGAGGCGGCCATCGCGGGCCTCGACGCCAAGGTCGACGGCTACGTCGCCGCCCTCCTGAGCGCGGAGTCCAAGTCTCCGCAGTTCGAGGCCAAGGCCGCCGACGTGCGCACCATGGGCGACGAGGACATCCGCCGGGCCGCGGAGTCGAGCAACCGGCTGCTGCGCACGCCGGTCAAGGCGCTCCAGGAGGGCGGCCTCAACGAGGGCTCCAAGGTGAGCAAGACGCTGCTCGACCTGCGCCGCACCGTGGAGGACCTCGACCCGTCGCAGGCGAAGGGCGTCAAGAAGGTGCTCGGGATGATCCCCTTCGGAGACCGCATCACCGACTACTTCCACAAGTACCAGTCGGCGCAGAGCCATCTCGACGCCATCCTCCACGCTCTGCGCGACGGCCAGGACGAGCTCCAGCGCGACAACGTCGCCCTCAACCTCGAGAAGCAGAACCTCTGGGACACCATGGGCCGGCTCAACCAGTACGTCTACGTCGCCGAGCGGCTCGACGCCCGCCTCACCGCCCAGATCGCGACGCTGGAGGCCAGCGACCCGGAGAAGGCCACGATTCTCAAGCAGGACGTCCTCTTCTACGTGCGCCAGAAGCACCAGGACCTGCTGACCCAGCTCGCCGTGTCGATCCAGAACTACCTCGCCATCGACATCGTGATCAAGAACAACATCGAGCTCATCAAGGGGGTCGACCGCGCCGCGACGACGACGGTCTCGGCCCTGCGCACCGCGGTCATCGTCGCGCAGGCCCTCGGCAACCAGAAGCTCGTCCTCGACCAGATCACCGCACTCAACACGACGACGTCCAACCTCATCCAGTCGACGTCGGAGATGCTGCGCGACAACTCGGTGCGCATCCAGGAGCAGGCCGCCTCGGCAACCATCGGGCTGCCGCAGCTGCAGGCCGCGTTCGCGAACATCTACCAGACCATGGACGCCATCGACACCTACAAGGTCCAGGCCCTCGACGCCATGGCGGCGACGATCGGCACGCTCGAGACGGAGGTGGCCAAGTCGCAGGCCTACCTCGACCGGGCCAACCGGCAGAACAACCAGGTCGCCATGGGGTCGCTCGAGCTGGGGCGTTAGCCCGCAGCCCCGTCACGACCGCACGACCGTCCGTCCACCACCAGTCCCGGCACGTGCGGGGGGAGAGATCGGCACATGGGAATCGGCTCGTGGTTCGGCTTCGGCTCCAGGGGGGACCGTGCGGAGAGCGCGGCCCCCCTTCCGAGCGTGCCGACGAGCGACGCCCTCCTGGTCGCCATCGACCGGGTGGAGCTGCAGGCGCGCGACGGCAAGGTGCCCGGCATGGTCCAGTCGCGCCTCGGACGGGTCGCGCGGGTGGTCCGCGACACCGTCCCGCGTCTCGACACGCTCGGCCAGGGCAGCGTGCAGGCCTACAGCGTCATGGCCACGGCGACGAACTACCTCCCCGACGCCATCGGCGGCTACCTCCGGCTGCCCCGCGAGTTCGCCGACAAGAGGCCCGTCGACCGGGGCAAGACCTCGCTGATGATCCTCATCGACCAGCTCGACCTGCTCGGCGCGACGATGGACAAGGTCTTCGACGCGGTATGCCGTGCCGACGCCGAGGCCCTCGTCGTCCATGGCCGCTTCCTCGAGGAGAAGTTCGGGGGGGCCTCCGGGGGCGGCGACCTGCGGCTCGGCTCGACTCCACTGCCGCCTCTGCCGCCGATGCCCACGCCGGCGGACCCGAGCGACGGTCCTCGCCCGCTGACCCCGCCCGGCGGGAGGTCGCCCTGATGCCCGCACTCGAGGAGGCCCTCGACGCCCTCGCCGCGGTAGCGCGCCGACTCGGGCTCGACGCACACGAGGCGCGCCGCGAGGGCGTGCTCCTCTCCGCGACCGTGGCCGAGCCGGCCGCCCCCACCTACCTCGCCGCCCGCGACTGGGCTCGGGCCACCGGCATGGCCGCTGCCGACGACATCGCCGCGGCCAACGAGGCCTTCATCGGCTCGGCGTCGGCCGGGCGCCGCTGGCGCGGGAGCCCCACCAGCCTGGTCGCCCACCTGCGCGCCACGGGTGCCGACGCCGCCGCCTACGCCGACGCCCTGACCCGGGTCGTCGAGGCCGCCTCGACCCTCGGCACGACCAACACCCAGGTCGCCGCGAACATCGCGCGGGCCACCGCGGCCCAGCGCGGCGCCGCGGCCCTGGCCCGGCCCCTGGCGCCCGACGACAGCGCCGGCAGGTCGTCCCCGGAGGCGCCGCGCTACGACCCGTCGCTGAGCCCGCTGCAGGACCCGCTGGTGCGCGAGTCCCTGCGCCTGCTCCGGGGCCTCGGCGACCCCACGCGGCCCATACAGACACCGCTGGACGGCGTCCCGGTCGACCCCCCGCCGCTCGACGGTGGGCCGCTCGAGGGGGAGCCGGGGGCGGACCCGGCGGCACGGCATACCGACTCAGCTGCAGTCGCGGCTGCGACACCCGCGGTGGCCGTCCCGGAGACCCCCGACGAGCCGGTAAGGAGCGTCGAGGAGCTGCTCGCCGACCTCGACGAGATGATCGGCCTCGACGGCGTCAAGCGCGAGGTGCACCAGCAGGTCGCCATGCTCAAGGTGGTCCAGAAGCGGGAGGCCGCCGGGATGCGCAACCCCGACGTGACCCGCCACCTCGTCTTCGTCGGCAACCCGGGCACGGGCAAGACGACGGTCGCCCGGATGGTGTCGGGGATCTACAAGGCGATGAAGCTGCTCGGCAAGGGCCACCTCGTCGAGGTCGACCGCTCCGAGCTCGTCGCCGGCTACCTCGGCCAGACCGCGATCAAGACGGCGGAGGTCTGTGCCAGCGCGGAGGGCGGCGTCCTCTTCATCGACGAGGCCTACTCGCTCGGCGGCGACCAGTACGGGACCGAGGCCATCAACACCCTCGTCAAGGAGATGGAGGACCGGCGCGACACCCTCGTGGTCATCGTCGCCGGCTACCCGGAGCCGATGGTCAGCTTCATCACGCAGAACCCCGGGCTCGCGAGCCGGTTCAAGACGACGATCGAGTTCGCCGACTACACCGACGACGAGATCGTCGAGATCCTCGAGAAGCTCGCGGGCGCCGCCGACTACGACGTCCCGCCGGCCGCCCGGGACGTGTTCCGCGAGATCCTCGAGGCGACCGGCCGCAGCCAGGTCTTCGGCAACGGCCGGTTCGCGCGCAACCTCCTCGAGGAGGCCATCGGGCGGCACGCATGGCGCCTGCAGGACGTCGAGGACCCGACGACGGGCCAGCTGCGCGAGCTGCTCGCCGAGGACTTCCGCCCGGCGCCGGACACCGACGGGGACAGTGCAGAGGACGCCCCTGAGGACAGCCTCTCCGGTGGGGACGCCCGCGCTCCGGGCACCACGAGCGACCCCGAGGCGTTCAGGGAGGACGACCCGGGCTCCGCGACGGACACCCCGGCCAGCGCCGCGACCCACGGGGGAGGACCCGCGTGACCCAGCCAGCCACGGCCCCGCCAGGAGCATCACCGGGGGGAGTGCCCGCGCCGTATGCCGGGCACCCCGCTGCGGGGCAGCGCGGGGCAGCCGTCGCACAGCCCCCCGGTGCCCTCTCCGGGCAGGCTCGCCCGGGACGGCCCGCACCCGTGCAGCCGGGGCAGGTCGCCTCGGGGGGCCTCCTCGGCGGCCCGGCGTCGAGCGCCAACCCGCTGGGGGCGTTGCTGCGGTCGGCCTTCGAGGGCACGCCCGGCCGGATGCGACTGCTCGGGGCGCTGGCCTCCTTCGTCCTGGCCGTCTTCGGCATCGTCGGGGCCACCACTCTCTGGTCCTCGTCGGCCGCCCTCGAGCGGGCCGACCACAACACGGCCCAGGTCGTGCGCGTCCAGGGGATCTACGCCGACCTCGTGCGGGCCGACGCCGACGCGACCAACGCCTTCCTCGTCGGCGGACTCGAGAACCCGGCGCAGCGGGCGGACTACGACGCCGCGATGTCCGGGGTCGCGATGGGCATCGCCGAGGCGGCCAAGGCCCAGCCCGCCGACGGCACCGCGCTCGGCGCCCTCAACGCCCAGGTCCAGACCTACGCCGCGACCGTCGAGCAGGCCCGGGTCTACAACCGTCAGGGCGTGCCGATCGGGGCCCAGTACCTCAACAACGCCAGTGCCACCCTGCGGGCCAGCGCGCTGCCCATCATCGACGCGGTGACCAAAGCCGACACGGGCCGGGCCAACGAGGAGTTCGAGGCCAGCCAGTCGAGCGTCTGGCTCGACCTCACCGGCGCCCTCGCCGTCGTCGCCCTCCTCGGGGTCCTGCTGTGGCTGGCCAGGCGGACCCACCGCTACCTCAACGTCCCCCTCGCCGTCGGCGCCATCGTGGCCGTCGTGGCGCTGATCGTCGGCATTGCCACCCTCTCCGACGTCGGCGCCAGGGTCACGAGCGTGCGCACCTCCGAGTTCGCCAACACCGTGGCGCTCGCCTCGGCCCGCTCCGCCGCCTACGACGCGAAGTCCAACGAGAGCCTGACCCTGATCTCCCGGGGCTCCGGCGGCACCTACGAGAAGAGCTGGACGAAGCAGTCCGGCACGGTCCTGACGAACCTGGCCGGCCTGCAGTCCGCTCCCGCCGAGACCAGCCCCACGACCATCCTGACGAAGCTCTGGAAGTCCTACGTCGACGCCCACCAGGCGATCCGCGCCCTCGACGACAAGGGTCAGTGGGACCAGGCCGTCGAGGCCGCCGCGAAGACCGACGCCGGGTCGGCGAACCAGCGGTTCACCGACTTCGACAGACAGGCCACGCTGTCGCTCGAGGAGTCCCGCAGGACCACCGAGGCCAACGTGCTCGCCCCCCGGACCCAGGTCACGATCACCGGGTGGGCGCTGCTCCTCGTCACGCTCGGCGCGGCCCTCCTGGCGCTGCGCGGCATCGGGCAGCGCGTCGAGGAGTACCGATGAGCCCCCGCAGCCGGCGGCACGGCATCCCGCGGTTGCGGCTCCTCGTGACGATGCTGGTCGCCGTGACACTCGGCACGGCCGCCTGCGGATCGGGAGGCGCCTACCCCGACACCCAGCTGCCCACCGCCACGACCTCCTCCGCCGCCCAGGGGTCGACGGCACCCGCGGCCCCGGCCGCCTGCACCAACGCGACCCAGTCCTACGCGCCGCTCGCCGGCCTGCCCCAGCCAGGCGCGCTCACCGGCACCATGAAGGCCATCCGCGACCGGGGCTACCTCAGCGCCGGGGTGTCGGCCGACTCGCTCCTTCTCGGCTCGCGCAACCCGCTGACCGGGCAGATCGAGGGCTTCGACATCGACATCGTGCACGCCATCGCGGGCGCGATCCTCGGCGACCCGGCCAAGGTCCAGCTCGTCGTCATCCAGTCCGGTGGCCGGATCCCCGCGCTTCAGAACAAGAGCGTGGACGTCGTCGTGCGCAACATGACGATGACCTGCGCCCGATGGGACCAGATCGCTTTCTCCGCCGAGTACTACCACTCCGGCCTCAAGGTCCTCGTCCGCAAGGGCGAGAAGCAGCAGACCCTCGCGGAGCTGAAGGGCAAGAAGGTCTGCGCCCCCAACGGCACGTCGACGATGGACAAGGTCAAGAGCGTCACCGGGGTCGTGGCCGTTCCGGCGGCGACGCACACCGGGTGCCTCGTGCTCTTCCAGCAGGGCAAGGTCGACGCCATCGCCGGCGACGACACCGTCCTCGCGGGCCTCGCGGCGCAGGATCCCTACGCCTCGGTGCCCGCGACCAGTCCCGAGACCGCGGAGCCCTACGGGGTGGGGGTCAACAAGGAGCAGACCGACCTCGTCCGGTTCGTCAACACCCTCCTCGACCAGATGAAGGCCGACGGTCGCTGGAAGGCCATCTACGACCGGTGGTTCGCGGCCCGGCTCGGGCCCGCGCCGGCGCCCCCCGCGTCGGTCTACGGGCGAGCGTGACGGCCGCGACGGCGATGTCCCTCAACCTCACCCCACCCACTCCCCCGGCCACCGGCGGCGCCCCTGAGGCCCCCGGGCGCCTCGGGTCGACGGTCAGCCCGCAGGACGCGTTCGCCTACCTGCGC
Source organism: Actinomycetales bacterium (assembly GCA_038237075.1). GTDB lineage: Bacteria > Actinomycetota > Actinomycetes > Actinomycetales > Dermatophilaceae > Lapillicoccus. Next base: position 11,455 of record JBBRZC010000035.1, read on the forward strand.
GACCTCGGTGTCTGGAGGGACCGGCGCCGGCAGGAGCTCGACGGCCTCGACTCCGCGGCGCTCGCGTCGAGCGACCGGGACTCATTCAGCCGCGACATGCTCGTCTCGATGGCGCTGTGGAAGGCGATCTCGGACCGGTACGACCTCCTCGAGGTCACCTTCGACAACGGCCGCGTCGGGCCCCGCGAGGCCGAGCGGATCTCCGCGCTCATCTGGGGACGCCTCGACGTCGCCCCCGGCTCGGCGGCCGGGGCCCTCGCCCCGTCCACGTCGGGGGCGCTGGCCCTCTCGCTGCCGGAGGCCTGTCGGCTGTCGGACGCGATGACGTCGTCGCTGCGGGCCAGGCTCTCGCTCGAGCCCTCGGGGGCCGAGGTCGGCACCCGGCTCAAGGACGTGCGCGAGACGGTCGAGCGGGTCCGTGACCAGGTCGGCCTCGTGCCGTTCGGGGCGGACCGCGACGGCGCCCGGTCGCTGCTGCACCGCCTCGAACAACGCCTCATCGACGTCACCGACCGGGCGAAGCGCGGCGCCGACGTCGGAGGCCTCCTGGCGCCCCTGGAGTACGAGGCCTCGATGCTCGAACGCGACCTCATCGTCGCGGCCGGGCAGCGTCTCGACGCCGCCCGCGGCGCCGCCCGGGCCCGTGACCAGCGGGGCGTGCTCGCCGCCCGCGGCGCCGCCATCCACGCCCTGGAGGACCAGTGCGTCGCGGCGCTCACCCCCGCCCCGCGCCTGGCGATCCCCGACGTCACCGCGCTCGGGGAGATCCCCACCGACCCGCCCGGGGTCGAGGCCTACCTCCGGCGACTCGACGCGGTCTCCCGCGCGCTCACCGCCGCCCACGCGGCATACAGCGACGCCCTGGCCGAACGCGAGGAGCTGCAGGGGCTGGCCGGCGCGCTCGGCGCGCAGGCCCGGGCGACCGGCATCCGCGCTCCTGACCTCGACGACCTTCTGGGCCGCCTGGGGCAGGCCTTCGCCGACACCCCCACCGACATGCTGCGGGTCCGGGCCCTCGTCGCCGCCTACCAGGCCTACCTCCGCTCCCTCACCTCCCCCGGAGCCCGACGATGACCCAGACCGAGACCACCGCCTGCACCCAGCCCGGCTGCACCGGCCACATCCTGGACGGCTACTGCGACGTCTGCGGCAGCCCCGGCGAGGGCGGCACGAGCACGGCGCTGCCCGCCGCAGCCGCCGCGGTAACCGTCGCGGCGACCGGCGAGGAGGACGGCAGCGGGCTGCCCCCGGCGGTCCAGCAGCAGATCTCCTCCTCGGTGCCCAACGGCACGCCGTGCCGCCAGCCGGGGTGCAAGGGCCACATCCTCGACGGGTACTGCGACGTCTGCGGAGCCTCGGGCGAGTCGTCACAGCCGCTGTCGGCGGCGACCGTGCCGGCCGGGCTCGCCAGCTCGCCCTCGACCATGTCGCGGGCCAGCAACCGGCTCGCGTCGACCGCCCTCGGCTCGCTGCGCGCCGGCCAGCCCGGCAGCAGGACCACCCGGCGCGTCGGCAGCTCCTCGCAGCGGATGCGCAACGCGCGCCTCGGCGCCGGCCTGACGACGATCCCGCCGATGCCTCCCATCGACGCGGCCACCGCGGTGATGAAGAACCCCGTCGTCCCCGAGGACAAGCGCTACTGCTCCAACTGCGGCAACCCGGTCGGCCGCAGCCACGACGCGGTCGTGGGGCGGACCACCGGCTTCTGCGGCAAGTGCCGCCAGGCGTTCTCGTTCAACCCCAAGCTCAACGAGGGCGACCTCGTGGCCGGGCAGTACGAGGTCGCCGGCTGCCTCGCCCACGGCGGGCTCGGCTGGATCTACCTCGCCCGGGACCGCAACGTCTCGAACCGCTGGGTCGTCCTCAAGGGGCTGCTCAACTCCGGCGACCCCGACGCCCTCGCCGCGGCGATCGCCGAGCAGCGCTTCCTCGCCCAGGTGTCTCACCCGCACATCGTCGAGATCTACAACTTCGTCACCCACGACGACGCCGGCTACATCGTCATGGAGTACGTCGGAGGCACGTCGCTGAAGTCGCTGCTCAAGCAGCGGATGCACCGTACCGGCCGCTACGACCCCATCCCGGCCGACCAGGCACTGGCCTACGTCCTGGAGATCCTTCCCGCCTTCCAGTACCTCCACGACCTCGGCCTCGCCTACTGCGACTTCAAGCCCGACAACCTCATCCAGGTCGGCGACATGGTCAAGCTCATCGACCTCGGCGGCGTCCGCAAGATGGACGACGAGGACTCGGCGATCTTCGGCACCGTCGGCTACCAGGGGCCCGAGGTCGCCGAGCAGGGCACGACGGTGGCCTCCGACATCTACACGATCGGGCGCACGCTCGTCGTGCTCATGATGGAGTTCCGCGGCTACCAGTCGACCTACATCGACTCCCTGCCGCCGGTCGAGGACACCCCGCTGTTCCAGCGCTACGACAGCCTCTACCGCCTCCTGCTCAAGGCCTGCGCGAAGTCGCCCGACGACCGGTTCGCGTCCGCCGACGAGCTGCGGGTGCAGATGCTCGGGGTGCTGCGTGAGGTCGTCGCCCAGGACCAGCAGAGCAGCGGCCGGGCGACCGGCTCGGCGACGTCGCTGCTCTTCGAGGAGCCGGCCATCGCGACCGACATCCTCGACTGGCAGACGCTGCCGGCCCTGCGCGTGGACCCCACCGACCCGCAGGCGAGCTGGCTGCACGGGCTCGCCGGCGCCACCCCGGCCGAGCGGCTCGCGGCCCTCGTCGCCGCGCCCGGCCCCTCTCCCGAGGTGCAGCTCGAGACCTGCCGGACGGCCCTGCTCGCTGGGCGGCCCGACCTGCTCGACGCCACGGCCAACGCCATGCTCCGCGTCGACCCGTGGGAGTGGCGGGCCGTGTGGATGCAGGGGCTCGGGGCGCTCCAGCAGGGCGACCCCCGGGCGGCGCAGAGCGCCTTCAACGCCGTCTACGGCCAGGTGCCCGGCGAGCTCGCCCCCAAGCTGGCCCTCGCCTACAGCTGCGAGACGAGCGGCGAGCTCGACATAGCCGAGAACCTGTATGCCGCGTGCGCCCGGGCCGACAGCAACTTCACGCCCGCGGCCGCCTTCGGCATGGCCCGGCTGCGGTCCCGGCGCGGCGACGTCGAAGCGGCCGTGGAGGCCCTCGATCTCATCCCGTCGACGTCGCGTGCCTACGCCCTCGCCCGGCAGGCCCGGGCCGACATCCTCGCCTCGTCCGGCGCCGGCATACCGGCGCTGGCCCAGGCCTACTCGAGCGTCGACCAGGTGCTCATGGACCCCTGGGAACGGGCCCGGCTCGACGTGCACATCTTCCGGACCGGTCTCGACGAGATCGGCGCCCGGGGCGAGCAGCCGGCCCTGCACATCGGGACGCACCCCGCCACGACCCAGGGCATCCGTGAGGCCCTGGAGACGTCGCTGCGCCAGCTCGCCCGGCTCACGCCCGACCGCGCCGAGCGGGTGGCCCTCATCGACCAGGCCAACGCGGTGCGGCCGTGGACATGGCGATGACCGTCGGCCATGCCGGCCCTGCCGACCATTCCGGCTACCACGACGCCCGAGCCCAGGAGCCGACGATGACGTCCACCCCCCCGGTCGAGTGCCCCCGCTGCGGCGCCGACCGGCTGCCCGGCGCGCTCTTCTGCGAGGAGTGCGCCTTCGAGTTCGCCGGCGGGGGCGAGCCGGCCCAGCACACGATCAGGTCCGCCGCCACCCCCGACACCGCGCCGGCCGGCGAGGAGTCCCCCCTCGACACCGGCTGGACGGGCGGCCACGCCGCCCCGGAGGAGCGGCCATGACCGTCGTCGGCAGCGCGGCGACATGCCCCAACTGCGGGGCGGCGCACAACCCGAACGCGCTCTTCTGCGAGGAGTGCGCCTTCGACTTCACCGGGGGGCGCGCGACCAACGCGCTCGTCTCCGGCTCGGCGCCGCCGCCGGCCGCCGAGACCCACCTGCGGCACGCCGTCGCGGCCACTCCGGTCACGGCGGAGCGCGGCGAGGAGTCACCGCTCGACGTCGGGTGGACCGGTGCCGTGGACCGCACCCGCGACCGGTCGCTCCCCATCGCCCCCCAGTCGCTGCGGTGCACCGAGTGCGGTCAGGGTGACTACGTCGACGGCTACTGCGACATCTGCGGCACCAAGCAGCGCGACCCCCGCGACCACTTCGTCGAGGAGCCCCAGCCCTGGGTCGCGGGGGTCTGCGACATCGGCCGGCGGCACCGGCGCAACGAGGACGCGATGGCCCTGCATGCCGAGCCCGCCCCGCTCTCCTTCGCCGTCCTCGTCGTCTGCGACGGGGTCTCCAACTCCACCGACTCCCACATCGCGAGCCTCGCCGCGAGCCGGGCTGCGCGCAACGTCCTCGACGACCCCGTCCCCCGGGGCATGGGAACTCGCACCGCGATCGTCTCCGCCATCGTCAAGCGTCTCGACGACGCGGTCGAGGCAGCCCGCCGCGCGGTCGTCGACACCACCACTGACCGCGAGGTCGAGAACCCCCCGTCGTGCACCTTCGTCGCGGCCCTCGTCGACCACGGCCTCGCCGTCGTCGGCAACGTCGGCGACAGCAGGGCCTACTGGCTGCCCGACGACGCCGGCAAGCCGGCCCGCCAGCTCAGCTCGGACGACTCCTTCGCAGCCGAGCAGATGAGCGCGGGTATGCCGCGCAAGCAGGCCGAGACCAGCGCCGGGGCGCACGCCATCACCCGCTGGCTCGGGTCCGACTCCCCCGACGACCTCACTCCGCACACCGCCGACCTCGACCTCGACGAGGACGGGTGGCTCCTCGTCTGCAGCGACGGGCTGTGGAACTACGCCTCCGAAGCAGAGGACCTGCGGCGTGTCGTCCACGACGCCGTCGAGCGCCTCGGCGACGTAGGGCACCACCCGGCGAGCCTGGCTCAGGCACTCACCGACTTCGCCAACGACTCGGGGGGCATCGACAACATCACCGTCTCGCTCGCCCGGGTCGGCGCCCTCTCCCCACCACGGGGAGCCGACACGGCATACCCTGACGCCGCAGCGACTCCCGTGCCCCCGGCACCCGCGCTCCCGCTGACCCACCCGCCGACAGGCGTGGACCCCGCCGACCCCGGCGACGACGGAAAGGACACCCCCTGATGGCGCAGTTCACGGCCGAGGTCTTCCAGAACGAGTTCCTGCCCGACGGAGGCACCGACGTGCACGCCATCGTGCGGGTCACCTGCCGCGGGGCCGGCCTGGCAGGGCAGTCTGCGGCCACGGACGCGGCCGAGATCATCATCGTCGACACGTCGGGGTCGATGGGCGAGCACGGCATCGCGCAGGGGCGCAACGCGGCGACCGCGGCGCTGAGCGAGATCACCGACGGCACCTGGTTCGCCGTCATCGCCGGCAACCACGTCGGGACGCTCGTCTTCCCGTATGCCGGGGCCGCCGGCCAGATGGTCCGGATGGACCCGGCGTCGCGCCAGGCGGCCATCGGTGCCATCCAGCGCTTCCGCGCCGACGGCGGCACGGCGATGGGCACCTGGCTCACCAAGGCCAGCGAGGTCTTCCGCACCGTGCCGCAGGCCACCCAGCGGCACGCGATCCTCCTCACCGACGGCGCGAACGAGCACGAGACCCCCGAGCAGCTGACCCGGGCGATCCACAACGCCACCGGCCAGTTCCAGTGCGACTGCCGCGGGCTCGGCGACCGCTGGCAGGTCGACGAGGTGCGCCGCATCGCCTCGGCGCTGCTCGGCACCGTCGACCTCATCCCCGCGCCGCAGGACATGGCGGCCGAGTTCCAGAGCCTGGTGCGCAAGTCCATGGCGCGCGGGGTCGCCAACGTCGACGTCCGGGTGTGGACCCCGCAGGGCGCCCAGACGCTGTTCGTCAAGCAGGTGGCCCCGACCCTCGAGGACCTCACCTCCCGTCGCGTGCAGGTCAACCCGCTGACCTCCGGCTACCCCACGGGCGCGTGGGCCGACGAGAGCCGCGACTACCACGTCGCGGTGCGGCTCCCGGCGAAGACCGTGGGGCAGGAGCAGCTCGCGGCCCGGGTGCAGGTGGCGCTCGGCCCCGAGACGATGACCCAGGCCCTCGTCAAGGCGACGTGGTCCGGCGACGAGGCCCTGACCACACGGATCGACGACCAGGTCGCCCGTTACACCGGCAAGGCCGAGCTCGCCCAGGCCATCCAGGACGGGCTCGCGGCCAAGGCGGCGGGCCGTGACGGCGACGCGACCGCGAAGCTCGGCCGCGCGGTGCAGCTCGCCACTGCTGCGGGCGACCAGGAGATGACCTCCCGGTTGCGCAAGGTCGTCGAGATCGACAACGCCGAAGAGGGTACGGTCCGGCTCAAGAAGGGCGTCGAGAAGCTCGACGAGATGGCCCTCGACACGGCATCGACGAAGACGACACGGGTGAAGAAATGACGGCGATCTGCCCGAACGGCCACACGTCGCAGGCCGAGGACTTCTGCGACACCTGCGGCGCCAAGATCGACCCGGCTCAGCAGCCTGCCCCCGAACCATCGAGCGAGTCCCCGGGTGGCGAGGCCGAGGCTGCGCCGAGCACCGAGCAGACCTGCCCCAACTGCCAGACGACCAACGCCGCCGACGCGCTCTTCTGCGAGGAGTGCGGCTACGACTTCACGACGGGCGCGCTGCCACGCGGGGCTGCGCCCCGGGCTGCCGAGGCCGCGGCGGCCGGGGCGGGCCCGCCGCCTGGACCCTCGCCAGAGGGCGGCAACGGCCTCGGGCCGACACCGCCGGTCGGGGCCGGCGGCAACGTCGCGCCGCGGATCCCGGTCGAGTGGGTGGCGGAGGTGTGGGTCGACCCCGACTGGTATGCCGGGCAGGAGGCCGAGGAGGCGATGCCCTCGCCGGGGCTGCCCGACGTTGTTGGCCTGCGGAACCGCAGCGTCCTCATCGGGAGGGTGTCGGCGAGCCGCAACATCACCCCCGACATCGACTGCACGTCCGACACGGGAGTCAGCCGGCGCCACGCCCAGCTGACGACCGACGGGCAACGCTGGTTCGTCGAGGACCTCGGCTCCTCCAACGGCACGTTCGTCGGACCCGCCTCCGGGCCGCTCCCGGAGCAGCCCATCCCCGTAGGCCCGCGGACCGAGCTGGACGGGGACGACCGGGTCTACGTCGGGGCCTGGACCCGGATCGTCGTCCGGCAGGCCACCGAGGACGAGGTCGCGGCCCAGCACGGCTGACCGCACGCCATGCCCCGCCTGGCCGCACGTGGTCGCCGTGTCGGACATCTGGTCCTTCCCGGGGTTGCCTTGGCAGCGGAACGAATCCGGCCCCTTGGTCGCCGGGTTTGATCGCACCGTCGATGCTCTTGCCGGTGCCGCGGTGACGCTGCAGGCTGTAGCCACCCGTCTGGCCGGAGGCATACCCATGGGCAAGCTGATCTACGCAGCCAACACCTCGCTCGACGGCTACCTCGAGGACGAGAGCGGCTCCTTCGACTGGTCCGTGCCTGACGACGAAGTGCACGCGTTCTGGAACGAGCACGAGCGGCACATCGGCACGTCGCTCTACGGCCGCCGCATGTACGAGACGATGCGCATCTGGGAGAGCGACGACTGGTTGACGACCGAGCCGGCGGTGGTCCGCGAGTACGCCGGTGTCTGGCGCGACGCCGACAAGGTCGTCTACTCCTCGACGCTCGAAGAGGTATCGACGGCGCGTACGAGGATCGAGCGGCAGTTCGAGCCCGAGGCGGTACGGCAGCTCAAGCAGACGTCCAGCTCAGACCTGAGCATCGGCGGCGCTGCCCTCGCGGCGGAGGCGTTTCGGCACGGGCTGGTCGACGAGTGCGTCCTGCTCCTGTGCCCCGTGATCGTGGGCGGCGGCAAGCCGGCGCTGCCCCGGGGCGTACGACTCGACCTCGAACTGCTGGACCATCGACGGTTCGGCAACGGTGTGATCTACGTGCGCCACGCGGTACGCAGCCCTACCTCCCGGAACACCACTCAACGCGACCCAGGTCGAGGGCGCATCGCCACGTGAGCCTCCTCCGCGGAAACCGTACGGCGCGTGAGGTGTGGACGCCGCATCAGCCCCCGAGGCGGGTGATGACGGCTCCGCCGGCGTCAGGGGCCTCGCGGAAGAGCGCGTCGAGGAGGTCGGCCGGGTCGGCGCCGAGCAGCCGGCCCGGTGTCGCGTGCAGCAGTCGGACGACGCCTCGGGGGGCCGCCTCGAAGGCGGACGATGAGAGGACGAGAAGTCGCTCGCCGGGCTCGAGGAGCGCGGCCCCCGGCAGTCCTGGTGTCTCGGGGATCATGACGGTGCGATCCGGCCGCACCAGGAGCGCCGGTGGCGCCCACGATGCCCGGACCTGGATGGTGCCGTCCGCGTGGCACCACACGACCGTCGACGAGGACGGCACCGGGAGGGGGAGATCCGTCGCCACCGGGGCGCCGGAGACGGACCCGGCGTCGGCGACGACGACGCACAGGCGGCCGTCTCCCGGGATCGCTCGGGCCCCACGGGCCAGACCTGCGTGGAGGACGACCTCGAAGCCGGCCGCCGAGACGGGGTGAGGCGCGCGGTCTAGGTGGACCCGCCGGGTGATGATGGCCGTCATGACAGTCAGCTCGCGATCTCGAGGACGGTGACCGAGTGCAGGTCTCCGTGGCGCTGCGCCACGACCTGGTCGTCGAGCTCTGCCCGCACGGTTTGGTCCTCGCGACCGAGGACGGTCAGGCCAGCCATCACCGTTTTCCCCCTCGCTCGCTGGTGCGGCCCACAGCGACCGCCTGTCGATGCCTCTCACGATGCCCCGCGGATGTTGAGCAGAGCGGCTGGTCTCTTTACAGTCTCGTGACGAGGGCCGTCCCACGAGCTCGGGAGCGCCGTGGAGGTGGAGGGAGGCCGCCCGCTGGCAGGATGGCGGTGTGTCCCTGAAGCTGCTGGTCCTGGAGGACGACGACGGCATCAGGACAGCGCTGTGCCTCGCCATGGAGGACGAGGGCTACGAGGTCCTCGAGGCGTCGAGCGCCGAGGCGGCCCTGGTGCTCGTGGGCCGCAGCGCACCGGACCTCATGCTCGTCGACCTCATGCTCGGCGGCATGGACGGCTTCACCTTCATCCGCGAGGTCCGTCCCTTCAGCCAGGCCCCGATCATCGTCCTCAGCGCCCGCACCGACACCCACGACATCGTTGCGGCGCTCGAGGCGGGTGCCGACGACTACGTGACGAAGCCCTTCCAGGTCAAGGAGATCGGCGCACGGCTGCGGGCGATGAGGCGTCGTGCTGCGGTGCCGGTCACGGTGGCCGCCGCCGAGCCGGACACCTTGGTGCTGGACGCGGGGCGCGGCCCGCTCGTCCTCGACGTCCTCGCCGGAGCTGTGCGGCGCGGTCACGACGAGGTCCACCTCACCGTGACCGAGTACCGCCTCCTGTGCGAGCTCGCATCGCCGCCCGGCCGGGTGCTGAGCCGCCGAACGCTCCTCGAACGGGTCTGGGACCGCGGGTTCTTCGGAGACGAGCGCATCGTCGACGTCCACGTGCGGCGGCTGCGCACCAAGATCGAGTCGAGCTCGAGCTCGCCCGACCTCGTCGTCACCGTCCGGGGACAGGGCTACCGGCTGGACGTCAGGTGAGCGTGCGCCCGTGGCGCCGCCTGGGCCTGCGCGACACGGTCACCGCCTCGTTCGCGCTCGGCGCCCTCATCGTGTCGGCCCTGCTCTCCGTCGGCACCTACCTCGCCGCCCGCCACTACCTCGTCGAGCAGCGCCAGGCGACCGCCCTGCGGCAGGCCTACGCCGACGCCTCGCTCGTCGCCGACGGGCTCCTCACCCAGGGGGCGAAGGTCCCCGAGGTCATCGGCTCGGTCAAGGCGCCGGCGGACTCCGACCTCGTCGTCCGGCTCGGCGAGCGGTGGTACTCCTCCTCCCTCTCCCAGGGACCGCAGTCCATCCCCGGCAGCGTCCGCACCGGTGTCGGTGCCGGCATGGTGACCCTCGCGTGGGCCCGCGCCGGCGACGAGGCGGCCCTCACCATCGGGATCCCCCTGCCCCGCGTGCACGCCGAGTTCTATGAGATCGTCGCGACGGGCGAGCTCGGCTCGACGCTCGCGACCCTGGCGGTCGTGCTCGGCGCGTTCGCCCTGCTGGGCACCGCCGCCGGCGCCGGTCTCGGACGCCTCGCCTCCCGCCGCCTCATGACCCCGCTCGACGACGTCGCCGGCGCCGCGGCCCGGATCGGCGCCGGCGGGCTGCACACCCGGCTGCCTCCGACCGACGACCCCGACCTCGCCACGATCGTCGGGTCCTTCAACAGCATGGTCGAGGCCCTCGAGGAACGCGTCCAGCGCGACGCCCGCTTCGCCGCCGACCTCGGCCACGAGCTGAGGTCGCCACTGACCACGCTCGTCGCGAGCATGGGGGTCATCCAGCGACGCCGTGACGAGCTGCCCGAGCGCACCCGTCGCGCAGTGGACCTCGTCTCGGTCGAGCTGAGCCGCTTCCAGCGCACCCTCGAGGACCTGCTCGAGCTCGGTCGTCTCGACGCCGGGGTGCGCGGCCAGGTGCTCACCCAGGTCGACGCGGGCGAGCTCGTCCGGGTCAGCCTCGAGGACGGGCACCGCCCGGTCGGCCTTCTCACCACCGACACCGCGGACCACGGGGTGCGGGTCGACAAGCACCACCTGGCCAGGACCCTCGTCAACCTTTTCGAGAACGCCGACCTCCACGGCGCCGGCCTCACGGCGGTGCAGGTGCGTCGCGTCCGAGACCAGGTGCGGATCGACGTCGACGACCACGGACCGGGCGTCCCCGAAGCCGAGCGGGAGCGGATCTTCGAGCGCTTCGTGCGCGGCGGCTCGCGCGGTTCGCTCCCCGGTAGCGGGCTCGGCCTGAGCATCGTCGCCGAGACGGTCGGGAGCCACGGCGGCCGCGTCTGGTGCGAGGACGCGCCCGGCGGGGGCGCCCGGTTCACCCTCGAGCTCCCGGCCAGCCCCGTGCGCTCACACGGACATCGACGGGCGGGGTCGTGACGACGCCGCGTCCTGCGGGCGGGGAGCGGGTATGCCGTGTCCGCGCACGGCATACCCTCGCGGTCGTCGCGGTGGCCGCCGCGCTCGGTCTCGGCGCGTGCGGACTTCCCGAGGACGGGTCGGCGACCACCGTCCCCCCGCAGGACGTCCCCTACGGGCTGCTCGTGACCCCGACGGCCACGCCCACCACCGAGACGAGCCCTGCCGTGGCCGCGCGGCTCGGGACGATCTACCTCGTCGACGCCCAGCAGCGGCTCGTGCCAGTGCCCGTGCCGGTCCCGCCGGCGGAGCGCGTGCCCTTCCTGCAGACCCTGCTCAACCGGCTCGCCGTGGGACCGTCGGAGCGCGAGCGAGCGCGCGGCCTGCTCACCGACCTCGGTCCCGGTGCCAGCCTCAGCGTGCAGAGCATCTCCGGGGGCACCGCCCGGATCGAGCTGCGGAGCACGGACCCCAGCCCGGGCAAGCTCCCCGTCGCCATCGGCCAGGTGGTCCTCACCGCCACCGCGGTCCAGGGGGTCGACCGCGTGCTGTTCACCCTCGACGGCGCACCCCTCAGCGTCCCCGGCCCGGCGGCGGGCGACCTCACCGACGCAGCGCTGACCGCCAGCGACTACCGCGCCGAGCTGGCGGCGGGCGTGCGGCCCCCGCCTCCGACACCCCCGCTTCCGGACGGGTCGCCGGACCCGACCGGGCGGTAGGGATCTCCCCGATCGCTGCACCCGAGGTCGTTCTCCTTCGACGGCCGGTGGCTCGACTTCCGAGGGCGGACCATCGCGCTCAGGTCCACCTTCCTGGACGCCGGCGGGCATACCCAGATGTCCGACGTCCACCAGGGATCGGGCCCGCGGCTCGCGGAGGGCTGCGACTCGGCTTCGCAGGTCGCGATGGCCACGCCGAAACCCTGAGCTTGTGCACGGGGCCTGCTGTCGCCCGGCAGGCAACCCCGCTTGGATGGGGCGATGACCCCCGACGACTGGCCTGACAGCACGACGGGGCCCGGCCCGGCCGGCCTCGGCGCAACCGACCCGGCCCGTCCGTGCACGCATGTCCCGGCGGACCAGCTCGCCGCCGCCGACCCGACGCCGGGGATGACTCGTGAGGTTGCGCTGCGCACGGAGGGGATGTGGTCGGGGACCGTCGACACCCAGCCCGGAGCGGTGTCGGGCTGGCACCACCACGG
>JBBRZC010000036.1:0-23453 GCA_038237075.1 Actinomycetales bacterium
ATGCCGTGCAGGCCACGGACCGCGAGGGCTAGTCCGTGCGCTCGACCACCGGGTGCAGGTCCTGCGGCGGGCATGCCCAGCTCGCCGCGTCGGCGGCCACCTGGTCGCCCGAGCGGATGTCCTTCACGGCGTCGCCGCCGCTGTCGCGGTCACCACCGGGGAACCAGACGTATGGGATGCCGCGCCGCTCGGCATACCGGATCTGCTTGCCGAACTTCGCCGCGCTCGGCGCGACCTCGCAGGCAATGCCGCGCCCCCGCAGGGCGCCGGCGACCGCCACGGACGTGCTCCGGTCGTCGTCGTTGTTGAGTGCGACGAGCACGGCCGCGGGGCTCGAGCGGGACGCCCGGACGAGTCCCTTCCCTACGAGCAGCCCGAGGATGCGCGAGACGCCGATCGAGATCCCGACCCCGGGATAGGTCGTGCGGCCGTCCGAGGCGAGGGAGTCGTACCGGCCGCCCGAGCAGAACGAGCCCCACGCCTCGTGGCCCACGAGCTGGGTCTCGTAGACGGTGCCCGTGTAGTAGTCGAGCCCCCGGGCGACCCGCAGGTCGGCGACGATTCGGCCGGGCGCGTTCGCGAGACCCGCGCTCACCACGGCGGCGAGGCGGTCGAGGCCGTCGTCGAGGGTCGGGTGGCTGACGCCGAGGGCGCGGACCCGGTCGACGAAGGAGAGATCGGCGGACCGGATGCCGGCCAGGGCGAGGCACTGGCCGGCTTGCTGGGCGTCGGCCCCCGCCTCGACCAGCATCGCGGTGACCTTCTCGGGCCCGATCTTGTCGAGCTTGTCGACGATGCGCAGGGTCGCGATGACGTCGTCGAGGCCGATGGCCCGGTAGAACCCCTCGGGGATCTTCCGGTTGTTGACCTGGATGACGAACTCGCCGACCGGGAAGCGGCTGAAGACGTCAGCGACGACGAGCGGCATCTCGGCCTCGAAGTGCGGCGACAGCTCGCCGATGTCGACGACGTCGATGTCGGCCTGGGTGAACTCGCGGTAGCGCCCCTCCTGGGGCCGCTCGCCGCGCCAGGCCTTCTGGATCTGGTAGCGGCGGAAGGGGAAGCTCAGCTGCCCGGCGTTCTCGAGGACGTAGCGCGCGAAGGGCACGGTGAGGTCGAAGTGCAGGCCCCACCGGCTGCCCTCGTCCCCGCCGCCGAGCCGCGAGACGGCGTAGATCTCCTTGTCGGCGTCCTCGCCCTGCGCGCTGAGCCGCTCGATGGGCTCGATGGAGCGCGTCTCGACCGACGAGAACCCGTGCAGCTCGAACGTCTCGCGGATGATGTCGAGGAAGCGCTGCTCGACGATGCGCTCGGAGGGGAGGTACTCGGGGAAGCCGCTGATCGGGGTGATCTTCGCGGCGGCGTGGGGGGGGGGGCGGGCGTTCGGGAGGCCGGGACCGCTGCTCACGCGCCTGATCCTTGCAGGTACGGGTTGCTGACCCGCTCGCGGCCGATCGTCGTACCGGGACCGTGGCCGGGCAGGACGAGCATGTCGTCGGGCAGCGGGAGCACGACGTCGCGCAGCGAGCGCTCCATCGCCGCAGGGTCGCCGCCGGGGAGGTCGCAGCGGCCGATCGAGCCGGCGAAGAGGACGTCGCCGCTGACGCAGGTCGCCGTGGTGCCGGTCTGGTCGCGCAGCTGGTCGGGGACGTCGGGGAGGGTGAACATCACCGAGCCCTCGGTGTGCCCCGGTGCGTGCAGGGCGGTGAGGCTCAGCCCCGCCAGGTCGAGCACCTGACGGTCGCGGATCGAGACGAGGTGCTCAGGCTCACGCCAGGTGGCCCGGTGGCCGAACTGCTGCTGCAGCATGGCGAGCAGCCCCGGGTCGACGAAGGCCAGCGGGTCGGCCAGCCGATAGCGGTCGTCCTCGTGGACGTATGCCGCGGTGTCACCGCCGCAGACCGGCGTCACCGAGTAGACGTGGTCGAGATGGCCGTGGGTGAGCAGGACGGCGGCCGGCTTGAGCCGGTGCTCCGCGAGAACCTCGGCCAGCCGCGACTCGACCCCGATCCCGGGGTCGACGACGAGACACTCCTGCCCCGCTGCTGTGGCGAGCACGTAGCAGTTCGTCGCGAACGCGGCAGCCGGGAAGGCGATCGTCAGCACGGGGGGAGCGTATCCGGCCCCTCTCGGCCCCCTCCAACCGTCACGCAGTCGTGACCGCTTCTCCTGCGGGGGTCACGGCCCGCTGCCTAGACTGACCCTTCGTCTGGCGTGTCGAGCCCGCGACCGAGACTGCGACCGGGAATGCGCCCGGGCCTGCGACCGAGGAGGAGTGCGCTTGACCAAGGAGCAGGACCGTGCCCGGGAGCGTCGTCGCTATGAGAAGCGCGAGCTCAAGCTCGCCCAGAAGGAGGCGCAAGCGGTGCGTGACAAGCAGGCCATTCTCGCGGTCATCGGTGTCCTGGTCGTCGTTTTCGGGTTCGTGTGGCTGGCCAACGTGCTCAGCAACCGGTCCGACACATCGACCCCGGATCCAGCGAGCACCGTCGCATCCGACACGCCGTCCAACACGGCCCCGGCGTCGGCTACCCCGACCGTGACCCCCTCCGTGCTCGCCGGCTGCACCAAGCCCCCGGCGGCGCTGGCCGCGCCGAAGGCGGTCACCGGCCAGCCTGACCTTGCCGCAGTGAAGGGCAAGACGTTCGCCGCGACGATCACGACGACCTGTGGTGCCGTGACGGCAGACCTGGACGGGACCAAGGCGCCTGCGGCGGTGTCGTCGTTCCTCCTCCTGGCCAAGCAGGGCTACTTCGCGCCGAGCCCGTGCCACCGCCTGACCACCACGGGGATCTGGGTGCTCCAGTGTGGCGACCCCACGGGAACCGGCAGCGGCCCGGGCCCGGGCTACCACTTCGGGGTGGAGAACGCGCCGGCCAACGACGTCTACCCCGCCGGAACACTGGCCATGGCCCGCAAGTCCGGCGATCCGAACAGCAACGGCGACCAGTTCTTCATCGTCTACAAGGACACGACGCTGCCGAAGAGCGACGGCAGCGGCTACACGGTGTTCGGCAAGGTCACCGGTGGTTTGGATATCGTCAACAAGATCGCCGCTGCGGGCGTCAACCCCAGTGACCAGACCTCGCCGCTCGCTCCCATCAGCATCCTCACCGTGGATGTCCAACCGAAGGCCTGAACACGTGAATGACGCCGACCTTCCTCCCGAGGAAGACTCCACCGCTGCGGACGCGACGTCGCAGCCGGTCCCCGATGCCAGCGCCGGGGACCTCGCCGCTGAGGACCTCGCTGCGCAGAGCTCCGCAGCCGTAGACCTCGCCGCCGTGCACATCGCCGAGGCTTCCAGCGCTGAGGGTCATGGGGCTGAGGGTCCGCGTGATGTGGGTCATGTGGCTGACCGGCCGGAGGCTGGCGGACGTTCATCTGGGCACTCCGAAGCGTCGGTCGAGGAAGGGGGCCCGGTGGCCTCCGTTGCCACGGCCGCGGAGGAGGAAGCGCCGGTGGAGGAGGAGCCTCTCGTTCCCGAGGCAGAGCAGTTCGTCCCTGACGCCGACCCGGCCGTCCCTGACCCCGAGCCGGCCGCTGCCGAGGCAGCAGCCGTCGTTCCCGAGGAAGACGCGGCTGCGGCAGCTCCGCCAGCCGTGGACGATGACACGTCGGCCCCACAGCCGGTTCCGGCCCCGGCCGCCGAGCCGACGCCCGTCCAGGCTGCGGCCGAGGAGCCTACGGCTGAGACGGCATTCCCACCGGTCGCCAAGGCCGAGGAGCCTGCGACCGACGAGCCGGCCCCGGCACCCTCCGAGGAGCCTGCGACCGGGGAGCCCGCCGCTGAGACGGCATACCCGCCGGTGCCGACCCCTGCGGACCTGCCCTCGCAACCCTCCGCCTCGTCCCCGATGCCCTCCCCGGCGATCTTCGCCCGCCGGCATGGTGCTCCTGCCCGCTCGGCCTTCGGTCGGGTCGATGAGGACGGGATCGTCTACGTCAAGAGCACCGACGACGAGCGGGCCGTGGGGTCCTACCCCGGTGCCGCGCCGGCCGAGGCGCTGGCCTACTTCGCCCGCAAGTACGACGAGCTGCGGGCGACCGCCGACCTGCTGCACCAGCGTGTCACCCAGACCGACATCACCGCCAAGGACGCCGAGGAGAGCTACGCCAAGCTGGTCGAGCAGGCCCACGAGCCCAGCGCGGTCGGCGACCTCGCAGCGCTCGAGGCGAGGATCGCCGAGATCGGTGTCGCCGTGGAGGCGCGCCGCAGCCAGGAGTCGGCGCAGCGGGCGGCGGCCCGCGAGGAGGGCCGTGCACGCCGGGAGGCTCTCGTCGCGGAGGCCGAGCAGCTCGCAAGCCAGCCGGAGGCGAAGATCCAGTGGAAGAACAGCGGCACCCGGATGCGCGAGCTGCTCGAGGAGTGGAAGGGGCACCAGCGCTCGGGTCCGCGTCTCGACCGGGTGTCAGAGACGGCACTGTGGCAACGCTTCAGTGCCGCTCGCAACAGCTTCGACCGCGCACGACGCGTGCACTTCGCCCAGCTTGACAGCCAGCAGGCGGAGGCCAAGCTTGCCAAGGAACGCCTCGTCACCGAGGCCGAGCGGCTGTCGGCGAGCAAGGACTGGGCCCAGACGGCTGGGGCGTTCAAGAAGCTCATGGACGAGTGGCGCCGCGCCGGTCGCGCCGGACGGGCCGATGACGACGCTCTTTGGGACAGGTTCCGCGCCGCGCAGGACGCCTTCTTCACGGCCAAGGACGAGATCGTGGCCCGCGAGGAGGAGTCGTTCCGCGGCAACCTCGAGGTCAAGCAGGGGCTGCTCAAGGAGGCCGACGCGATCCTCCCGGTGCAGGACCTGGAGCAGGCCAAGGCGACGTTGCGCGGTGTCCAGGAGCGGTGGGAGCGTGCCGGCAAGGTTCCGCGGGCTGACATCGAGCGCACCGAGAAGGCGCTGCGGCGCGTCGAGCAGGCCGTGCGCGACGCCGAGGAGAAGCGCTGGTCGTCGAGCAACCCCGAGGCGGCCGCTCGCGCGCAGAGCCTCGTCGACCAGCTCGAAACAGCCGTCGAGGGGCTGCGTCAGGAGCTCACCGCGGCTCAGACGTCGGGCAACGAGCGCAAGATCGCCCAGGCGAGGTCGGCCCTCGAGGCCCGCGAGCAGTGGCTCGCTCAGGCTCGGGCCGGCGTCGAGGAGTTCGGCAGCTGACTCCCCCGCGCGGGTGGACCCACCTCCCGCTGCCAGCCGCCGAGGGTATGCCGCAGGATCAGGCTGCCCCCGAGCTGCCCGACTTGTAGCGGTGAAAGCCGAAACAAGGGGAGTGGGCCTCCCGGGCCCGGCCCGGCTGCTCAGCGGCCCGGCTGCTCAGCGTCCCGGCTGCTCAGCGTCCCGGTGGGTCCGGCAGAACGCGGGTCTAGGGCTCGACGGGTCACGAACGCCGGGACGTCAGTGGTCGTGGTCGTCGTCGCCGGGGGTCGGCTTGCCGCCGGTGATCCGGTAGACGTCGAACACGCCGTCGATCTTGCGGACCGCCCGGATCACGTGGTCGAGGTGGCCCGGGTCGCCCATCTCGAACGTGAACCGCGAGATCGCCACCCGGTCGCGGGAGGTCTGCACCGACGCGGAGAGGATATTGACGTGCTGGTCGGAGAGCACTCGGGTCACGTCGCTGAGGAGGCGGTTCCGGTCCAGCGCCTCGACCTGGAGCTGGACGAGGAACACACTCGAGGCGGACGGCGCCCACTCGACGGGGATGAGCCGGTCCCGTTGCGAGAGAAGGGACTCCGCGTTGGTGCAGTCCTTGCGGTGGACCGAGACGCCGCTGCCGCGCGTGACGAACCCGAGGATCGGGTCACCCGGCACCGGGGTGCAGCACTTGGCGAGCTTGACCCACACGTCGGTCGTCCCGACGACGACGACCCCGGGGTCGCCGGTGCGCCGCCGCGTCTTCGTCTTGGTGGGCACGATGGCCTCGGCGAGGTCCTCGCTGGCGCCCTCCTCGCCCCCGAACGAGGCCACGAGCCGGTTGACCACGTGCACCGCGGAGATGTGGCTCTCCCCCACCGCGGCATACAGGGACTCGATGTCGGGGTGGCGCAGCTCGCCCGCCACCCCGGTGAGGCTCTCGACCGACATGAGCCGTTGCAGGGGGAGCTTCTGCTGGCGCATCGCCTTGGCGATGGCCTCCTTGCCCCTCTCGATGGCCTCCTCGCGCCGTTCCTTGGAGAACCACTGCCGGATCTTGTTGCGGGCCCGGGCGCTCTTGACGAAGGTCAGCCAGTCGCGGGACGGCCCGGCGCCGTCGGCCTTGGAGGTGAGCACCTCGACGACGTCGCCGTTCTCGAGGGTTGACTCGAGCGGCACGAGCCGGCCGTTGACGCGCCCGCCGATGCAGTGGTGCCCGACCTCGGTGTGCACGGCATAGGCGAAGTCGACCGGCGTCGACCCGGCCGGCAGGGCGACGACCGCCCCCTTGGGGGTGAAGACATAGACCTCGCCGGCGTTCATCTCGAAGCGCAGCGAGTCGAGGAACTCCCCCGGGTCCTCGGTCTCGCGCTGCCAGTCGAGCAGCTGCCGCAGCCAGGCCATGTCGTTGACCGGCCCTGAGTCGTCACCCGTGGCCGGAACCCCCGGCTTGCCGTCCTCCTTGTACTTCCAGTGCGCCGCGACGCCGTACTCGGCGCGTCGGTGCATCGTGTGGGTGCGGATCTGGATCTCGACCGGCTTGCCCTCGGGCCCGATGACCGTCGTGTGCAGCGACTGGTACATGTTGAACTTCGGCATGGCGATGTAGTCCTTGAACCGCCCCGGCACGGGGTTCCACCGCGCGTGCAGCGCGCCCAGCGCTGCGTAACAGTCGCGGACCGTGTCGACGAGCACCCGGACGGCGACGAGGTCGTAGATCTCGTCGAAGTCGCGGCCGCGCACGATCATCTTCTGGTAGACGGAGTAGTAGTGCTTGGGCCGGCCCGTCACGGTCGCCTTGATCTTGGCGCCGCGCAGGTCCTCCGCCACCTGGGTGCGCACCCCGGCGAGGTACTCCTCGCGGGCCGGCGACCGCTCGGCGACGAGGCGCACGATCTCGTCGTAGACCTTGGGGTAGAGCGTCGCGAACGAGAGGTCCTCGAGCTCCCACTTGATGGTGTTCATCCCGAGCCGGTGCGCCAGCGGCGCATAGATCTCGAGCGTCTCGTGCGCCTTGCGTTGCGCCGACTCGCGCGAGACGTATCGCCAGGTGCGCGCGTTGTGGAGCCGGTCGGCGAGCTTGATGACGAGGACCCGGATGTCGCGCGCCATGGCGACGACCATCTTGCGCACCGTCTCGGCCTGGGCCGCCTCGCCGTAGACGACCTTGTCGAGCTTCGTCACGCCGTCGACGAGGTCGGCGATCTCGTCGCCGAAGTCGCGGCGCAGGGTCGGCAGCTTGTATGCCGTGTCTTCCACCGTGTCGTGCAGCAGGGCAGCCGCGAGGGTCGCCGGTGTCATGCCGAGCTCGGCGAGGATCGTCGTCACGGCAAGCGGGTGCGTGATGTAGGCGTCGCCGCTGCGCCGCATCTGCCCGCGGTGCGCCTCCTCGGCGACGTGGTAGGCGCGTTCGATGACGGTGAGGTCGGCCTTGGGGTGCGTCGTGCGGACGGTCTGGAGAATCGGCTCGAGCGCCGGGTTGCCCGTGGACCGGGGCCCTCCGAACCGCGCCAGGCGCGCGCGCATCCGCGACGGCGTCGTGGGGAGCGACGTCGCGTCGGTGCGGACCTCCTCGCTCATGAAGGGAGTCTAGACGGCGGCGGTGTCTGCCCCGGTCGGGCCACGACGCTCGGGCTCAGAGCGCTCAGACGACGACCAGCGAGTGGAGGGTCCGGCCCTCCAGGAGGTCGCGGCCGCGGAGGAAGCCGATCTCGACGATGATCTCGACCGCCGCGACGGTGGCCCCGGCCCGCTCGACGAGGACGCACGTCGCTTCGGCCGTGCCGCCGGTGGCCAGGACGTCGTCGACGACGAGGACACGCTGCCCCGGGTGGACGGCGTCGGCGTGAATCTCGAGGACTGCCGAGCCGTACTCGAGGCTGTACTCCTCGCGGTGCGTGGTGCCGGGCAGCTTGCCGCCCTTGCGCACCGGGACGAACCCGACCCCGAGCTCGTAGGCGACGGCCGCGCCGAAGATGAACCCCCGCGCCTCGACGCCGGCGACGACGTCGACGTGGCCGTCGCAGCGCGACGCGATGTCACGCACCACGGTCGCGAACGCCGGACCGTCCGCGAGCAGCGGCGTGAAGTCCTTGAAGAGGACACCCGGCTCGGGGAAGTCGGGGATGTCGCGGATCCGGCCCACGACGAGGTCGCGGAGCGACTCGTCCACGAGGTGGGGTTCGGGGTTGCTCTGGGGGTCGGGCTGACTGCTCACTGCGGCTACCGCTTCGACCTGGGCGCGCGCCTCGGCTGGTTGCGCGGGCCGCTCTGGGCCCACTTGTGCACCTCACGGGCCGCGGCCCCAGCCGGGGCGGTTCCCTTCGGCGCGCTGCCGGCCGGGACGACGCGATCGGCCGGGAGCGCGCCGTCGGCGTCGTCGACCCGGTCTTGGAGCACGTCCACCGTGACCGGCGACAGGGCGGCCTCCCCCGGAGCATCCCCGGCCCCCGCCCCGGCTCCCACGGTGGCGCGGCCCTTGGACTGTGTCCTGGCCGCGACGCGGTCGAGCTCGCGCACCGCCGGCTCTCGGCGGCGCAGGTCGACCAGCAGCGGCGTCGCGATGAAGATCGACGAGTAGGCCCCGACGGCGATCCCGACGAAGAGGGCGAGGCTGAGGTCGAGCAGGGTGCCCGGGCCGAGGCGGGTGAACCCGATGAAGAGGATGGCGGCGATGGGCAACAGGGCGACGACCGTGGTGTTGACCGAACGCACCAGCGTCTGGTTCACGGCGAGGTTCGCGGCCTGGGTGTAGGTGACGCGGCGGTTGGCCATCGCCGCGGCAGTGTTCTCGCGCACCTTGTCGAAGACGACGACGGTGTCATAGAGCGAGTAGCCGAGGATGGTGAGGAAGCCGATCATCGACGACGGCGTGATCTCGAAGCCGAACAGGGCGTAGATCCCCACGGTGATGACGAGGTCGTGGATCAGGGCGACGAGGCCGGCCACCGCCATGGTCCACGTGCGGAAGTAGATGGCCATGACGAGGGCCACGAGGACGAGGAAGACGATGAGCGCCTGGATCGCCTTGCTGCTCACCGACTGACCCCAGGAGGGGCCGATGAGCGAGGCGCTGACATCCTTGGCCTGCACGCCGAAGGCCTTCCCCAGGGCGGTCTTCGCGGCGTCGTTGTGCTCGCCCGCGGCCTCGGTCTGGACCCGGACCGAGTTGCCGCCGATGACGGTGGTGACGACGTTGCCGGAGATGCCCGCGGAGGAGACGGCCTTCTGCGCCGTGCCCTCGTAGCCCTGGGTGTTCGTCACCCCGTTGATCCGGAACTCCGAGCCGCCGCGGAACTCGATCCCGAAGTTCAGCCCGCGCGCAAAGATGCCGACGAGGGCGAGGGCGATGAGGATGCCGGACACGGCATACCAGGTCTTCTGTCGGCCGACGAAGTCGACCGACCGCTTCCCGGTGTAAAGGTCGTTGCCGACCTTGGAGAAGTTGAACACCGTCACGCCTTCCCCTCGGCCACGGGCCGGGTTGTCGAGGCCGTCGCGGTCACCGTCACGGTGGACGGCACCGCAGTGGTGGTGGAGGGTCGCGGACCCGAGAACTGGCCCCGGCCGACGTAGCGGGGCTTGGCCCCGAGACGCTCGGGGTCGAGGCCCGAGAGCCGGTGACCGCCACCGAAGAACGTGGTGTGGGCGAGCATGGCCACGACCGGGTGGGTGAAGAGGATGACGACGGCGAGGTCGATGAGGGTGGTCACCCCGAGGGTGAAGGCGAAGCCACGCACGTTGCTCGCGGCGAGCGCGTAGAGGACCCCGGCGGCGAGGAAGTTCACCCCGTCGGCGGCGAGGATGGTGCGCCGGGCCCGGCCCCAGCCTGCCTCGACGGCGGCCACGAGCGGCCGTCCGTCACGGACCTCGTCGCGAATCCGCTCGAAGTAGACGATGAACGAGTCCGCCGTGACGCCGATGGCGACGATGACGCCGGTGACCCCGGCCATGGTGAGGCGGAAGTTGTACGACCACCCGAGGAAGGTGAGCACGCCGAAGATCAGCAGGGCCGCGACGACGAGCGAGGCGACCGTGACCAGACCCAGGAGGCGGTACTGCAGCAGGGAGTAGACGACGACGAGCAGCAGGCCGATGAGTCCGGCGAGAAGCCCGAGGGTGAGCTGCTCGTTGCCGAGGGTTGGGCTGATGTCCTCCTGGGTCTGGAGGGAGAACGACATGGGCAGGGCGCCGAACTTCAGCTGCTGGGCCAGGGCCCGCGCCGAGTCGATGGTGAACGAGCCGGTGATGCTCGCCTGGCCGTTGGTGATCGCGGCCTTCGTCGTCGGCGCCGAGATGACG
The DNA here is from genome assembly GCA_038237075.1 of Actinomycetales bacterium. GTDB lineage: Bacteria > Actinomycetota > Actinomycetes > Actinomycetales > Dermatophilaceae > Lapillicoccus. Next base: position 10,428 of record JBBRZC010000036.1, read on the forward strand.
AGCTTGTCGAGGACGATCGCGAACTGGTTGCGGACGCCCTGGAGGGTGAGCAGCCGCGTCGTCACGGCGCCGAACTTGGCCGCTCCGTCGCCGGTGAACTTGAGGGAGACCTCGACGATGCTCGTCGGCTGGCCGGTCGGCCCGGTCTGGAAGCCCGAGGTCGCGTCGGCGATGTCGGTGCCGTCGACCTCGACCGGGCCGAGGACGTACTTGAGCTGCTTGTCCTCCGAGCACGTGACCAGGGGGGTCAACTCGTCGTCCACCACGACGCTGACGCTCTCGGGCTTCGAGCAGTTCAGCGCGGTGAACTGCTTCTGGACGGTGGCCGTGACCCAGTTGGGGTCGCTCGCGTCGGTGGGTTTCACGGCCGGTGTGGCCGGCACCGTCGCCGCGATGGTGGCGGGCGTGGTGGCGGCCGGCGCGGCTGAGGTGGCTGACGTGGCGGCCGGCGCGGTCGGCGTGGGCGTGGGGTCGACCTGAGTCAGCGCGGGCGGGAGGGCCGCGTTGGCCGGGGTGGTGCCCTGGGTCGCCGAGGCCGGCGCGTTCGGCGTGAACACCGGCGGGGGTGTCGTCGCCGTGGGCGCCTTCGTCGTCGTGGCGGTCGCGGCGCCGGTGCCGGGCGCCGTCCCTGTCGGGGTCGGGTTCGCCTGCTGGGCCGCCTGGGGCGAGCCGTAGTCGATGGCGAGCACGGCCCGGAAGCGCAGCTGGGACGGCTTGCGGATCGCGTCGAGGGTCTTCGCGTCGGGCTGGCCGGGGATGGACACGACGATGTTGCGGCCGCCCTGGGTGGTCACCTCGGCCTCGGAGACGCCGTAGGAGTCGACCCGCTGGGAGATGATGTCGCGGGCCTTGTCGAGCTGCCCTTGGCTGACCTGGGCGTTCGGGTCGGCGAGCACCGGCTCGAGGACCATCTGAGTGCCGCCCTCGAGGTCGAGGCCGAGCTTGGGTGTCAGCTGCGCGTCACTGAACTGGTGCGCGGCGGCGACCGACCCGAAGAGCGCCACGATGACGACGATGAGCGCGATGAGGGTCCGGACCGGCCGGCGGGTGCGGGGGTTGCGGGCCACCGCGCCTACTCTCCCTGGCCGGGCGCCGGGCGGTCCTGGCTGACCTCGCCCGCCCTGCCCGGGGCGCCCGGGCCGGTGCCGCCGACGGCGCTTTCGACGCGCGTGGCGATGGCCCGGCGGTCGAAGCGCACCTCGGTGGCGACCGCGATCTCCAGGGTTGCGGTGAGCTCGTCGAGGCCGGTGATCCGGCCGAAGAGACCCGAGCTCGTGCACACCTCGTCACCGACGGCCAGCGAGGACTGGACGGCCTGGACCGAGCGCTGCCGCCGGCGCTGAGTCCAGAACATGAACCCGAGCAGCAGGATGAGCATGACTGGGAGCAGGAACGCTCCCAGTCCGTCTTGTGTCGGCATGAACCAGTCCTTCGTTGTGACCACGGCGGCATCTTGACGGGGAACGTCCCCGTGCCTTCGAGAGTGCCGACCCCGTGGCCGACGCGCCCGCGAGAGTCTAGGTGAGGCAACCTCGGCTATCCAAAGGCCGCACCGCACTCTGCCACCCATTGTGACGCGTGCGGAGCCCGGCCGCCCTCAGTATGCCGTCCACCCGTCACCGCGAGGCGGACCAACGTCCCGTGCGGAGGGCACCGCGAGACATCGCTGAGCACGCTGGCACCACTCCCGGTATGGCCTCTCAGCCGCCGAAGCGACCCCCGTCGTCGAGGGGGAGGAGCGACGCTTGGACGGGCCCGGTCGCCGTTCGGCCCGCCGTCCCGCCCGCGCCGGTCGGGCGCGGCGGCGTGAGCCCGAGGTGCTGCCAGGCCTCCGGCGTGGCCGCGCGCCCACGCGGAGTGCGCACGATGAGCCCCTCGCGCACGAGGAACGGCTCGGCGACGGTCTCGACGGTGTCGGACTCCTCGCCCACCGCCACAGCGAGGGTGCTCAGGCCCACGGGGCCTCCCCCGAAGCGCCGGCAGAGGGCCTCCAGGACAGCGCGGTCGAGCCGGTCGAGGCCGCGGTCGTCGACGTCGAAGAGCGCAAGCGCCACCTTGGCCGCGTCGAGGTCCACGATGCTGCGGCCGTGGACCTGGGCCCAGTCACGGACCCGGCGCAGCAGCCGGTTGGCGATGCGGGGGGTGCCGCGCGAACGGGTCGCGATCTCCTCGATCCCGCTCGTGTCGGCCTCGACGTCGAGCAGGCCGGCCGAGCGGCGCAGGATGGTCACGAGGTCCTCGGTCGCGTAGAAGTCGAGGTGGCCGGTGAAGCCGAACCGGTCGCGCAGCGGCGCCGGCAGCAACCCGGCGCGGGTCGTCGCGCCGACGACGGTGAACACGGGCAGGTCGAGCGGGATGGCCATGGCGCCCGGGCCCTTGCCGACGATGACGTCGACCCGGAAGTCCTCCATCGCGAGGTAGAGCATCTCCTCGGCCGCCCTCGACATCCGGTGGATCTCGTCGAGGAAGAGCACCTCGCCCTCGGCCAGTGAGGACAGGATCGAGGCGAGGTCGCCGGCGTGCTGGATGGCGGGACCCGACGTCACCCGGATCGGCTGCTCCAGCTCGGCGGCGACGATCATGGCCAGGGTCGTCTTGCCGAGTCCCGGCGGGCCGGAGAGCAGCACGTGGTCGGGGGGTGTCCCGCGGCGGCGGGCCGCCTCGAGCACGAGGGCTAGCTGGTCACGAACGCGGGTCTGGCCGGGGAAGTCGGCGAGCCTGCGGGGCCGCAGGGCGGCCTCGACCTGCCGGTCGCGGTCGTCGGGGCGCGCGTCGACGACCCGGGCGGTGACCTCGTAGGACCCGTCGCCGGATGAGGGGTCGGAGCCGGTGATCTCGTCGTCCGCCATGACGGTCACCGACCGAGCTCCTGGAGCGCCGCGCGGAGCAGCGCGGAGATGTTGGCCCCCTCGGCGGCCTGGGGCGCCACCGCCTCGACCGCGTCGTCGGCCTGCTTCGCGCTCCAGCCGAGCCCGACGAGCGCCTCCCGCACCTGCCCCTGCCACGCCGCGCTGGCCGGCTGGTCGCTCGTCTGGGCGGTGCTCGAGGGCAGCCCGATCTTGTCGCGCAGCTCGAGGACGATGCGTTCGGCGCCCTTGCGTCCGATGCCGGGGACCTTGGTCAACGCCGCGAGGTCGCCGCCGGAGACGGCGCGCCGGACCGCGTCGGGGGCGTGGACGGCGAGCATGGCCAGCGCCAGCCGCGGCCCGACTCCGGACACGGTCAGGACGGTCTCGAAGATGCTCTTCTCCTCGTCGTCGGCGAACCCGTAGAGCGTCAGGGAGTCCTCGCGGACGACGAGCGTCGTCGCGAGGAGCGCGGCGGCACCGGGCCGCAGCCCGGCGGCCGTCGCGGGAGTGGTGTGGACGAGCATGCCCACGCCGCCCACCTCGACGACGACCGAGTCGAGGCCGGTGCGCAGGACCGTGCCGCGCAGCGAGGCGATCACCGGGCGACCACCCCCGCCTGTCGGGCCAGCGCCCGCTGCTGGGCGACCGCCGCGTCGAGGCGGTCCTGGGCCGCGCCGCGCCACAGGTGGCAGATCGCCAGGGCGAGCGCGTCGGCCGCGTCGGCAGGCCGGGGTGGGGCGGGCAGCCGCAGCAGCCGGGTCACCATCGCGGTGACCTGGGCCTTGTCGGCCCGGCCGTTGCCGGTGACGGCGGCCTTGACCTCGGTGGGCGTGTGGAGGTGCACGGGTATGCCGCGCGACGCGGCGGCGAGCATCGCCACCGCGCTGGCCTGGGCGGTGCCCATGACGCTCGTAACGTTGAGGTCGGCGAAGACCTGCTCGATGGCCACGGCGTCGGGTCGGTGGCGGCTGACCCACGCCTCTATCTCGACGTGGAGGGCGAGCAGCCGCTGCGCGATCGGCAGGCCGGCCGGTGTGCGGATGACTCCCACCTCGACGAGGGCCAGCGGGCGACCGGGCTCACCCTGGACGACACCGATGCCGCAGCGGGTGAGACCGGGGTCGACCCCGAGGACGCGCGCCACGGCATACCTCCCTTGCTGTCGGCCCCGAACAGGTGTTCGGTGTCGACGCTACACGCGGTCTCGGCTGGGGCGACGGGGACGCGCCGGTGAGCTCACTCCTCGTCGAGCTGGGCGAGGATCTCGTCGCTGACGTCGCCGTTGGCGTAGACGTTCTGGACGTCGTCGGAGTCCTCGAGCGCCTCGATGACCCGGAACATCCTCCGCGCGCCGTCGGCGTCGAGCTCGACCTGGAGTGTCGGGACCCACGACGCCTCCGCCGAGTCGTACTCGATGCCGGCCTTCTGCACGGCCGTGCGGATGGCGACGAAGTCGGAGGCCTCGGAAACGATCTCGAAGCTCTCGCCGAGGTCGTTGACCTCCTCGGCGCCGGCGTCGAGGACGACCTCGAGGAGCTCGTCCTCGAGGAGCGAGCCCTTGGGCACGATGACGACGCCCTTGCGCGTGAAGACGTAGGTGACGCTGCCCGGGTCGGCGAGCTGGCCGCCGTTGCGGGTCAGCGCGGTCCGGACCTCGGCGGCCGCGCGGTTGCGGTTGTCGGTGAGGCACTCGATGAGCACGGCGACCCCGCCGGGCGCGTAGCCCTCGTAGGTGATGGACTGCCAGTCGGCGCCACCGGCCTCGGCGCCCGACCCGCGCTTGACCGCACGGTCGATGTTGTCGTTGGGGACCGAGGTCTTCTTCGCCTTCTGGACCGCGTCGTAGAGCGTCGGGTTGCCGACAAGGTCGCCGCCACCGGTGCGCGCCGCGACCTCGATGTTCTTGATCAGCTTGGCGAAGAGCTTGCCGCGCCTGGCGTCGACAACGGCCTTCTTGTGCTTGGTGGTGGCCCACTTGGAGTGGCCGCTCATGGGGTGTTCCTCACGATCTGCGAATCACGACGCCGACACATGTCGACGAACAGGCGGTGCACCCGCGTGTCTCCGGTGACCTCCGGGTGGAAGGAGGTGGCGAGCAGGGCACCCTGGCGGACGGCGACGATCTTACCTGCGGCCGGACCGGCCTCGACACGCGCCAGGACCTCGACGCCCTCGCCGGCCTCCTCGACCCAGGGCGCCCGGATGAACACGGCGTGGACCGGGTCGTCCAGCCCGGTGAGGTGGATGTCCTCCTCGAACGAGTCCACCTGCCGCCCGAACGCGTTGCGCCGCACGGTGATGTCGAGCCCGCCGAGGGTCTGCTGGCCCGGGCGCTGGTCCGCGATGCGGTCGGCCAGCATGATCATCCCGGCGCACGAACCGAAGACCGGCAGCCCGGCCGCGATCAGGGCCCGCAGCGGGTCGTACAGGCCGAAGGAGCGGACCAGCTTGTCCATCGTCGTCGACTCCCCGCCGGGGATGACGAGGCCATGTATGCCGTCGAGCTCGCTCGGCCTGCGGACCGCGACGACGCGCGCGTCGAGCCCGGTGAGCACCCTCGTGTGCTCGCGGACGTCACCCTGGACGGCGAGGACGCCGACGGTGAGCCGGGGCGGCGCGCCCGCCCCCTCGCCCGCCTGCACCGTCACGGGCGGTCACGCTACGCCACGCCTCCGTGCTCCCGGCGGGGCGGGTAACGTCGGCGCTCATGGACACCCTCGCCGGTCGTGCCCGCGCCCTGGAGAACGAGCACGCCGCTGCCGACCGCCGCTCGCAGTTCTCCCTTCCCGACGGGGTGGTCTACCTCGACGGCAACTCCCTCGGGGCCTTGCCTCGGGCGGTGCCCGCGGTCGTTGCCGACGTCACCGCTCGGCAGTGGGGCGAGCGGCTCATCCGGTCCTGGAACGAGTCCGACTGGTGGGGGGCGCCTGAACGAGTCGGCGACAAGATCGGGCGGCTCGTCGGTGCCGCCCCCGGTCAGGTGGTGGTGACGGACTCCACCTCGGCGAACCTCTTCAAGGTCTTCGTGGCCGCCGCGCGCCTCGACCCCACCAGGACCGTCGCCCTCACCGACCCCGGGTCCTTCCCGACTGACCTCTACATCCTCGAGTCCGCCGCGCGCCTGACCGGCCTCACCGTCGAGCGGGTCGCGCCCCAGGACGCCCCGGCCCGGATCGCCGAGCTCGGCGACGCGCTGGCCGTGCTCTCGTACTCCTCCGTCGACTACCGCACCGGCGAGCTCTGGGACCTCGCGGCGATCACCCGGGCCGCTCACGCAGTGGGGGCGCTCTCCTGCTGGGACCTGTGCCACTCCGCGGGTGTCGTCGACGTGCGGCTCGACGCCGACGGGGCCGACTTCGCCGTCGGGTGCGGCTACAAGTACCTCAACGGCGGCCCGGGCGCCCCGGCCTACGTCTACGTCCGCGCCGAGCACCAGAACGGCTTCCACAACCCGGTCAGCGGTTGGCATGGGCACGCCCGGCCGTTCGGCATGGAGGGCGACTACGTCCCGGCCCCGGGCATCAGCCGCGCCCGCTCCGGCACCAGCCCGCTGCTCAGCCTGCTCGCGCTGGAAGCCGCCCTCACGGCATACGACGGGCTCGAGATGGCCGACGTGCGGGCCCGGTCGCTGTCGCTCACCACGTTCTTCCTCGAGTGTCTCGGCGAGCTCGGGGTCGACCTGCCCGTCGCCACCCCGCGAGACCCCGCTCGGCGCGGCTCGCAGGTCTCGCTGCGCCACCCGCAGGCGTATGCCGTGGTGCAGGCGCTGATGGCCCGCGGGGTGGTCGGCGACTTCCGCGAGCCCGACATCGTGCGGCTGGGGTTCGCGCCGCTCTACGTCAGCCACCGCGACGCCCTCGACGCCGCCGGCCATCTCGCCGAGGTGCTGCGGGCCGGGGAGTTCGCGCACGAGGACTTCACCCGTCGCGCCATGGTGACATGAGCGGCGCGCTCGTCGCGCGGATGGCCGACGTCGCCGCACAGCTCCTCGTCGCGCTGGCCGGCGGGGGCCACGACGGCGCGGTGGCGCCGTTCGAGGTTGCCGACCGGCTGGCGTGGACCTACCTGCCCGGCCCCCGCCCGGGTGTCGTGCTCGGCGACCTCGACCCGGGGGCGCGAGGCCTCGTCATGGAGCTCGTCGACGCGGCCCTCAGCGCCTCGGGGGCTCAGCGCGCGCGCGACGTCATGGCGCTCGACGCGGTGCTGGGCGAGCTGGAGCGCGGGCGCGGCCGGCCCGGGTGGGAGCGGCGCGGCGAGAACCGCTACTGGTTCCGGCTCCTGGGCCACCCGAGGGACGCGGCCTGGGCGTGGCACCTTGCCGGGCACCACCTGGGGATCCACGTCACGGTCGTCGGCGACGCGGTCGCAGCCACCCCGTGCTTCCTCGGCGCGAACCCGGCCGTCGTGCCACGCGGACCGCGGGCCGGGTGGCAGGTGCTGCGCCCCGAGGAGTCGCTGGCCCGTGACCTGCTCACTGCGCTGCGGCCGGGCCAGCGTGGCCGCGCCGTCGTGTCGGCGACGGCACCCGACGATATCGCCACCCGCCGGGACCCGGTGGCGGACCCGGCGCTCGTGCCGGTGGGCCTCGCCTGGGGCGAGCTCGACGCCGGGCAGCGGCCCCTGATGGAGGCGCTCGTGCGGTGCTACCTCGGGCGGGTACACGACGACGTCGTCGGGCCGGCGTGGCAGGGGATCGTCGACGGCGGGCTCGAGGCGGTGACCTTCGCGTGGGCGGGGTCGCTGGAGCCCGGCGCCGGGCACTACTACGCGGTGCGCGGGCCGACGTTCCTCGTCGAGTACGACAACGCCCAGGACGACGCGAACCACGTGCACACCGTGTGGCGCGACCTGCGGCGCGACTGGGGCCTCGACCTGCTGGCCGCGCATCACGCGACGTCGCACTGACCCAACGGGGGGCTAAGGCCGCCTCACCAGCCGCGCTCGGCGAGGCGGTGCGGCTGCGGGATCTCGTCGACGTTGATCCCGACCATGGCCTCGCCAAGGCCGCGGGAGACCTTGGCGACCATGTCTGCGTCGTCGAAGAACGTCGTCGCCTTGACGATCGCCTCGGCGCGCTGAGCCGGGTTGCCCGACTTGAAGATCCCGGAGCCGACGAAGACGCCCTCGGCGCCCAGCTGCATCATCATCGCGGCGTCGGCGGGGGTGGCGATACCGCCGGCGGTGAAGAGCACGACGGGCAGCTTGCCCGCCGCAGCGACCTCCTTGACGAGGTCGTAGGGGGCCTGGAGCTCCTTGGCCGCGACGTAGAGCTCGTCCTCGGGCAGGTTCTGCAGGTGACGGAGCTGCTGACGGATCTGGCGCATGTGCGTCGTCGCGTTCGAGACGTCACCGGTGCCGGCCTCACCCTTGGAACGGATCATCGCCGCGCCCTCGGTGATCCGGCGCAACGCCTCGCCGAGGTTGGTCGCTCCGCAGACGAAGGGCACGTCGAACGCCCACTTGTCGATGTGGTTCGCGTAGTCCGCGGGGGTCAGCACCTCGGACTCGTCGATGTAGTCGACGCCGAGGCTCTGCAGCACCTGCGCCTCCACGAAGTGCCCGATCCGGGCCTTGGCCATGACCGGGATCGAGACCGCCGCGATGATGCTGTCGATCATGTCGGGGTCGCTCATCCGCGACACGCCGCCCTGCGCGCGGATGTCGGCGGGGACCCGCTCGAGGGCCATCACGGCCACGGCACCGGCGTCCTCGGCGATCTTGGCCTGCTCGGCGGTGACGACGTCCATGATGACGCCGCCCTTGAGCATCTCGGCCATGCCCCGCTTGACGCGCATCGTGCCCGTCTGGGTGCCGGCCGACGTCTCTGCGACGAGCTGGCCGCTCCGGCCCTGCTCCTCCTGCGACTCCTGCGACTCCGTTGCCACGTGCTTCTCAACCGCTTCCGTGCTCGACGCTGCCAGCCCGGATCCAGTCGCCCGGTGCCGCCCCCATCGTAGGTGACCCGTCGGGGCGACCCCGCGCCCGCTCCGCCGTGCTCAGTCGCGCAGCGCGATCGGCAGCTCGTCGTCGAACTCGATCGTCGCCGGCATCTCGGCATGGCCGGCCAGGCGGAACGCCCGCACGGTGGCCTTGCGGCGCACCCGGCGCACGTCGGTCACGGCGTCGTTGTGGAAACGCCGCGCGAGCTGCACGCGGGTGCCCGCAGCCCCAACGCGCGAGACGGTCTCGCGGGTCGGCTCGTCCGTCTGCCGCAACGTCGCGAGCACGTCGGGAGTCAGGGCCACCTCGAGCGCGTCGGTGAGGTCGGACTCGACGCTCTCGCGGTCGTCGTCACCCTCGGCGATGGCCAGCGAGTCGGAGGCCGCCGACGCGAGGATGAGCGTCGAGGCTGCGTCGAGGTGCCCCGAGTTCGCGAGCTCCAGGGTGGCCTCGGCGCGCCGGACGAGCTGCGCGTCGAGGGCTGCCGACGTCGCCTCGACCCGGGCGTGGAGCCGGTCGAGCCGGGCCGCGCTGTAGGAGAGGTACCAGGCGAGAACGACGACGAGGGCCGCCGCGAGGGTGAGCCACTCGAGCGTGCTCACGCAGCGCCGCCCCGGCCCGTGCGCAGCAGTCTCGCCCAGCGCGAGGAGCCTTCGGCCGACGGATGGACCCGGGACGCGCCCTCCGTCACCGTCTCGTAGACCGCCATGACCTGTGCGGCGACCACGGACCAGTCGAAGAGGTCGGCCCGTCGTCGCCCGGCCGCGGCGAACCGCTGCCGCAGCACCGGGTCGCGCAGCAGGTCGAGAAGCCGCGCGGCGAGGTCGTCCTGGTCCTCGTTGCGGAAGCTCGCCCCCGCCGCTCCCCCGTCGAGGACCCGCACGAACGCCGGTAGGTCGCTGGCCAGGACCGCGGCGCCGGCGCTCATCGCCTCGATGAGGATGATGCCGAAGCTCTCGCCGCCGGTGTTCGGCGCGACATAGAGGTCGACGGAGCGCAGCAGCCGTGCCTTGTCGTGCTCGCTGACCGCCCCGAGGAACTCGCACGCCGCGGCGACCTCGGGGGCCATCGTCTCCCGCACCTCGTCGGGGTCGCCCGGGCCGGCCACGAGCACCCGCAGGCCGGGGAGGGCACGCAGGACCGCGGGCAGCGCGGCGGCGAGCACCGGCATACCCTTGCGTGGTTCCTCCATCCGACCGAGGAACGCGACGGTCGGGCGCGCGGCGGTGCCCACCCAGTCGGGGTTGCGCTCGGCGAGGTCGAACCGGTCGACGAAGACGCCGTTGGGGATGACCACCGCGTCGCCGCCGAGGTGGGTGGTCACCGTGCGGCGGGCGTCCTCCGAGACGGCGATCCGCGCGGTGATCTTCTCGAGGCTCGGCCGGACCACGGGGTATGCCGCCTGGAGGACGCGCGAACGCAGGTTCGACGTGTGAAAGGTGGCGACGATCGGCCCCTCCGCGGCCCACAAGGCGAGGATCGCCACGCTGGGGGTGATCGGCTCGTGGAGGTGCAGGACGTCGAAGTCGCCTGCCTCGAGCCACCGGGAGACCTTGGCGGCGCTGATCGGCCCGATGTTGAGGCGGGCCACCGAGCCGTTGTAGCGCACGGGGACCGCGCGCCCGGCCGCGACCATGTAGGGCGGCAGCACGGTCTCCTCGTCGGCCGGTGCGAGGACGCTGACATGGTGACCCTGCGCGATGAAGACCTCCGCGAGGTCGCGCACGTGGTACTGGACGCCTCCGGGGATGTCGAAGGAGTACGGGCAGACGAGGCCGATCCTCATCGCCGGCTCCGGGCCTGGTCGAGGTCCTCGACGAAGACCCTCTGGAGCATGTGCCACTCGGCCGTGTGCCGGGTGATCTGGTCGCCGACCCAGTCGGCGCAGGCCTGGACCATCACGGCGACCTTGTCGCGGGTGGAGCCCTCCTCGGGCGCCGGGATCACGGGCGAGAACTCGACGACGATGCCCTTGCCGCTGCCGGGCACGTGAGGGGCGTCCTCGTAGTAGATCGCGGCGGCGAAGAGGGGCGACTTGGTCATCAGGGCGAGCACGGCGGGTCCCTTGGCGACCCGGGCGCGGTGCCCGCAGAGGTCGACGTCGAGGCCGTTGTGGGTGAGGTCGCGGTCGGACACGAGGGCGATGAAGTCGCCGCGGGCGGCCGCGAGCTTGAGCCCGGTGAAGGGGTCGTCGCCTCCGGTGAGCGGCAGGATCGTCATGCCGAGCGACTCACGGAACTCGAGGAACTCGCGGAAGACCTCCTCGGGCTGGAGCCGCTCCGCGACCGTCGTCACGGGCGCGAGGTGTGTCGTCGACCATGCTGCCGCCGTGTCCCAGTTGCCCATGTGCGGCACGAAGACGACGGCCGCGCCGACAGCCAGCGCAGCGCGCAGGGGCCCGTCGCCGACGACCCGCGTGGCCGCCGCGAGCTCCTCCGGCGTGCGGTCGGGCAGCCGGAACGCGTCGCAGTAGTAGCGCATGTAGGAGCGCATGCCCTCGCGCACCAGAGCGTCGAGGGCGGCCTCGTCGAGCTCGGGCCGCACCCGGGCGTAGTTGGCGCGCAACCGCTCGACCCCGCTGCCGCCGCGCCGGACCGCCACGTCGGCGAACACGTCGAAGAGCCGGTATGCCGCGCCCGCCGGCAGCGCGCGGATGGCCGAGAACCCGGCCCGGTAGCCGAGGACCGCGCCGGTGTCGGTGACCAGGTGGCTCAAGGTTGCGAGAGGCGAGCGCGTCACGACGGTTGGGTGCCGGCGGCGAGGGCCTGCCGACGGACCGTCAGCATCCGTTGCACGACGGTGACGAAGCTCGCCAGGCCCAGCAGGGCCAGGACCACGGTGAGCAGGACGACCGGCGCCCCGAAGCCGACGAGCAGGGTGGCGCCGAGCACGGCGACGAGGCGGTCGGCGCGCTCGGCGATGCCAACGTTGGCCGTCATGCCGAGGCCTTCGGCGCGCGCCTTGGCATAGCTGACGACGAAACCGAAGATCAGGCACGCCAGGGCCAGGCCTGCGGTGAGCTGGTTGTAGTCGCGGCCGGGGCTGGCGAAGGAGAGCACCAGTGCCCCGAAGATCGCAGCGTCGGCGACCCGGTCGAGGGTCGAGTCCAGGAAGGCGCCCCAGCTGCCCTCGCGTCCCGACATCCGGGCCATGACCCCGTCCACGTTGTCCGCGAAGATGAAGAGGACGATGACAAGCGTCCCCGCGAGGAACGCGCCGCGCGGGAAGAAGCCCAACGCGCCGACGCACACGCCGAGCGTCCCCACGACGGTGACGACGTCCGGGCTGATGCCCATGGCGAGGAACAGCCGGGCGATGGGCGTCATGACCTTGGTCCAGGTCTCGCGCAGGAGTCGGTTCAGCATGGCGTGTTCCAGCCTACTGGCCGGGTGCGGCACGCCACGACGCGACGAGCTGGGTGCGGACGTCCTCGAGCAGCATCGGCAGCGCCTTGGTCTGGGCGATGACCGGCAGGAAGTTCGAGTCGCCGCCCCAGCGCGGGACGACGTGCTGGTGCAGGTGCGCTGCCACCCCGGCGCCGGCCACGCTGCCCTGGTTCATCCCGATGTTGAACCCCATCGGGTGGGAGCTGGCCTCGAGTGCCCCGATGACCTGCTTGGTCAGGGCGGTGAACTCCACTGTCTCCTCTTCGGTGAGGTCGACGTAGAGGGAGACGTGCCGATACGGACAGACGAGGACGTGTCCCGGGTTGTAGGGGAAGAGGTTCATGACGACGTAGCACCGTTCGCCGCGGTGGACGATGAGGCCGTCGGCGTCGCTCTTGGCCGGTGCGGCGCAGAACGGGCACCCCTCCCCCGCATCCTCGCTTGGCTTGTCGCCGCCGATGTAGACCATCCGGTGCGGTGTCCACAGCCGCTGGAAGCCGTCACGGACCCCGACGAAGTCGGCGGGCGTCTCGTGCTCCGCTCCCTGCTGTCCTTCCGGTGGCTGCTCCAGCACTGGCCCGGTCATGGCGACGATCTTAGGCACGATGGACGCCATGGCCTCGACGGACACCCGGCTGCGCACGAGGGTGGGCCGCTCGGGTGATCGGGAGCCTGCACCACGTCGCTGTCGACTGCCCTGACCCGGACGAGCTCGCCGAGCTCTACGGCGAGCTCAGCGGGCTGCCGGTGACCTCCGCAGGGGCGCCGACGGTCCCCTACCTGTGCCACGATGCACACATCCAGCACGCCGAAAAGGAGCAGGTCATGACCTCGACCCGGATACCCGCTGC
>JBBRZC010000037.1:0-23448 GCA_038237075.1 Actinomycetales bacterium
CGTGGGCTGCATGTCGAACCCGTTCCGTGCGAGTTTCGGAGTGAGCCCGCCATTGCTGGTCGGCCGCGACGAGGTGCTCGAGGACTTCGTCGTGGCCTTGGACGACGGACCGGGGGCATCCGGACGCGCAACGCTGTACACCGGGGCACGCGGGGCCGGAAAGACCGTCATGCTGAACGCGGTCGAGGACAGCGCGAAGGAACACGGCTGGCTTGTCATCAGCGAGACGGCCACACCCGGGTTCGTCGAGAGGATGACCCAGCAGCATCTCCCCCGCCTGCTGCGCGACTTCGACCCCGCGGCAGTGCGCCGCCGCATGACAGGTGTCGCCGCTCCACTCAACGTCGGTTCTGTCGCCTGGGACACCATCGAGGCCCACGTCGTCCAGGCCGGACTGCGCAACCAGATCGAGCTGCTGACCGATCTGCTCGCCGAACATGGCACGGGCGTCCTGGTCACCCTGGACGAGATCCACCGCAACCAAACCGAGGAGCTGCGCGAGATCGCGACGACCGTGCAGCACGCGTTCCGCGAAGGCCGCGACCTCGCATTCGCAGGCGCCGGACTCACCGGCAGCGTGAGCGACGTCGTCAATGACGAGGTCCTCACCTTTCTGCGCCGCGCCGAGCGCCACGCTCTGGGCTCAGTTCGGCGGTCCGATGTCCAGCGCGCCTTCCGTGAGCCCATCGAGACGGCTGGTCGAAGCATCGGCGATGCCGCACTCCAGGTCATGGTCGACGGGGCCGGCGGATACCCCTTCCTGCTGCAGCTCGTGGGCGCCCAGACCTGGCGGCTCCATCCCGGCGCGGCCGAGATCACCGTCGAGGACGCGAAGGTCGGCGTCACACGAGCACGCCGTCGCCTCGGAACGCTCATCCACGAGCCGGCGCTCAGCGCCGCGTCGGACATGGACAAGTCGTTCCTGCTCGCGATGGCCCAAGATGACGAGCCGTCGAAGATGGCCGAAATCCAGCAACGCCTCGACGTCAACTTCAACTATGCCAGCCAGTACCGGCTACGCCTGATTGCGGCCGAGCTGATCTACCCCACCCGTCGCGGTTACGTCGACTTCGCGCCGCCGTACCTACGGGAGTACCTACGCGAGCACGCCGTCGCTCACATCTGAGATCACCAAGACGACGACAGTACCCACGGGGCGCGCCTCGCCCGTGGCCGCCGCCGGGCTTCGGCCCGTTGCTCCTCAGCTCACGGCTGACCATCGAGGCTGACCGACCCACCTCGCGAGCGATCGCTCGCACGCCGACCCCGGCCAGGTGCAGGTCAGCGATCTTCAGCCACTCCTGCGGAGAGGTATCGCCCCGAGGTACCGGAGCCAGGGACGAGAAGCGCCTGTGGGACTCGGACCGAAGTCCGAGCCCCACAGGTAGCGAAGCGAAGGCCGCGAGGCAGCCTCAGGTCACTTGGTGATCTTCGTGACGCGACCGGCGCCGACGGTGCGGCCGCCCTCGCGGATGGCGAACTTGAGGCCGTCCTCCATGGCGATGGGCTGGATGAGCTCGACCGACATCTCGGTGTTGTCACCCGGCATGACCATCTCGATGCCCTCGGGCAGCTTGACGACACCCGTGACGTCCGTGGTCCGGAAGTAGAACTGCGGACGGTAGTTGTCGTAGAACGGCGTGTGCCGTCCACCCTCGTCCTTGGACAGGATGTAGACGTTCGCGTCGAAGTTCGTATGCGGCGTGATCGACTTCGGCTTGGCCACGACCTGGCCGCGCTCGACGTCCTCGCGCTTGGTGCCACGAAGGAGCAGGCCGACGTTCTCGCCCGCCCGACCCTCGTCGAGCAGCTTGCGGAACATCTCGATGCCGGTGACGATCGTCTTGGCCGGCGGGCCGGTGTGGATGCCGACGATCTCGACCTCCTCGTTGACCTTGAGGATGCCGCGCTCGATGCGCCCGGTGACGACGGTGCCACGGCCGGTGATGGTGAAGACGTCCTCGACGGGCATGAGGAACGGCTTGTCGACATCACGCTCGGGCGTGGGGATCGCGGTGTCGACCGCGTCCATGAGCTCGAGGACCGTCTTGCCCCACTCCACGTCGCCCTCGAGCGCCTTGAGCGCCGAGACCTTGATGACCGGGAGGTCGTCGCCGGGGAACTCGTAGATCGAGAGCAGCTCGCGGACCTCGAGCTCGACGAGCTCGAGGATCTCCTCGTCGTCGACCATGTCGGCCTTGTTGAGCGCCACGACGATGTAGGGGACGCCGACCTGGCGGGCCAGGAGGACGTGCTCCCGCGTCTGCGGCATCGGGCCGTCGGTGGCCGCGACGACGAGGATGGCGCCGTCCATCTGGGCCGCACCGGTGATCATGTTCTTGACGTAGTCGGCGTGACCCGGGCAGTCGACGTGAGCGTAGTGACGGCTCTCGGTCTGGTACTCGATGTGCGCGATGGAGATGGTGATGCCCCGCTGCTTCTCCTCGGGCGCCTTGTCGATGTCGTCGAACGCCCACTGCGGGTTCAGCGTGGGGAACTTGTCGTGCAGGACCTTGGAGATTGCCGCCGTCAGCGTCGTCTTACCGTGGTCGATGTGACCGATGGTGCCGATGTTGACGTGCGGCTTAGTCCGCTCGAACTTTGCCTTCGCCACTGTGGTCCTCCTCAGGACTTTCTTGGGTGACGCCGTACGACCTTTGGTTGGACGTGGCGCTTGCTTGGGGTGGTGCTCGGTGTCCGGAGAGACAGCCTACGGGAACGGGAGCCCGTCACTCTCCCCGGGTTTTCTTGATGATCTCCTCGGCCACGGCCCGGGGGACCTCGGCGTAGGAGTCGAACTGCATCGAGTAGCTCGCGCGACCCTGGGTCTTGGACCGGAGGTCACCGACGTACCCGAACATCTCCGACAGGGGGACGAGTCCGCGCACGACCTTGGCGCCGCTGACGTCCTCCATGGCGTGGATATGGCCGCGGCGGGAGTTGATGTCACCGATGACGTCGCCCATGTAGTCCTCGGGAGTGCGGACCTCGACGGCCATCATCGGCTCGAGGAGCACGGGGTCGGCCCTGCGGACGGCCTCCTTGAGCACCATCGAGCCGGCGATCTTGAACGCCATCTCGGAGGAGTCGACGTCGTGGTAGGCGCCGTCGAGCAGGGTCGCCTTGATGCCCACGAGCGGGTAGCCCGCGAGCACGCCGTACTGCATGGCGTCCTGGATGCCCTGGTCCACCGAAGGGATGTACTCCCGCGGGATGCGGCCGCCGGTGACCTTGTTCTCGAACTCGTACATCTCGCCCTCGTGGGTGTCGAGGGGCGCGATGGTCACCTGGACCTTCGCGTACTGGCCCGACCCGCCGGTCTGCTTCTTGTGGATGTAGTCGAGCTTCTCCACGGTGCGCCGGATCGTCTCGCGGTAGGCCACCTGGGGCTTGCCGACGTTGGCCTCGACCTTGAACTCGCGTCGCATGCGGTCGACGAGGATGTCGAGGTGCAGCTCGCCCATGCCCTTGATGATGGTCTGGCCGGTCTCGTCGTCCTGCTGGACCTGGAACGTCGGGTCCTCCTCGGCGAGCTTCTGGATCGCGACGCCGAGCTTCTCCTGGTCACCCTTGGTCCGCGGCTCAATGGCCACCGAGATGACCGGGTCGGGGAAGGTCATCGACTCGAGCACCACCTGGTTCGTCGGGTCGCACAGCGTGTCGCCGGTCGTCGTGTCCTTGAGGCCGATGAAGGCGTAGATGTGCCCCGCGGAGGCCTTGTCGACGGGGTTCTCCTTGTTGGAGTGCATCTGGAACAGCTTGCCGACGCGCTCCTTCTTGCCCTTGGTGGAGTTGATGATCTGCGCGCCCGAGGGCACCTCGCCGGAGTAGACCCGCACGTAGGTGAGCTTGCCGAAGAAGGGGTGCGAGGCGACCTTGAAGGCCAGCGCCGAGAAGGGCTCCCTGGAGTCCGGCTTGCGGATGATCTCGATCTCCTCGTTGCCCGGCTTGTGGCCGATCATCGGGGGAACGTCGAGCGGGGACGGCAGGAAGTCGACGACCGCGTCGAGCATGGGCTGGACACCCTTGTTCTTGAACGCGGTGCCGCAGAGCACGGGGTTGATCTCGCCGGCGATGGTCAGGGCTCGGATGCCGGCCTTGAGCTCCTCGGGGGTCAGCTCCTCTCCCTCGAGGTACTTCTCCATGAGGGTGTCGTCGGACTCGGCCACGCGCTCGACGAGCTCGTGGCGGTACTGCTGAGCCTTCTGGAGCAGGTCGGCCGGGATCTCCTCGACGGTGTAGTCGTCGCCGAGCTTGACCTCGCCGTGCCACGTCAGCGCGCGCATGCCGATGAGGTCGACGACGCCGACGAAGTCGCTCTCGGAGCCGATCGGCAGCTGGAGGACGAGCGGCTTCGCGCCGAGGCGGTCGACGATCGTCTTGACGGTGAAGTAGAAGTCGGCCCCGAGCTTGTCCATCTTGTTGACGAAGCAGATCCGGGGGACGCCGTACTTGTCGGCCTGGCGCCACACAGTCTCGGTCTGGGGCTCGACGCCCTCCTTGCCGTCGAACACGGCCACGGCGCCGTCGAGCACGCGCAGCGAGCGCTCCACCTCGACGGTGAAGTCGACGTGCCCGGGGGTGTCGATGATGTTGATCTGGGTGCCGTGCCAGAAGGTCGTCGTCGCGGCGGACGTGATGGTGATGCCGCGCTCCTGCTCCTGCTCCATCCAGTCCATCGTGGCGGCACCGTCGTGGACCTCACCGATCTTGTAGGTGATGCCGGTATAGAAGAGGATGCGCTCAGTCGTCGTCGTCTTGCCGGCGTCGATGTGCGCCATGATGCCGATGTTGCGGACCTTCGTCAGGTCCGTCAGGACGTCGAGTGCCACGGGTCGTCTCTCATCTCAAGGATTGCGGGCGTGAGTCTGTCGGGCGGCGGAAGGACCGCCCCGGGGGAACGCCGGGTGAGCGGCAGGTATGCCGGGTGCGACAGGCGCGCCCGCGGCATACCCGCCGCACGTCGTCACCAGCGGTAGTGCGCGAAGGCCTTGTTGGACTCGGCCATCTTGTGGGTGTCCTCGCGACGCTTGACGGCGGCGCCGAGGCCGTTGGACGCGTCGAGGATCTCGTTCATGAGGCGCTCGGTCATCGTCTTCTCGCGGCGCTGGCGTGAGTATCCGACCAGCCAGCGCAGGGCCAGCGTCGTCGACCGGCCGGGCTTGACCTCGATCGGGACCTGGTAGGTGGCCCCACCGACCCGGCGGGACTTGACCTCGATGGAGGGCTTGATGTTGTCGAGGGCGCGCTTGAGGGTCACGACGGGGTCGCTGCCGGTCTTCTGCCGGGCGCCCTCGAGAGCGCCGTAGACGATGGTCTCGGCGATCGACTTCTTGCCGTCGAGGAGGATCTTGTTGACGAGCTGGGTGACCAGGGGCGAGTTGTGCACCGGGTCGACGACCAGCGGCCGCTTCGGGGCCGGGCCCTTGCGAGGCATTAGCTCTTCTCCTTCTTGGCGCCGTAACGGGAACGGGCCTGCTTGCGGCCCTTGACGCCCTGGGCGTCGAGGGAGCCGCGCACGATCTTGTAGCGCACGCCCGGGAGGTCCTTCACCCGGCCACCGCGCACGAGCACGATCGAGTGCTCCTGCAGGTTGTGGCCGACGCCGGGGATGTATGCCGTGACCTCGATGCCCGAGGTCAGCTTGACGCGCGCGACCTTGCGCAGCGCCGAGTTCGGCTTCTTGGGGGTGGTCGTGTACACCCGCGTGCATACTCCGCGTCGCTGGGGTGATCCCTTGAGCGCGGGGGTCTTGGTCTTGTCGACCTTGTCCTGACGCCCCTTGCGCACCAGCTGGTTGATCGTGGGCAACCTGTTCTCCGTACGTCGTGTGTGTGTCGTCAACCCGGCCGACTGGCGCCGATCGGGCTCCTTGGTGGTACCGCCGCCGACCCCCGCATTCGGGCGTGTCGGGCGCGGCGCTCTCCCCTGCACTTCCCACCGCGGCCGGCCCGGACCGAGGTCCGCACCCGTCGCTCGTAGGCTGCCCGGCGAGAGAGGTCGAGCATGCTCCCGGGACTTACGAGCCGGGACGCGCTCAGGCGTCCGGGAGGTCCCAGACACAGTTCTCAAAGATACCGTGTGTGCGACACGCGGCCAAATTGCGAGCGAACGAGCAGCCGGCGACCAGCTGGTCGGTCAGCCGAGGCGCCAGTCCCCGGCATACATGTGGAGCACCGGCACTCCCAGCCGGTCGCGGGCCTTGCTCGCCCAGTCGGTGTGGAAGGTGTCCTCCACCGCGTGCGGCTCCGTGACGATGACGACCTCACGGGCCGAGAGCCGGGCGACCTCGTCCGTGAGCATCGGCAGCGGGTCGTCGGCGGTGATGGCGCCGCTCGCCTGCGCACCGGCCGCCTCGAGCACCTGCAGTGACGCGGCGAGCGCGTGGTCAGCGTCGCTGCGCGCCTCGGTGCGGTCGACGGGACGCAGCGCCTCCATCGCCTCGCGCATCTTGAAGAGACTGAGGTGGTCGAGCAGGGAGACGAGGACGTTCCGCTCGGTGTCCGCCGGCACCAGCACCCGGTAGCCGATGTCGTCACCCTCGTGCAGACCGACGATCTTCTTTGCGTCGACGGGACGCAGGGGCTCCTCGGTGAGGATGATGATGGCGTCGGTCACCCAGCCACCTTACCGACCGGGGCGCTCGGCCCCGCTCCGTGGCCCGCGCGAGGGCCGGCTCCTCACTACGCTGCTCCCGGATGCCATCACGACGGAAGCGGAGGAACGGGGTGACGGGCCCGAACACGCGCAGCGCCCCGACCGCCGCCAGGGCCGCCACGCTCTTCGTGCTCCCCTACCTCCTCCTCGCTCTCGTGTGGCTGGGCTCCAACCCCGGCGGCGCCGCGCCCGACGAGGACGCTCACCTCGTCAAGGCCCTCGGTGTGGCCCGGCTCGACATCGGGACGCCGTTCACCGGACCCGTCGTCCACCCCGAGGACCTCATCGAGGTGCGCAACGCCTCGATCAGCAGGGTCGTCGAGATCCCCGCGCGCCTCTCCCCCGCCGGCTACGTCTGCTTCCCGTTCCAGCCCGACAGGACCGCCGACTGCCAGCCGAAGCCGGACCCCGGCCATCCGATGACCGGGGTCGTCCTCGAGACGACGACCGTCGGCGCCTACCCGCCCTTCGCCTACCTGCCCCTCGGGCTGGCGGCACGGGCCGCGACGACGCCGACGCAGGCCTTCATCCAGGGCCGGCTTGTCGTCCTCGCCGAGGCTGCGGTGCTGCTCTGGCTGGCCTGCTGGCACCTCGTGCGGTGGCTCGGGCGTCGTGCCCTGCTCGGGGTCACCCTGACGCTGACGCCCGTCGCCGTCTTCTGCATGGGCATCCTCACCACCAGCGGGCTCGAGATCTTCGGGGCGCTCGGCGTGGCCGCGGCCGTCGTCGTCGCCTTGGAGCGCCCGGAGTCGCTCGCCGACCGCCGCACCTGGTGCGTCGTTCTCGTCTGCGGGCTGGCACTGGTGCTCAGCCGCCAGCTCGGCGTCGTCACCATGGCCGCCCTGGTGCTCCTCCTGCTGGCCTGCGGCGGCTGGCGGCCGGTGTGGGAGCTGCTCCGGGCGGGTTTCGCACCGGCCGTGGGGGTCGTGGTCGCCCTGGGGCTCGCGGCCGCCGCAGTGGCGGCCTGGGAGCTGGTCTACGACCACCCCGTGCTCCTCGGGCCGTGGGTCTCCGGCGAGAGTGTCCGCGCCTTCGTCGGCCACGTGCCCATCCTCATCCACGAGTCGGTCGGCTGGTTCGGCTGGCTCGACACCAGGATGCCGGCGTGGTCGACCTGGCTCTGGGCGCTCGTCGTCGGCCTCGCGGTCGCCGCAGCGCTCCTGCTCGGGCGGCGGCGCGAACGTCTCGTCATCGTCGTCATGATCGCCGTCACCCTCCTCGTCGCCGACGTCACCTACGCCCGGGTGTTCTATCCGATCAACGCCGGGCTCCAGGGTCGCCACATGCTGCCCCTCTTCGCCGTCCTGCCGCTCCTGTCCGGGGTCGTGCTCGCCCGCCGGCTGTCGGCCTCGGCCCTGCGACGGGTGCTCGTCGGCGTGACGGCCGTCTTCGTCCCGAGCCAGGTGGCCTTTCTCTACCTCAACGGCAAGCGGTATGCCGTGGGGCTGGACTCCGGTCCGCTGTGGTTCCTGCCGGACGCGAGGTGGGAGCCAGCCCTCGGGTGGACCCCGTGGCTCGCGCTGGCTCTCGTCGCCGGGATCGCGCTCGCGGCCAGCCTGCTGCGCCTCGCGTACGGCGACGTGCCACCCGACCCGGACCCACCGGCATACCCGGTTCGGGGCGCCGGCTCAGGGCAGTGACGCCACCCACGACGAGCTCAGCGTGGCGGCTTGGTCAGCCATGATCAGGTCGCCGTCCGGGACCTCCCACTCGACCTGAAGTGACCCGTCTGTTGGTACTGCAGACAGTACCATCCTAGGATGGCGCCCATCGAGAAGGTCCTCGCCGCGATCGAGAAGAAGGATGCCGACTGATGCAGACGATGCCCACCGCTGACATCTCGCACTACACCTACCGTGTCACCTGGTCCGTCGAGGACGAGGAGTTCGTCGCCACCTGCCTTGAGTTCCCGTCCCTGTCCTGGCTGGCGGAGACGCAGGTCGAGGACCTGACCGGGCTCGAGACAGTCATCGCCGAAACCATCGAGGACATGAGCTCGGAAGGCGAGCCTATCCCCGACCCGCTGTCCGAGCGCTCCTACTCGGGCAAGTTCAACCTCCGCGTCGGAGAAGCGCTGCACCGGCGACTCGCGATGGAGGCCGCCGAAGAGAAGCTCAGCATCAACCAGCTCATCGTCCGGCGGCTCAACAGCGCAAGCTGACCAGGAATGGGGCGGGGCGTCGGCTCAGGGCGCTGAGGCCACCCACGAGGAGGTGAGCGCCTGGACCGCGGCGCCATCGAGGTCGCCGAGCTTGACGCCGACGAAGGCGCGGGCCGCGTCAGAGGTCTGGGTGCGGAACGGCAGGGGGTCAGCGTCGAGAAGGGCGGCCACCGCCTCGCCGGCCTCCGCGGGGGACTGCGCACCGCTGAAGGTCGAGGAGGTCCGCTCGAGATAGCTCGAGGCCGCAGCGGCATACGGGCCGAGCGAGGCGAGCAGGGATGCCGGGTCGAGCCCGGCGTTGGCGATGAACTCGCTGGCCACGGCGCCCGGCTCGACGACGGCGATGCCGACCCCGACGGCCGCAGCCACCGGGCAGAGCGACTCCATGAACCCCTCGACGGCGAACTTCGCGGCGCAGTAGGCCTCGTTGAAAGGCTGTCCCACGACGCCGCCCACGCTGGTGACCGTGACGACCCGGCCGCGGCTGGCGCGCAGGTGGGGAAGGGCCGCGCGGGTGACGGTGAGGACCCCGAAGAAGTTCACCTCGAGGCAGGCCCTGATGGCCTCCATGTCATCGACCTCGACGGTGCCCACGTGCGCCGCGCCCGCGTTGTTGAGGACGGCGTCCAGGCGCCCATGGTCGCGCACGACGGCATCGACGCACTCGGCGACCGAGCGGGGAAGTGTGACGTCGAGCTCACGGACCTCGACCTCGACCCCCGCCTCCTGCGCAGCGAGCAGCAGCCGCTGGGACCGGCCCGGGTCGCGCATCGTCGCGACGACCCGCCACCCGGCGCGGGCCGCGGCCAGGGCCGCCTCCAGCCCGATTCCCGTCGACGTGCCGGTGACCAGGACAGTGCGCGGGGTGCTGGCGGAGGTCTGCGGGGCGTCGCTCACGGGGCGATCCTCGCAGGCCGGTCGAGGCCGCGACAGCCTGCGCCGCGTCGCCCCGGTTCCGGCCGGGCCTTCACGAGACTCCGACGGGCGGAGTATGCCGGAACGCGAGGACTTGCGGAAGACCCGGGTTGGCACGCCGGCGAGCTCTCGCTCTCAAGCGCGACCCTGTGCAGGGCGAGGGCGAGGACGTGGTCGTGGTCCGGAGGTGCGTGGCGACGGATCTTGGACGGTCATGTGCGGACGTCACTGCCGCCACTGCCATGGTCCGATGCTGGGCAGGTCGCAACCCTTGGGGTCCTTCGGTTTCGGGCTCTCGCCGTCATCGCCGTCCCAGTTTCGGCCGTACTGGTCAGGGATGGAGCCCCAGCCCCAGTAGGGCAACGGCTCGTTGGGGACGATGCCGAGCTGCTCGAGGGGATCGATGCGCTGCGGCGCCACGGTGCAGAGATGCAGCCAGCTGTCACCGAAGTCGAACTCGTAGACGAACTGCTCGCCGGCTTTGAGCCTGCCGAGGGTGAGCCGGCCTGCGTCCAGAGCCGGGCTCTCGCCGTCGTCCCACTCGGGGTCGGGCTCACCGACCCGATGTCCGTCGTCGAGATAGAACTGGTGGAGATGGCTGCGGTCCCAGCGGGCGAATGCGTCATCGATCGCGCCGGCGAGGTCGTTGAAGGTGTTGCTGCGGGCGGCGGCGAAGATCCGTCCGGGTCGGGGCCACAGGTCGGCGCCGCGGCCTTCGACGAGGTCCACGCGGATCGACAACCAGCTTCGCCTCACGAGCTGATCGTGTCAGACGGCGGCGGCTTCCCCCGTCGCGGCCGCGTCGGCGGTGAGCTTTGGGCGCGCTGCAGGGCGCTGCTGATCTGTTCGACTCCGAGCAACACAAGGGCCCGGTCCGCGAGTTCGCGCGGACCGGGCCCTTGCGGCATACGGCATATCCGGTCAGGTCAGCCGTCGGTGAACCCGAGGCTGACGTCGTCGAGCCGCACGGCCTCGCCACTGCCCGACCCGAAGGTCGAGTAGTCGTAGGCGTCGTAGCTCGGCATGGAGTACATCGCCGCCTTGGCCTCCTCCGTCGGCTCCACCTTGACGTTCCGGTAGCGCGGGAGACCCGTGCCGGCCGGGATGAGCTTGCCGAGGATGACGTTCTCCTTCAGGCCCAGCAGCGGGTCGGACTTGGCCTCCATGGCGGCTTGGGTGAGCACCCGGGTCGTCTCCTGGAAGGAGGCCGCCGACAGCCACGACTCGGTCGCGAGCGACGCCTTGGTGATGCCCATGAGCTCGGGACGACCAGCAGCCGTCTTGCCGCCCTCGGACATGACCCGGCGGTTCTCCTCCTCGAAGCGACCGCGCTCGGCGAGGTCTCCCGGGATGAGGTTGGCGTCGCCCGACTCGATGACCGTGACCCGACGCAGCATCTGGCGAACGATGACCTCGATGTGCTTGTCGTGGATCGAGACACCCTGCTGGCGGTAGACGTGCTGCACCTCGTCGACGAGGTGCATCTGCACCGAGCGCGGACCGAGGATGCGCAGCACCTGCTTGGGGTCGATGGCCCCGAAGACCAGCTGGTGGCCGACCTCGACGTGCTGGCCGTCCTGGACGAGCAGGCGGGACCGCTTGCTCACCGGGTAGGCGTGCTCCTCGCTGCCGTCGTCGGGCACGAGGACGATCCGACGGGTCTTGTCGGTGTCCTCGATCTGGACCCGGCCGGTGGCCTCGGCGATCGGGGCGACGCCCTTGGGGGTGCGCGCCTCGAACAGCTCGACGACACGCGGCAGGCCCTGGGTGATGTCGTCGCCGGCCACACCACCGGTGTGGAAGGTCCGCATCGTCAGCTGGGTGCCGGGCTCCCCGATCGACTGGGCCGCGATGATGCCGACGGCCTCGCCGATGTCGACGAGCTTGCCGGTCGCGAGCGAGCGGCCGTAGCACTTGGCGCAGGTGCCGACGCGGCTGTCGCAGGTGAGGACCGAGCGGACCTTCACCTGGTCGACCCCCGCGGCCAGGATCGCGCCGATGACGACGTCGCCGAGGTCGATGCCGGCCTCAGCGAGCATGGTGCCGTCCTGCCCGGAGACGTCCTGCGCGAGGGTCCGCGCGTAGACGCTCGTCTCCACGTCGTCGTGCAGGATGCGCCGGCCCGCCGAGTCGACGTGGGCGATCGGCATGGTCAGGCCGCGCTCGGTGCCGCAGTCCTCCTCACGGATGATGACGTCCTGCGACACGTCGACGAGCCGACGGGTGAGGTAGCCCGAGTCCGCGGTTCGCAGCGCGGTGTCCGCGAGGCCCTTGCGGGACCCGTGCGTCGAGATGAAGAACTCGAGCACGGACAGGCCCTCGCGGAAGTTCGCGCGGATCGGTCGCGGGATGATCTCGCCCTTCGGGTTCGACACGAGGCCACGCATGCCGGCGATCTGGCGCAGCTGCATCCAGTTGCCTCGGGCGCCGGAGGAGACCATCTTGAAGATCGTGTTGGTGGGCGGGATGTTGGCCCGCATCTCCTCCGCGACCTTGTTGGTGGCCTCGTTCCAGATCTCGATGAGGTCCTCGCGACGCTCGTTGTCCGTCATCGCACCACGGTCGTAGAGCTTCTGGACCTTGGCCGCCCGGTCCTCGTACTCCTCGAGGATCTCGGTCTTGCGCGGCGGGGTGACGACGTCGGAGATGGCGACCGTCGACCCCGAGCGGGTGGCCCAGTGGAAGCCGGCGTCCTTGAGCGCGTCGAGCGACGCGGCGACCTGGACCTTGGAGTAGCGCTCGGCGAGGTCGTTGACGATCGTCGAGAGCTGGCGCTTGTCCACGGGAGCCTCGACGAACGGGTAGTTCACCGGGAGCGTCTCGTTGAAGAGTGCCCGCCCGAGCGTCGTCTCGAGGATGATCGACGACACGACACCGTCGGCGTCGGCCTCGACACCCTCGGGCAGCACGAAGCCCGCCGGGGGGACCACGTCGGTCAGTCGCAGCTTGACCCGCGAGCCGAGCTCGATCTGGTGCGCGTCGAACGCCATCCGCGCCTCCGCCGGGGTCCCGAAGGCCCGGCCGCTGCCCAGCCCGTCGACCACCTCTGAGGTGAGGTGGAAGAGGCCGATGATCATGTCCTGGGTGGGCATGGTCACCGGGCGACCGTCGGCCGGCTTGAGGATGTTGTTGCTCGACAGCATGAGGATGCGGGCCTCGGCCTGCGCCTCCGCCGAGAGCGGCACGTGCACGGCCATCTGGTCACCGTCGAAGTCGGCGTTGAACGCCGTGCAGACGAGGGGGTGGATCTGGATGGCCTTGCCTTCGACGAGCTGGGGCTCGAACGCCTGGATGCCGAGGCGGTGCAGCGTGGGCGCCCGGTTGAGCAGCACCGGGTGCTCGGTGATGACCTCTTCGAGGACGTCCCAGACGACCGGGCGGGCCCGCTCGACCATGCGCTTGGCCGACTTGATGTTCTGCGCGTGGTCGAGGTCGACGAGCCGCTTCATGACGAAGGGCTTGAAGAGCTCGAGCGCCATCTGCTTGGGCAGGCCGCACTGGTGCAGCTTGAGCTGCGGGCCGACGACGATGACCGAACGGCCGGAGTAGTCGACGCGCTTGCCGAGCAGGTTCTGGCGGAACCGGCCCTGCTTGCCCTTGAGCATGTCGGAGAGCGACTTCAGCGGCCGGTTGCCCGGGCCGGTGACGGGGCGACCGCGGCGGCCGTTGTCGAACAGCGAGTCGACGGCCTCCTGGAGCATCCGCTTCTCGTTGTTGACGATGATCTCCGGGGCGCCGAGGTCGAGCAGCCGCTTGAGGCGGTTGTTGCGGTTGATGACGCGGCGGTAGAGGTCGTTGAGGTCGGAGGTCGCGAACCGGCCACCGTCGAGCTGCACCATGGGGCGCAGGTCCGGCGGGATCACCGGGACGCAGTCGAGGACCATGCCCGTGGGGCTGTTGGTCGTCGTCGTGAAGGCGCTGACGACCTTGAGCCGCTTGAGGGCGCGGGTCTTGCGCTGGCCCTTGCCGGTCGCGATGATCTCGCGCAGGATCTCGATCTCGCCGACGAGGTCGAAGGTCTCGAGCCGCCTCTGGATCGCCGCGGCGCCCATCCCACCCTCGAAGTAGAGGCCGAAGCGGTCGCGCATCTCGCGGTACAGGATCTCGTCGCCCTCAAGGTCCTGGACCTTGAGGTTCTTGAACCGGTCCCAGACCTGCTCGAGCCGCTCGACCAGCTGGTCGGCCCGCTTGCGGATGTTGTTCATCTCGCGCTCGGCCTGCTCACGGACCTTGCGCTTGGCGTCGGCCTTGGCGCCCTCGGCCTCGAGCTCGCCGAGGTTGCGCTCGAGGATCTTGGCGCGGGAGTCGACGTCGACGTCGCGTCGGTTCTCGATCTCCTTCTTCTCCACCTGGATCTGTGCCTCGAGCGAGGGCAGGTCCTTGTGGCGCTGGTCGACGTCGACCGAGGTGATCATGTAGGCCGCGAAGTAGATGACCTTCTCGAGGTCCTTCGGGGCCAGGTCCAGCAGGTAGCCGAGCCGGCTCGGGACACCCTTGAAGTACCAGATGTGCGTGACCGGCGCGGCGAGCTCGATGTGGCCCATCCGCTCGCGACGCACCTTGGCACGCGTGACCTCGACGCCGCAGCGCTCGCAGATGATGCCCTTGAAGCGGACCCGCTTGTACTTGCCGCAGTTGCACTCCCAGTCCCGGGTGGGGCCGAAGATGCGCTCGCAGAACAGGCCCTCCTTCTCGGGCTTGAGCGTGCGGTAGTTGATGGTCTCCGGCTTCTTCACCTCACCGTGGCTCCATTGACGGATGTCGTCGGCGGTGGCGAGGCCAATACGCAACTCATCGAAGAAGTTGACGTCGAGCACGTGGTTCCTTCTCTCGTAACTCTCTTGTGACAGCTGTCGAGCCTGACCAGGCGATCGGACTCTGCGTGCGTGGGTGGCGGTCCCGGTATGCCGTGTGCCGGGCACACGGCATACCTCGCCTGTCAGACCTCTTCGACGCTGCTCGGCTCACGCCGGGACAGGTCGATGCCGAGCTCCTCGGCCGCGCGGAACACGTCCTCGTCGGCCTCGCGCATCTCGATGGCCTGCCCGTCGCTGGAGAGCACCTCGACGTTGAGACACAGGGACTGCATCTCCTTGAGGAGCACCTTGAACGACTCGGGGATGCCGGAGTCGGGGATGTTCTCGCCCTTGACGATGGCCTCGTAGACCTTGACGCGACCGGGGACGTCGTCCGACTTGATCGTCAGCAGCTCCTGCAGCGTGTATGCCGCGCCGTACGCCTCGAGCGCCCAGACCTCCATCTCACCGAAGCGCTGGCCACCGAACTGGGCCTTACCGCCGAGCGGCTGCTGGGTGATCATCGAGTAGGGCCCCGTCGAGCGGGCGTGGATCTTGTCGTCGACGAGGTGGTGGAGCTTGAGGATGTACATGTAGCCCACGGAGACCGGCTCGGGGAACGGCTCGCCGGAGCGGCCGTCGAAGAGCAGCGCCTTGCCCGAGTGGTCGATCAGCCGCACGTCGTCGCGGGTCTTGAGCGTCGAGTCGAGCAGGCCCGTGATGACGTCCTCGCCCGCACCGTCGAAGACGGGGCTGGCGACGCGGCTCCCGGCGGGGGCCTCATAGGCGTCCTGCGGGATGACCTTGGCCCAGTCGGGGTGACCCTCGATCTTCCAGCCGCGGGAGGCGGCCCAGCCGAGGTGGAGCTCGAGGATCTGGCCCACGTTCATCCGGCCGGGAACGCCGAGTGGGTTGAGCACGACGTCGACGGGCGTGCCGTCCGCGAGGAACGGCATGTCCTCGACGGGCAGGATCTTGCTGATGACACCCTTGTTGCCGTGCCGCCCGGCCAGCTTGTCGCCGTCGGTGATCTTGCGCTTGTTGGCGACGTAGACGCGGACGAGCTGGTTGACACCCGGGGGCAGGTCGTCGCCCTCGTCCTTGTCGAAGACCTTGACGCCGATGACCGTGCCGGTCTCGCCGTGCGGCACCTTGAGGGAGGTGTCGCGGACCTCGCGCGCCTTCTCGCCGAAGATCGCCCGCAGCAGGCGCTCCTCGGGGGTCAGCTCGGTCTCGCCCTTGGGCGTGACCTTGCCGACGAGCAGGTCGCCGTCGCGGACCTCGGCACCGATGCGGATGATGCCGCGCTCGTCGAGGTCGGCCAGGACGTCCTCGGAGACGTTGGGGATGTCCCGGGTGATCTCCTCGGGGCCGAGCTTGGTGTCGCGGGCGTCGACCTCGTGCTCCTCGATGTGGATCGAGGAGAGGACGTCGTCCTGGACCAGACGCTGGCTGAGGATGATCGCGTCCTCGTAGTTGTGGCCCTCCCACGGCATGAACGCCACGAGGAGGTTGCGCCCCAGCGCCATCTCGCCACCGTCGGTCGCGGGACCGTCGGCGATGACGGCGCCGACGGCGAGCCGGTCACCCTCGTCGACGACGACGACCTGGTTGTAGCAGTTGCCCTGGTTGGAGCGGTCGAACTTGGCGATCCGGTAGGTCTGGGACGTCCCGTCGTCGTTGGCGACCGTCACGAGGTCGGCGCTGACCTCGGTGACGACGCCTGGCTTCGCCGCGACGACGACGTCGCCGGAGTCGAGGGCGGCCCGGAACTCCATGCCGGTGCCGACGAGCGGAGCCTCGGACTTGACCAGCGGCACCGCCTGGCGCTGCATGTTGGAGCCCATGAGCGCGCGGTTCGCGTCGTCGTGCTCGAGGAACGGGATCAGCGCGGTGGCCGCCGAGACCATCTGGCGGGCGGAGACGTCCATGTAGTCCACGTCGTTGCCCGGGATGTACTCGACCTCGCCGGCCCTGCGCACAAGGACGCGGTCCTCGGCGAAGTGGCCGTCCGCGGTGAGCGGCGCGTTCGCCTGGGCGATGACGTGCTGGTCCTCCTCGTCGGCCGAGAGGTAGTCGACGTCGTCGGAGACGCGACCCTTGGTGACCTTGCGGTACGGGGTCTCGACGAAGCCGAACGCGTTGATCCGGCCGTAGGACGCGAGCGACCCGATGAGGCCGATGTTGGGGCCCTCGGGGGTCTCGATGGGGCACATCCGCCCATAGTGCGAATGGTGGACGTCGCGCACCTCCATGCCGGCGCGGTCCCGCGAGAGCCCGCCCGGGCCCAGCGCCGAGAGACGACGCTTGTGCGTCAGCCCGGCGAGGGGGTTGTTCTGGTCCATGAACTGGCTCAGCTGGGAGGTCCCGAAGAACTCGCGGATCGAGGCGACGACGGGCCGGATGTTGATGAGCGTCTGCGGCGTGATGGCCTCGACGTCCTGGGTCGTCATCCGCTCGCGGACGACGCGCTCCATCCGGGACAGGCCGGTGCGAACCTGGTTCTGGATGAGCTCGCCCACGCTGCGCAGTCGACGGTTGCCGAAGTGGTCGATGTCGTCGACCTCGACGCGGACGTCGACCTCCTTGCCCTCGCGGTGGCCCTTCATCGACGTCTCGCCGGCGTGCAGGGTGACGATGAGCCGGATCGTCGCGACGATGTCGTGGATCGACAGCGTCGAGGAGCCCAGCGGCGCCTCGATGCCGAGCTTCTTGTTGATCTTGTAGCGGCCGACCTTGGCCAGGTCGTAGCGCTTCGGGTTGAAGTAGAGGTTGTCCAGCAGGGTCTGGGCAGCCTCCCGGGTCGGCGGCTCGCCCGGGCGCAGCTTGCGGTAGATGTCGAGCAGCGCGTCGTCCTGACCCTGGGTGTGGTCCTTCTCCAGGGTGAGGCGCATCGACTCGTAGTCGCCGAACTCCTCGAGGATCTGCGCCTCGGTCCAGCCGAGGGCCTTAAGGAGCACGGTCACCGACTGCTTGCGCTTGCGGTCGACGCGAACGCCGACCATGTCGCGCTTGTCGATCTCGAACTCGAGCCACGCTCCGCGGCTCGGGATGACCTTGGCGGTGTAGATGTCCTTGTCGGACGTCTTGTCGGCGGTGCGCTCGAAGTAGACGCCCGGGCTGCGAACGAGCTGCGAGACGACGACCCGCTCGGTGCCGTTGATGATGAAGGTGCCGCGCTCGGTCATGAGCGGGAAGTCACCCATGAACACCGTCTGGCTCTTGATCTCGCCGGTGTTGGTGTTCATGAACTCCGCAGTGACGAAGAGCGGGGCGTCATAGGTCTGGTCCCGCTCCTTGCAGGACTCGATCGTCTTGCGCGTCTCCTCGAAACGGTGGTCGCGGAACGAGAGCGACATGGAGCCGGAGAAGTCCTCGATCGGGGAGATCTCCTCGAAGATCTCCTCGAGCCCGGACCGGTCCGGGACGTCGGTGCGACCGGAGCTCTTGGCCTCGGCGACACGGGCTTGCCAGCGCTCGTTGCCGAGCAGCCAGTCGAAGCTCTCCGTCTGGAGAGCCAGGAGGTCTGGGACCTCGAGTGGTTCGCGAATCTGCGCGAAGGACAGACGGCCTGAGGCCGTCCGTGCGGTGGACACTATCTGGGACGCGGTGCGCGAGGCAGCCAAGGAGGGTCCTTCCACGGGCCTTACTGAGTTTGTGAGAAGTCAGCGTCACCCGCACACAGGGACTCACGCGTCAGCACCGTCGGTGTGAGCACCCGACCGGATCGGGGCAACACGAAGGGCTCGGGCTGAAGTGGGGGTCCCTGGCATGGGCAGCGCAAAGCGTGAGTCTACCCACGACAGGGCATGGAAGTCCAACCGAGTCAAGCACCGCCGGTGGGCACCCGAGGGCGCAACCGTCCCTGACGGACTTGTCGAGAACGCCACGAGAATGGACCCTCCCGGGCGCCACGTCAAGGTATGCCGCCCCTCGAGGCGCCGAGCGGCATACCGGGGCTGTCGTCCGGGGGGCTCACGCGGCGGCGTCCGCGCAGGTCAGGGGGGGTCCCTACGACCGGGTGGCGAACCCGTCCGTGGCGGCGACTACGGCCGCGTTCATGGCGTCGGACCCGGCATGCCCGACCCCGCCGACGACGACGAGGCGGGCCGCCGGCCAGCCTCGGGCGAGGTGCCAGGCGGTGTCGGGAGGCCCGGCCAGATCGAGCCGCCCGTGGACGAGCACCCCCGGCACGTCGCGGAGCCGGTCGAGGCGCCCGAGGATCGCGTCGTCCGGCTGGAACGCCGCGTGGCTGAAGTAGTGGGTGACGACCCGCGCGAAGCCGTAGCGGAAGGCGGGGTCGGCGAACGTCGGGCTCGGGACCGGGTCCTCCTCGAGGGCGACGATGGCGTCCTCCCACGCGCACCAGTCGAGGGCGGCGCGCTCGCGAACCCGCGGGTCCGGGGAGGCGAGCAGACGGGCGTACGCCGCGCTGAGGTCGCCGCCCCGCTCCCCCTCCGCGACCCCGGCCACGAACCGCGCGAAGGCCTCGGGGAAGAAGCGGGACACGCCCCGGGTGAGCCACTCGACGTCGACGCGCCGGGTGGTCGTCACGGCGAAGAGGACGAGCTCGCTGACCCGGGTGGGGTGCTGCACGGCATACGTCAGGCCGAGGGTGGCGCCCCACGAGCCCCCGAGGACCAGCCACCGCTCGATGCCGAGGTGGGCGCGCAGCACCTCGAGGTCGGCGACGAGGTGGGCGGTCGTGTTCGGGCCCAGGTCGGTTCGCGGGTCTTGGGCCGAGGGGGTGCTGCGGCCGGCGCCGCGCTGGTCGAGGAGCACGATCCGGTAGCGCGCCGGGTCGAGGAAGCCGTGCCACCAGGGCGTCACGCCGGAGCCGGGCCCGCCGTGGAGGACGACCGCCGGCTTGCCCCTCGGGTTGCCGCAGGTCTCCCAGGCCAGCCGCTGGCCGTCGCCGACGTCGAGCAGGCCGCCGTCGTGGGGCGGGCTCGGGGGGTACACGAGCGGCGAGTGTATGCCGCGAGCGACCGGTCGGGCCGGCATCAAGGAAGGACCCGACCGTGGTGGTCGGGTCCTTCCGAGGGGTGAGCGTCCCGCTCGCGCCGTGGTCAGCGCGGGCGGGCGCGGCTCACTTGAGGGTGACGGTCGCGCCGGCGGCCTCGAGCTGGTCCTTGGCCTTCTCGGCCGCGGCCTTGTCGACCTTCTCGAGCACGGCCTTGGGGGCGCCGTCGACGAGGTCCTTGGCCTCCTTGAGACCGAGGCTCGTCAGGGTCCGGACCTCCTTGATGACCTGGATCTTCTTGTCGCCGGCGGCCTCGAGCACGACGTCGAACTCGTCCTGCTCCTCGACCTCGGCAGCGTCCGCGCCGCCACCGGCGGGGCCGGCAGAGGTCACGGCGACCGGAGCGGCCGCGGTGACGCCGAAGGTGTCCTCGAACTGCTTCACGAACTCGGAGAGCTCGATGAGGGTCATCTCCTTGAAAGCCTCAAGGAGCTCGTCAGTGCTGAGCTTCGCCATGGTGGCGTTCCTTCCTCTTCATTGCTTGGGTGTCGTTGCCTGAGTGGCGGGGTGTGGTTGAGCTGGTGGCGGAGCCGGTCGGTTGGGACCGGGGCTCAGCCCTGGTCGCCACCCGTGGCGACGTCCTGTGGTGGGGCAGCCTCGTCCGCCGGTGCGGCGGGTGCGTCCTGCGAGGTGTCCACCGCGTCCTGCGGGGTGTCCACCGTGTCCTGCGGAGCCGCGTCGGCCGGGGCGTCCTGGGGCGCGGAGACGGGGCCCTCGGCCTCGAGCTTGGCCCGGAGCGCGTCGATGAGACGGGCACTCTGGGACAGGGGCGCGGCGAAGAGGTAGACCGCCCTGCTGAGCGAGGCGTTGAGCGCGCCGGCCAGCTTGGCGAGGAGGACCTCGCGGGACTCGAGGTCCGCGAGCTTCGTGATCTCGTCGGGAGTGAGGGACTTCCCGTCGAGGACGCCACCCTTGATGACGAGGAGAGGGTGCGCCTTGGCGAAGTCCCTCAGGCCCTTGGCCGCCTCGACCGGGTCCCCGGTGACGAAGGCGATGGCCGACGGACCGACGAGCTGGCCGTCGAAGGCCGTCACTCCGGCCTCCTTGGCGGCGAGGTCGGTGAGGGTGTTCTTCACCACGGCGAACGTGGCATGCCCTCGCAGGGTGCTGCGCAGCTCGGTGAGCTGCTTCACGGTCAGACCGCGGTACTCCGTCAGCACGGCCGCGCCCGAGCGGCGGAAGCTGTCCGCGAGCTCGGCAATGGCGGCTGACTTCTCGGCGTTGGCCATCGAGCCTCCTTCCGTTGCGTGGACCGCTCGGTCGAAGGTCACCCATGACAGAAGCCCCGGCGCAGGCGCACGGGGCTTCACGGCATACGACGCGCCTGGCGTCCATCCCGGGGAACTCGAGTGGCCTGCGCCGGCTGCCGCTGCTGGGAGCGAGCCTTCGGTCAGGCGCCTGCGGATGCGGGCACCGGACAACCGGCGGTCTGTGGTCGGGAGTCAGCCTACGGGTCGGTGGGCGACCGGGTCAAAACCGCCCCTCGAAGGGACGCGCCGAGCGGGTCTGTCCGTCAGCCCTTGGGCAGCGTGACGGTGCCGACCTGGTCGGCGGGCGGCACCGTGATGGTCACCGCAGTGCCCCAGTCGCTGTAGTCCATCTTGACGGTCTGGCCCGCAACGACGACGGTGATGTTCGAGAGCAGGTCCTTGGCGTCGGTGGTCAGGTCGATCGTCGCGTTGGCGTCACCGGCCGCCTGCGTGCCGGTGACGGAGTAGTGCGTCTTGCCGCCGACGCTGTCGACGACCTTGGCCGTCCCTCCCTTGAAGCCGTCGACCATGGCCCGCGGATCCCCGGTGCTGCCGCTGGCGTCCTTCATGGCCTTGCTGAACGCATCCGTGCCGTTGGGGTCGATCTTGACCCACGTCTTGCCCCCGCTGAGCTGGGCTGGCAGACCCTTCAGGTAGACGAGGCCGCCCTTCGTGACAATGCCGAGCCGCTGGCCCGCGATGGAGATCGTGCCCTGGGAGTCAGAGGTCTTCTCGTCCACGAAGGTGAACGCCAGGTCGCCGGTGACCGACTGGGTTGCGGGCGCACCCTGGCTCGTCAGCGTGACCTTGCCCGAACGGGCCTTGACCGTGGCTGCACTGATCCGCGTGGCGAGGTCCGTTGCCGGGATGGTCGCCCCCGCCGACGGCGGCGCGGAGGTCGTCGGCGCGGAGGTCGTCGGCGCGGAGGTCGTCGGCGCGGAGGTCGTCGGCGCGGAGGTCGTCGACGCCGAGGTCGTTGCCGCGGACGGCGCCGGCGCGGAGGTGCCGCACCCGGCCAGGGCCAGGGCTCCCGAGAGCGTCACGGCGGCGATGAGCCTGGTCTTCATGGTGTCCCCTTCGGCGGTCCTGCTGAACCGATATGCGTCCCGAGGACGGCGGCTGCGTCGACCTCGTCATGACGCTACCGAGGGGATCCCCGTTCCGTCGGGACAGGAGTCCCGATGATTCGGGGGCCCGGTCAGCCTTTGGGCAATGTGCTCACCTGGTCGGCGGGCGGAACCGTGACGGTCACCGGCGTGCCCCAGTCGCGGAAGTCGATCTCCATGCTCACGCCCGACTGCTGCAGGGTGCAGTGCGAGGGCAGGTCCTGGGCGCCGGTCGTCAGGTCGACCTTCAGGTCGCTGCCACCGAGCGCCTTGGCCCCCGTGACGGAGTAGTGAACCCGGCCGCCGCCGCTGTCGACGACCTTCGCCATCCCGCCCTCGAGGCTGTCCACCAGGGCCAACGGGTCTCCAGTGATGATCCTTGCCCGCTTCGTCGCCACGCTCAGCGCACCCGCGATGTTGGCATCGCCCATGACCCATGGCTTGCTTCCGGCCGGGCGGGGCGGCGGCAGCTTCGTATAGCTCATGCCACCCGCCATGACGATCTCGACCTGCCGACCCCCAGTGGTGAGCGTGCCCTGGACGTTCGATGTCTTCCCGTCGACCACCGTGAACGCGACGTCATTGGAAAGCGACGTGGCCGACGGGAGGCCATGGCTCGTGAGCGTGGATCTGCCCGAACCCGCCTTGACCATGGCTGCACTGATCCGCGCGGCGAGGCCTGTCGTCGGGAGGGTCGCCCCGACCGAGGGCGGCGCGGAGGTCGCGACGACCACCGGCGCGGGGGGCGTCGATCCCGCGGGCGTGGTCGCGGCGCTGCCGCACCCGGCCAGGGCGAGCGCTCCCGAGAGCGTCACGGCGGCGGCGAGCGTGGTTCTCATGGTGTCCTCTTCGGCGGTTCCGGTGAACCGATGCGCCTCAAGAGGACGGGCGGCTACGGCCCTCGTCCCGAGGCTACCGAGAGGAGCCCCCGATCCGCCGGGACGCAAGTCCCGGCGGACCGGATGCCCGGGTCAGCCCCTTGTCAGTGACCCGGACGCACCACCATCGCGGACCCCCCGCCGCGACGGACCGTCTCCGCGGCGGCCTCGAACCGGTTCCGGCCGAGCAGGTGGATCGCGGTCACCGCCCCGATCTCGTTGGGCGTGCCGGCTGCCGCGAGCCGGTGCCCAAGAGCGCGTAGGAGGGCGCCGTCCGAGCCGTCGAGGATCGCCGGCTCCGCGCCTTCCACCCCGTTGCGTGAGGAGAGGCGCGCGGCGCCGATCGCGTCGACGAGCGGTAGCCCGCGGTCGAGGTACCCGAGGATCGTCTGGCTCACCGAGGTGATGATCGTCGCGCCGCCGGGCGAGCCGACCGTGAGCAGGGGACGGCCGTGCTGGAGCAGGATCGTCGGGCTCATCGACGAGCGCGGTCGCTTGCCGGGGCCCGGCAGGTTCGGGTCGGGGACACCGGCCGTGAGCGGCACGAAGCTGAAGTCGGTGAGCTCGTTGTTGAGGAGGAACCCGTAGCCCGGGACGGTGATGCCGGAGCCGCCGGTCTGCTCGATCGTCAGGGTGTAGGACGCGACGTTGCCCCACCGGTC
>JBBRZC010000038.1:0-23357 GCA_038237075.1 Actinomycetales bacterium
CGCGACGCGCTCGACGCCCTCGTGCGGGGCCAGTTCGGACTCATCACCCGCCGGCAGCTCCTCGACCATGGGATGACCAAAGGCCAGGTCGAGTGGAAGCTCATGTCGAAACGGTGGGCGTCCGTGCACCCCGGCGTCTACCTCACCGCGCCCGGACGCGCACTGGCCGATGGTCTCGATAGAGGCGGTGCTGGCCGGCGACCACCGCCGTCCTCTCGCACGCGAGCGCGGGCTACGCGATCGGTTGCGGGGGCGCCGGGTCCGCGGGTCGAGATCCTCGTGTCGCACACGCGTCGGGTCGCGGCACCCGAGGGTCTGCTGGTGCGGCGCTGCTGCGACCTTGCCGGCGGGGTCGACCCGCAGGCCCACCCGCCGCGCACCAGTGTGGAGGGCACCGTGCTCGACCTCGCCCCGGACGGCACGGCAGACGAGGCGGTCGCGCTGGCGGCGTTCGCCTGCCAGCAGGGCCTGACGTGGGGCGAGCGACTTCTCGAGAGGCTCGAGCAGCGCTCGCGCCAGCGGTGGAGAGCGCTTCTGCGCGACGCGCTCCGGGACATCGGCGAGGGTTCGCAGAGCGCCATGGAGGTGCGCTACGTCAGAGGCGTCGAGCGGCCGCACGGGCAGCCCCCCGGTCGCCGGCAGCAGCCGACCGGGGTTGGCCGCCGACGGCACGACGTCGGCTACGAGGAGCAGCGGATGATCGTGGAGCTCGACGGGCTCGCGTTCCACGGCTCGGCCCGCGCCCGCGCCAACGACGGCCGACGAGACCGGGGGACCCTGGTGGAGCGGTGGGTCACGTTGCGAACCTTCTGGGCGGATGTCGCTGTGACGCGCCGCTCCCTGGCCCATGAGGTCGGTGCCGCATTGACCGGCCGCGGGTGGGGCGGTGCACCCCGCCGGCGCCGGAGGCGTGGCTGCGTCCTGCGCGCGGGCACCAAACCGGCGTGAACGGCGTACCGGCGCCGGATATCCTGCCCGGGCGAGACACCCCGATCGAGGAGCCCCACCGTGGCCATGCGCATGTCGACCCTGTTCCTGCGAACCCTGCGCGAGGACCCGGCCGACGCTGAGGTGCCGAGCCACCGCCTCCTCGTCCGAGCGGGCTACATCCGGCGGGTCAGCCCCGGCATCTACACCTACCTGCCGCTGGGCCTCAAGGTGCTGCGCCGGGTCGAGCAGATCGTGCGTGAGGAGATGGACGCGATCGGCTCCCAGGAGCTGCTCTTCCCGGCCCTGCTGCCGCGCGAGCCCTTCGACGTCAGCGGCCGGTGGACCGAGTACGGACCCAACATCTTCCGGCTCAAGGACCGCAAGGATGCCGACTACCTCCTCGGCCCCACCCACGAGGAGATGTTCACCCTTGCGGTCAAGGACCTCTACTCCTCCTACAAGGACCTGCCGCTCTCGATTTACCAGATCCAGACGAAGTACCGCGACGAGGCGCGCCCGCGGGCCGGCCTGCTGCGCGGGCGCGAGTTCGTCATGAAGGACTCCTACTCCTTCGCCGTCGACGACGCCGGGCTCGAGAAGGCCTACGACGCGCATCGCGAGGCCTACATCAGGATCTTCGACCGCCTCGGCTTCCACTACGTCATTGTCGCCGCGATGGCCGGCGCCATGGGCGGCAGCAAGAGCGAGGAGTTCCTCGCAACGGCCGAGAACGGCGAGGACACCTACGTCCGCTGCCCGAACTGCGGGTATGCCGCGAACGTCGAGGCCGTGCGCGTCCCCGTCCCCCCGGCGCAGGACTGGAGGGACGTCCCGGCGGCGCACGTCGAGGACACGCCCGGCACGCCGACGATCGCGACCCTCGTCGACCTCCTCAACGCCGGGCACCCCCGCCCGGACCGGGCCTGGACTGCGGCGGACACCCTCAAGAACGTCCTCGTCACCGTGACGAACCCGGACCGGTCGACGTACGTGCTGGCCGTCGGGCTGCCCGGCGACCGTGAGGTGGACGAGAAGCGGCTCGGCGCCCAGCTCGACCCAGCGGTCGCGACGGTGTTCGAGGACTTCGAGCGCCTCCCGTCGCTCGTCAAGGGCTACATCGGCCCCGCCGTCCTCGGCGCCGACAAGGAGGCCGGCGTCAGGTATCTCGTCGACCCGCGTGTCGTCGACGGCACCCGCTGGGTCACCGGCGCGAACGAGCCCGGGCGCCACGTCGTGGACCTCGTGGCCGGCCGGGACTTCACCCCCGACGGGACGATCGAGGCCGCCGAGGTGCGGGCGGGCGACGAGTGCCCGAGCTGCGGCCACGCCCTCGATGCGGCCCGCGGCATCGAGATGGGCCACATCTTCCAGCTCGGCAGGAAGTATGCCGAGGCGCTGGGCCTGAAGGTCCTCGACGAGCACGGCAAGCTCGTCACCGTGACGATGGGCTCCTACGGGGTCGGGGTCTCACGAGCGGTGGCGTGCGTCGCCGAGGGCAACCACGACGAGCAGGGGCTGTGCTGGCCGCGCGGGATCAGCCCCGCCGACGTCCACATCGTCGCCACCGGCAAGGACGACGAGGTCTACCTGAAGGCGCAGGAGATCACCCAGGCGATGGAGGGCGCCGGGCTCGAGGTGCTCTACGACGACCGCAGGCAGGTCAGCCCCGGGGTCAAGTTCAAGGACTCCGAGCTCATCGGCGTGCCGACCATCGTCGTGGTCGGCCGCGGGCTGGCCACGGGCGTCGTCGAGGTCAAGGACCGTCGCAGCGGCGTGCGCCGCGAGGTCGCACTCGCCGACGTGGTCACCGAGGTGCTCGCCGAGGTGCGCGGCACGCCGGTCTCGTGACTCGTCGCGACGTGAGCGGTGGCGACATGACAGGTGGCGACATGACAGGTGGCGGTGCGACGGGTCCCGTCGGGGCGGTGATCTTCGACTGGGGCGGCACCATCACGCCCTGGCACACGGTCGACCTGCGCGAGCAGTGGCGCATCTTCGCCCTGGAGTTCCACATCGAGGACACGGCGCTCGCCGAGGAGCTCGCCGCCCGGATCCACGCCGCCGAGGACGCCGGGTGGAAGCGAGGTCGGGCCGAGCTGGCCTCGGCGCGCCTCGAGGAGATCCTCGCCGATGCCGGGGTCGTCGCCGGCGACCCTCGGGTGGAAGCCGGGCTCACGGCATACCGGGAGTTCTGGGAGCCGCACACCTGGACCGACCCGCAGATCAAACCCCTCTGGGAAGGGCTGCGCGACAGGGGAATCCGGGTCGGGGTCCTCTCCAACACCATCTGGAGCCGGGAATACCACCGCGACATCTTCGCCCGAGACGGGGTGCTGCACCTTGTCGACGCCGACGTCTACTCGAGCGAGACGCCGTGGGTCAAGCCATCGCCGGAGATCTTCCACGAGGCCGCGCGGGCCGTCGAGGTGGAGCCCGCGCGCTGCGTCTACGTCGGCGACCGAGGCTACGAGGACGTCCACGGGCCGCAGTCCGCCGGCATGCGGGCGATCTGGGTGCCGCACAGCGACCTCCCCGCGGACCAGCAGGTCTCGCACGAGGCGACCCCCGACGCCGTGGCCCACGAGCTGCTCGACGTGCTCGACATCGTCAACGCCTGGAGCCGGGCAGAGCGGTGACGGCGCTGCCCGACCCGACGGCGCTCACCGTCGCCCTGATGGCGTCGGCGGCCCTGCTCGCCGGCTGGGTCGACGCCGTCGTCGGCGGAGGCGGGCTCGTCCAGCTGCCGGCCCTGCTCCTCGGCTTTCCCTCCGCGACCCCGGCGCAGATCCTTGCGACGAACAAGTTCGGCTCGGTGTTCGGCACGACGACGAGCTCGATCACCTACTACCGCCGGGTCCGGCCAGACCTGCGCACCGCCGCGCCGATGGCGGCCGTCGCGTACCTCGGCGCGGTCGGGGGAGCGCTCATCGGGCTGCACATCCCCAAGAGCGCATTCAACCCGATCATCCTCGTGCTCCTCGTCGCGGTGGGTGCCTACACGCTGCTGCGGCCCGAGCTGGGGCAGGCGACGTCGCTGCGGTTCGCGGGCCACCGGCATACCATCGCGGCGATGCTCACCGGGTTCGTCATCGGGGTCTACGACGGCGCCCTCGGGCCCGGCACCGGGTCGTTCCTCGTCTTCGCGCTCGTCGGGCTCATGGGCTACGCGTTCCTCGAGGCGAGCGCCAAGGCGAAGATCGCCAACGTCGCGACCAACCTCGGTGCCCTCACCGTCTTCGCGCCCGGCGGCCACGTCATGGTGACCATCGGCCTCGTCATGGGGGCGTCGAACCTCGTCGGCGGCTACGTCGGCGCCCGGACGGCGGTGCGGCTGGGCAGCCGGTTCGTCCGTGGTGTCTTCGTCGTCGTCGTCTCGGCGTTCGTCGTCCGGATCTCGACCCAGCTGCTCGGAATCTGGCCCTGACGCGGTGGAGCAGTCACCCCAGGACGACGCCTCACCTCAGACCCGCGCCATGGCGCGCCCACAGGAACCTCACAAGGTCGGGCCCTTGACTCTCCCCATGAGCCCCGCCGCGACCGTCCCCAGGGAATCGACGGCAGGCAGACCGCAGAAGCGGAACGCCGTCGACCCTGCCGCAGTGGCGGGGCGGCGCTTCCCCATCGCCGGCGAGCCGCGCTGGTGGCGAGACGCCGCCGGAGCCTTCACCTGGCTGACCATGCTCGGCGTCGTGTCCCTCTGGGTCGCCAACGGCAACCTCCAGGAGCTCGGCACGGTGGCCGGCGCCCTCGACTCGACCGGCCGCCTCACCGGGCTCGTCGCCTCGGCGCTGCTGCTCATCCAGGTCCTGCTCATGGCGCGGATCCCGTTCGTCGAGCGCAGCTACGGCCAGGACGAGCTCGCCCGGCTCCACCGCCTCGTCGGCTTCACCTCGTTCAACCTCCTTTGGGCGCACATCGTCCTCATCGTCCTCGGGTATGCCGCCGGGTCGAGCCTCGGTCTCTGGGGCACCCTCGTCGACCTCGTCCTCCACTACCCCGGCATGCTCCTCGCGGTGGCCGGCACCGTCGCCCTGTGCCTCGTCGTCGTGACGTCGGTGAGGAAGGCCCGCGCCCGGCTGCGCTACGAGTCGTGGCACCTCCTGCACCTCTATGGATATCTC
Source organism: Actinomycetales bacterium (assembly GCA_038237075.1). Classification (GTDB taxonomy): domain Bacteria; phylum Actinomycetota; class Actinomycetes; order Actinomycetales; family Dermatophilaceae; genus Lapillicoccus. The sequence continues at coordinate 5,052 of JBBRZC010000038.1, forward strand.
GGCGCAGGGCTGGCGCTGCCGCACCAGCTATGGACCGGGCTCGACTTCACCTCCAGCAGGGTCGCCCAGGTCTTCTGGTGGGGCCTTTATGCCGCAGCGCTCGGTGCCGTGCTCGTCTTCCGCGTCGGCGCGCCCCTCGTCACCAACCTGCGCCATCGGCTCGTCGTGTCGCAGGTGCGTCAGGAGGGCCCCGGTGCGACCACTGTCGTCGTCACAGGCAACCGCCTCGACCTCCTGCGGATCCGCGCCGGCCAGTACCTCCACTGGCGCTTCGTCGACGGCCCCGGCTGGACCCGCGCCCACCCCTACTCCCTGTCCGCGGCGCCGGACGGCCGCAGCCTGCGGATCACGGCCGCCCACGTCGGCGACGGAACCTCTGCGCTCGCCGCCCTGCGCCCGGGCAGCCGGGTCCTCGTCGAGGGCCCCCTCGGCCGGCTCCACTCCGGCGTGCGCTCCCGCGCCGATGTGCTCCTCATGGCCTCCGGTATCGGTGTCACCCCGATGCGATCCCTGCTCGAGGAGCTGGCCGACGGGCCGGGCCACGTGACCCTCGTCTACCGGGTCCGCTCGACCGACGAGGTGCTCTTCGCCGACGAGCTCGCCGCGCTCGGCAGACGGCCGGGCGTCACCGTGCTCACCGTGCTGGGTCCCCGGCTGGAGCGCCGGCCGAGCTGGCTGCCGGAGTCCGCGGGGCACCTCAGTGACGCCCAGGCCCTGCGGCACCTCGTGCCCGACGTGGGCAAGCGCGACGTCTACGTCTGCGGCAGCCCCGCCTGGATGGACCACGTCGTGGCGGCCGCCACCGAGGCGGGCACCCCGCGCGAGCACATCCACCTCGAGCGCTTCACCTACTGACGCCCCCACCCAGACCACAGGAGAACGCCATGCGACGCATCGTCACCTGGGCCCTGAGCACCGTGACGGTTCTCGTGCTGCTCTTCAGCTACCACACCTCGACGTCCAGCGCGTCGGCCCCTACGGCCAAGGTGGCCGGGCCAGCCGCCGCCTCCGGATCTGGTAGCTCGGCGGCTGCGCCGCCCGCGGGGTCGAGCGCAGCGGCCGCGCCCTCCACAGCGTCCGGCTCGGCAGGGTCCGGGTCGTCGGGGTCGGCCCAGTCCGGCGCGATCGCGGGGGACGCCGTGATGACCCGCTACGGGGCCGTGCAGGTCCAGATCACCGTCAGCGGCGGCAAGATCACCGCAGCGGACGTGCTCCAGGTGCCCAACCAGGACCGTCGTGACCAGATGATCAACGGCCAGGCAGTGCCGATCCTCGACCGGGAGGCCGTGGCGGCCCAGAGCTCCAGGATCGACAGCGTCTCGGGCGCCACCTACACCTCGGACGGCTACATCCAGTCGCTCCAGTCGGCGATCGACAAGGCGCACCTGTGAGCGGGGCGCACCGGTGAGCCGCAGGGCCTGGGTCGAGCAGATCATGGGGCTGCCGGTGAGCATCCATGTGCGCAGCACCCACGTCGACGACGACGAGACCGGTCGGGCGGTCGGGGCGGCGTTCGAGGAGATGGTCCGCATGGACCACCTCTTCTCGACGTGGAAGGGCGACTCCGAGCTGAGCCGCCTGCACCGCGGCGAGCTCACGCTCGGGCGCGCCGACCCGCTGCTCGCCGAGTCGATGCGGATCGGCAGGGAGGCGCGGCGACGCACCGGCGGAGCCTTCACCACCGACCTGCCTGGCTCAGACGGCATACACCGCTTCGACCCCACCGGCCTCGTCAAGGGCTGGGCAGTCGACCGGGCGGCGCGGGCCCTGGCGACGTTGCCCGCTGCGTCGTGGTGCATCAACGCCGGCGGCGACGTACTCGTCGGGCGGCACCGCAACGTCCCACCGACCGGCGAGGACGCTGCCCCCTGGCGGATCGGGGTCGAGGACCCGGCCGACCGCCAGCGCATCACTGCGGTCGTGCCCCTCACCGAGGGCGCGGTCGCCACGTCGGGTACCGCGGCCCGCGGCGCCCACCTCTACGACCCGGCGAGCGGGGCAATGGTCGCGCGCCCTGGCTCACGGACGGTCGTCGGCAGCACCCTCCTGTGGGCCGACATCTGGGCCACGGCGCTCTTCGTGGGCGGGCCCGAGACCGCAGAAGCGTTCTCCCGCAACGCTCCTGGCGCTCAGACCTTCGACGCCTGAAGCGCCGCCCGCAGCTCGTCGGCGTCGGTCGTGGGGCGGTCGCAGACGAACCCCCGGCAGACATATGCGGCCGGGCGGCCGTTCACGAGCGGCCGCCCCGCCAGCAGCGGTATGCCGGGTGCGTCCGGTTCGCCCGCGGCGACGACGAGGCCTGGCGAGAGGCTCGCCCGCGCGACCGCGACGAGCTGCGCGGCGCCTGGGCCGCTGCCGACGACGGCCACCTGCAGCGGCCCGGCCGCCCGGGCCTCGGCGACGGCGAGGGTCCAGCCGGCGAACCGCGGCTCGCGCGCCGCGACGGCACCGCCCGCGTCGACCGCGGCCGACGCGGCGTCGAGGTGGCGCGTCGAGCCGGTCAGGGCGCCGTACCGGAGCAGTGCGCCCGCGAGGGCGGACTGGCCGGACGGCTCCGCGTTGTCGGATCCCGAGTGCGGGCGCGCAAAGAGGGCCTCGGCGTCGTCGGCGGTGTCGTGGAAGCCCCCCGACCCCGTCGCGAACCGGTCGAGCGCGAGGTCCAGCACCGTCCCGGCGGCCTCCAGCCAGCGCGCCTCCCCAGTGGCCTCGTGGAGGACGAGCAGCCCCTCGGCCAGGTTGCCGTGGTCGTCGGCGACGGCCACGGCAGCGCCGACGCGGCCGTGGCGCGACGACCTGCGCAGCCGCCCGTCGACGACGTGCGTCTGCAGCAGGAAGTCCGCGCACCGGCGGGCCGCCTCGACGTAGCGCGGCTCCTCGAGGACGGCGCCGACGTCGGCCAGCGCGGCGACGGCGAGACCGTTCCACGACGTGACGACCTTGTCGTCGCGGCCCGGCTGAGGACGCTGCCCGCGAGCCGACCGGAGCCGGTCGCGCGCCGCGGCCCACCACACCGGGTCGGCCGGGTCGAGCGGCAGCTGAAGCGTGGACGTGCCCTGCTCGAACGTGCCTTGCGCCGTGACCGCGAGCAGGGTCGCGGTAGCGTCGCCGTCGGAGTCGCCGAGCACGTCGCGCAGCTGCTGCGGTGCCCACGCGTAGGTGAGGCCCTCGACCCCGTCGGTGTCGGCGTCGAGCGCCGAGGCGAAGCCACCCTCGTCGGTCCCGAGAGCGTCGATGAGGGCGTCGGCGCTCTCGCGGGCGATGCGTTCCGCGAGAGGTGACCCGGTGGCCTGCCACCAGTGCAGGTAGACCCGGGCCAGCTGGGCGTTGTCGTAGAGCATCTTCTCGAAGTGGGGGACCACCCAGGCGGCGTCCACGGCATACCGGGCGAAGCCGCCGGCGAGCTGGTCGTAAATGCCGCCGCGGGCCATCGCCTCGCAGGTGCGCGAGACGAGGTCGAGGGCCACCGGGTCACCGGTGCGGCCGTGGTGGCGCAGGAGGAACTCGAGGACCATGGAGGGTGGGAACTTCGGAGCGCCGCCGAACCCCCCTCTCGCGTGGTCGAACCCGCTCGCCAGCACGATCACCGCGTGGTCGAGGGTCTCGTCGGTGACCGCACCGGTGGGCGGCGGGACCATCGACGCGCGGACGGCGTCCCCGATGTGGGTACCGCTCGCGAGCACGTCGCTGCGCCGCTCACGCCAGGCGTCGGAGACGGCGCCGAGCAGCTGGAGGAACTGGGCTCGGGGGAAGTAGGTGCCGCAGAAGAACGGGTCGCCGCTCGGGGTCATGAGCACGGTCATCGGCCAGCCGCCGTGACCCGTGGTCGCCGTCGTGGCGGCCATGTAGACCGCGTCGATGTCGGGGCGCTCCTCGCGGTCGACCTTGATGGCGACGAAGCCGGCGTTGAGCACGCGGGCCACGTCGGCGTCCTCGAAGGACTCATGCGCCATGACGTGGCACCAGTGGCAGGCGGCGTACCCGACGGACAGGAGCACGGGCACGTCCAGCGCGCGGGCCTGCTCGAACGCCTCGGGCGACCACTCCCACCAGTCGACGGGGTTGTCCTGGTGCTGCAAGAGGTAGGGCGACGTCGAGTCGGCGAGTCGGTTCGGCACAGACCCACCCTCTCGCACGAGCCGCAGTTCAGGGGTGCTGGGACGCCTCGGTGTGCGGGTCGAGGTCGGACCGGCGCAGCAGGTGTCGCGGGCCGGAGGGGAAGGGTCGCAAGGACTCGATCGTGAGTCCCGGTCCGACGTGGACCAGCTCGCCCGCGTCGAGGAGGCGCCAGCCAGGGTCGTCGTTCATCGCCTCGCTGGCGACGACCACCGATGGCCGGCTCGCCAGATGGTCGGAACGGCTGCGGATCCTGCTCGTCCGCGCGTCCATGGGCCGGGGTATGCCCCGCCCGCCGGGAGGTCGGTCGAGGACGAGGAGCTCGTGGGTGTCCGGGTAGCGCAGCGCCCAGAGGTCGGTGGCCGTCGCGAGGACGAGGTTGAGGGCGTAGACGGGGAGGTGCTCGCTGACCCACGTCACGGCCGCCGTCAGCCCGGCGGTCACGTCGCCGCCGTGCCGAGCCGTCTCGGCCGTGACGAGCCCGAACACCCGCTCGCTGTCGGTGTCCCCGTGCACGAGATGGGCGGCCCCGAGCTGCGCCAGCCGGTCGTCGAGCGAGGGGAGGTCCCCGACGATGCCGTTGTGGGCCAGGAGTCGTCCGCCCTGCTCGAAGGGGTGCGTGTTCGCGACGGAGAGGTCGCCGGTGCTCGCGTAGCGCACGTGTGCCACGAAGGTCGTGCCGCGCATCGTCAGCGCGGCCGAGGCGAACTCGGTGTCCTGCCACGCGGCGATGGGCTGCTTGTCCACGACGGGCCTGGCGTCGGGTCCGAACGCGCCGATGCCGGCGCCGTCGGGGTTGCGGTGGCTCTGGGCGGCGAGGCTGTCGGGGGCGTCGACCAACCAGAACGTCGCGGGCAACAACGTGGTGCCGGCGTGCAACCCGAACAACCGGCACACGAGTCCCACCTCATCTCCACGCCGGTCGGGTCGACGGGCCGTGCGCACCAGTCTGCCCGCAGCGGCGGCCACGCCTCACGGCATACCGGCAGTGTCATGGCCGGGCCGTGGTCCCGCTCCACGGGCACACTGGGGGTCATGGCCCTCCACAGCGGTTCGTCGTCCGTCCCGGATCCCGGACGAACCTCGAACGCCGTCGTCACCGACGCGAACCCCGCTCTCGGCCAGCGGCTCGAACCGCCGCGCAGCCGCCTGGCCGACGACCCGGTCCCGGCCGACGTGGCCTACCAGCTCATCCACGACGGGCTCCTGCTCGACGGCAGCGCCCGGCTCAACCTGGCCACCTTCGTCACGACGTGGATGGAACCCCAGGCGCGCCAGCTCATGGCGGAGTGCGTCGACAAGAACATCATCGACAAGGACGAGTACCCGCAGACGGCGGAGCTAGAGCGGCGCTGTGTCGCCATGCTGGCCGACCTCTGGCGGGCGCCGGTGCCCGAGCACGCGACCGGCTGCTCCACGAGTGGGTCGAGCGAGGCGTGCATGCTCGCCGGCCTCGCGCTGCGACGGCGGTGGGTGGCCCGGGTCGACGACCCGGCACGCCGCCCGAACCTCGTCATGGGGGCCAACGTGCAGGTCTGCTGGGAGAAGTTCTGTCGCTACTGGGACGTCGAGCCACGGATCGTGCCGATGAGCGGCGAGCGCTACCACCTCGATGCGGAGCAGGCCGTCGCTCACTGCGACGCCGACACCATCGGGGTCGTGGCCATCCTCGGCTCGACCTTCGACGGCAGCTATGAACCGGTCGCCGAGATCGCCGCGGCCCTCGACGAGCTGGCTCGCAGCGGGGGGCCTGACGTGCCTGTCCACGTCGACGGGGCATCCGGCGCCATGGTCGCGCCCTTCCTCGACCCCGACCTCGTGTGGGACTTCCGCCTCGACCGGGTCGCCTCGATCAACACGTCGGGGCACAAGTACGGGCTCGTCTACCCGGGGGTCGGCTGGGTGCTCTGGCGCGACGAGGAAGCGCTTCCCCGTGACCTCGTCTTCGACGTCAACTACCTCGGTGGCAGCATGCCCACCTTCGCGCTGAGCTTCTCCCGCCCCGGCGCGGAGGTGGTCGCGCAGTACTACACCTTCTTCCGGCTCGGCCGGGCCGGGTTCCGGGCGGTGCAGCAGGCCTCCCGCGACGTCGCCACCTTCCTGGCCCGGCACATCGAGTCGATGCCGGAGTTCCGGCTCATCTCCCGTGGCGACGAGCTGCCGGTGCTGGCCTTCGCGACGAGCGACTCCGTCACCGGGTGGGACGTCTTCGCCCTCTCCCGAGCCCTGCGCGAGCGGGGCTGGCAGGTGCCGGCATACACCTTCCCGGCCGACCGGGAGGACCTCGCGGTGCTGCGGATCGTCTGCCGCAACGGGTTCAGCCACGACCTCGCGGAGACCTTCCTCGAGCACCTCGACGCGGCGGTGCGCCAGCTCGACGCCGACGCGACGACGTCGCCGGCCTCAGGCCCGTCGGGCTTCCACCACTGAGATCTGCTGTCCGCGGAGGTGCCCAGGGGCTGGGATAGCATCGGTATGCCGCTGGACGCGCCAGTCGGCGGCCGAAGAGGGCGAGGCACATGAGCCACCCCGAGGCCCCGCAGCGATCCGGTCGTGCCGCGTCCCACGGCCGCCCCCGCCGCCGTCGTCGCCCACTGCGCTGGCTCCTTCTTGGCGTCGGGCTGCTGCTCGTGACGTTCGTCGCGGGTGCGGTCTGGCTCGGGGTGGACAGCCTGCGGGCGCGCACCGAGCTCACTGCGGCCGGCGCGGAGGTGCCGCAGCTGCAGGCGGAGGTGGAGCGCGGCGACCCGGCGGCCGCCGCGACGACGATGAGGTCGGTCCAGGAGCACGTCGCCGTGGCCCGTGACCGGACCCACGGCGTGCACTGGTCCGTGGCCCGGAGGCTGCCGTGGGTCGGCGACGACGTGGCGGCGGTGCAGGCGGTGAGCGAGGTCCTCGACGGCGTCGCCAGCCGGGCACTGCCGGCGCTGATGGACGCGACCTCACTCGTGAGCCCGGCGTCGCTGGCACCGGTGGACGGCCGGGTCAACCTCGCGCCGCTCGTCGCGGCAGGCCCGGAGGTCGTCACAGCAAGCGCCGAGCTGCAGGCCGCGGTGCGCCGGCTCGACGGCGTCGACCGGGCTGGCCTGCTTCCCGCGGTGGCGGCTCCGCTGACCGACCTGCGCGCGCAGGTCGGCAAGGTCGACGCGGCGACGGCGACCGCAGCGCGGGCGGTGCGGCTGCTGCCGCCGATGCTGGGGCAGAACGGCCCCCGGACCTACCTCGTGCTCGTGCAGAACAACGCCGAGCTGCGGGCGACCGGCGGGGTGGCCACGCTGCTGCTCCTGCGCGCCGATCACGGTGCGGTGACCGTCGTCCAGACTCGCTCCGCCGGCGGCAACCTCGCCAACCTGCCCGCACCGGTCCTGCCTCTGGCGCCCGAGGAGCTGGCGCTCTTCAGCGACCGGCTCGGGCGGTTCATGGCCGACGTGACCTTCACCCCCGACTTCCCGCGCTCCGGCCAGCTCACGCGGGCGATCTGGCGCCAGCAGGTCGGCAGTGACCTCGACGGGGTCCTCTCGGTCGACCCTGGCGCGCTGGCCAACGTCCTCGGGGCCACCGGGCCGGTCAAGCTGGCGGGTGGCGAGCAGCTGACGTCGGCGAACGCCGTCCAGCTGCTCATGAACACCGTCTACCTCACGATCGCCGACCCGCCGCTGCAGGACGAGTTCTTCGCCTCCACCGCCGGGTCGGTGTTCCACGCGGTGGCGAGCGGGCAGGGCAAGCCGCTGGCGACCCTCGACGCCCTCGTCCTCTCGGCGCGGCAGGGCCGGCTCATGATGTGGTCGGCGCACCCCGACGAGCAGGCGCTCATCTCAGGGACCATGCTCAGCGGCGAGCTCGTGGGCGTGGAGGGCAGCTCGCCGGTCATCGGGGTGTACCTCAACGACGGCAGCGCCTCGAAGATCGGCTACTACCTGCAGACCACGGTGACGGCGACCCGGACGGCGTGCCGCGTCGACGGCTCACAGAGCCTGAAGGTCACCGTCTCGCTGACCAACACCGCGCCCGCCGACGCGGCCCGGCTGCCGCCCTACATCGCCGGCTACGGCACCGTGCTCCCCCCCGGTCAGGTGCGGACCAACGTGCTCCTCTACGCGCCGACCGGCGGCCGGGTCGAGGACGTGGCGGTGAGCAACGGCTCACCGGGTGTGCTCTCCCAGATCCACCACGGTCAGTCGGTGGTGGGCCGCACCGTCCAGCTCCAGCCCGGCGAGAGGGTCACGGTGACCTACGACCTCACCACCGGGCCCGGCCAGCCTGGTCGGCCGGTGCTACGGGTGACTCCGGTGGTCAAGGGCGGGCAGACCAACGTCGCCTCGGGGTGCGGCTGACGCCGCTACCTCGGCCTCTGCCGGCTCACGACGGTGCCGGGCCATGGGGTGTGGCCGGCTCCTACTCGTTCAGTCGTTCATCGCCTTGATGACGGCGACGGAGAGGCTCGCCCGGGCCGACCCCGCGGGCTCCTGAAGGGCGTTGTCCACCTCACGGACGATCGTCCACGCCCGCGCGCGGTCCACGTCGATACCGGCGTGCTCGCAGACGATGTCGAGGCGCCGGCGCAGCGACCACCGCAGCGCCGAGCCGGACCCGAGCTCGTCGGCGCGGTTCCAGAGCACCGGCGCCACCTCGAACGCACGGTCGCCGGACATCGGCTTCGGGTCGATGGCCAGCCACCGCTGCCGTTCCGAGCCGAGGACGTTGGCGAAGTGGAGGTCGGTGTGAAGGAGGTCCGCGTCGATGCCGGGGTCCGCGACGAGGTCGGCGGCCAGGCGGCGGCCCTGGTCGAGGAACCGGCGCGGGAGGACGTCCGTGGCTCGGTTCGGCAGGGGTGGGTGGCGCTCGAGGGTGCCGCCGAAGCCGGTGGCGAGCTGCCGGGCGACATAGCCCGAAAGGCTCGGGGTCTGCGGCAGCGCCGGACGCGACAGCTGGGCCAGGAGCTCGCCGATCACCGCGCAGGCCTCGTCGACAGGCGCGGCGGACAGGTCGCGGGCCGGGTCGAGCCGCTCGAGCAGCAGGGCGAACCGGTGTGGGTGGGCCCGCAGCAGCCGCACCGCCCCGAGCCCGCCCCACGCCCGCAGCGCGAGATGCTCGGCGCGCGCCTCGAGGTGCGGCCAGGTGACCTTGAGAGCGGCGGGTCCCTCCGGCCCGGTCACCGGCACGACGACGGCGCACACGCCCCACCGGGTCGCGCCGTCGGGGGTCAGCGCCCACTCGTCGAGCAGGTCGGCGAGGAGTCGCGGAAGCGCCCGGACCCACACGTCTCCTGGCACGGCATACGAGGCACCCGGCTCGACGGCATCGCCGGGGTAGCCCGACACCTGCGACGCGAACGGCTCCGGCACCAGACCGGTCACGGATATACCATCCCCGGGAACGGCACCGGGGCCACACCCCACGACCGGCCGAGGTGCTGGGCCTGGACCTGGAGCCGCACGAGCGTGGTGTGCGCCGAGGACCCCTGCGGCAGCTGGGTCACCGGCCCCAGCCCCAGCGCGACGAGCGAGGTGAGGACCGTCGTAGCGAGACGTGTCGCCGCTGCCGGGGTGGAGGCAGGGAAGGGCAGCGCGTAGCCGAGTGGCTCGAGCGCCGCAGACACCCCGGCCATGGCGGTCAGCTCGCGCTGGCGCGCCGCGAGCTCGGCCGAGGTGGCGAGGGCGGCACTGCGCGCCGCCCCCGACAGCTGCGCCGCGATGACCTCGAAGGCGTAGGCCACCGACCGCGTGGCCTCGAGCAGCGTGGCGGCCGAGACGGCGGGGAGGGGGTCGGCGGCGGGCCAGGTGGCGGCGCCGCCCAGCTCGTCGGCGGCGGCGAGCCGCTGTGCGGTGACCGCTGCGAGGACGACGCGGTTCGCCGTCGTCGCGGAGGCGACCACGGCGAGGGCGGCGGCCGTCGCGGCCTGCCTTTCGGCCGCCGCGAGGTCGGCGACGGTGGCCGGCGGGGGCGCGCTGACGGCGGCCGTCGGGGTCGGGGAGGCGGTCGGGGTGGCGATGACGTGGTCGGGGACGCCACCCGCCGTGAGCCTGGAGTGGAGCACGTCGGCCTGCACACGGTGTATGCCGCCGAGCCGGGTCACGGACTCCGGTGCGCCGGGGACGCGTGCGGCCATCTGCGACAGCACCGTCGCCTCGCGGACCCCGGTGACCAGGGCGGCCTCGTCGGGGATGGACCGTCGCCGCAGCAACGGGATCGGCGGCGCGTCGTCCTGGAGCCGGATCCCGCAGCCGGTCAGCGTGGCGGTCGGCAAGGCGATCGCTACGAGCGCGCCGCCCCGCAGGATCGTGCGCCGTGACGGTGTGCCGCGGGGGGGCGGGGCGGCCGGGCACATGAGCCCGATCATGACATGCCCTGCCTTCGGGCCGGATGCGCTCGCGGGGTTCTGAGCGAAGCCCCGCGACGGTCCTGCGGCCACTCCTGCTGCGACCACTGCGGGAGAAACGTCGATAGAGTGCCGAGAGGTGCCGCCGCCTGGGCGGGCGCCCCCGTGGCACGCCGTCTCGCGGCACCGCGCCCCGGACATTTCTGAACATCGGAGGGAGCACGGTGACCGAACAGCAGCTCAGACCGGCGCTCGAGCAGCCTCTCTCCGTGCTCTGCCTGGTCGTCGAGGACCTCACCGTCGTCCCGGCCGGGTCTCGGCGGGTGCTGCGCGTCCTCGTCGACCGCGACCTCTCCCACCTCGACGCGGCCGACGCGACGAGCCCGGTCCCGCCGCTGACGCTCGACGAGGTCGCCGAGGCGACGCGGGCCGTGAGCGACACTCTCGACCGCGGCGACCTCATGGGCGCGCGCCCGTACACGCTCGAGGTGAGCTCGCCGGGGGTCGACCGGCCGCTTCGGGGCTTCCGGGCGTTCCGGCGCAACGTCGGGCGGCTCGTCGAGATCGCCCTCGCAACCGGTGAGTCGGTGACCGCCCGGATCGTCGCCGTGGACGACGACCACGTGACGGTGCAGGTTCCGGCCGGGCGCAGGTCGCCCGCGCAGCAGCGCGTGCTCGCCCTCGGGGACGTCGTCCTGGGCCGCGTGCAGGTCGAGTTCGGGCGGCCGGCCGGCGCTGCCGACGACCCTGCGGAAGACGACGACGCTGACGCCCACGACGACGAGTCTGAGGAGACTGCTCATGGACATTGACCTGGCCGCCCTCCGGGCGCTGGAACGCGACCGCGACATCAGCCTCGACGTGCTCATTCCGGCCATCGAGCAGGCGATGCTCGTCGCCTACCACCGCACCGAGGGCTCCTACCGGCTCGCCCGGGTCCAGCTCGAGCGCAAGACGGGCCACGTCGTCGTGTGGGCCCGCGAGGAGGGCGAGCTGCTCCCCGGTGACGGCGCTGACGGCGCTGACGGCGCTGACGGCGAGCGGACCGAGCGCGCGGAGCCCGGCCCGGAGTTCGACGACACCCCGCACGACTTCGGGCGGGTCGCGGCGGCGACGGCCCGGCAGGTCATCGTCCAGCGGCTCCGCGACGTCGAGGACGAGCAGATCATGGGCGACTTCAAGGGACGCGAGGGCGACGTGATCTCCGGGGTGATCCAGCAGAGCCCCGACTCGAGGCACGTGCTCGTCGACTTCGGCACGGTCGAGGGCATCCTGCCCCTGGCCGAGCAGGTTCCCGGCGAGAAGTACCGCCACGGCGAGCGGCTCCGCTGCTTCGTCGTCAGCGTCAAGCGCGGCCCGCGCGGGCCCCAGATCGGGCTCTCCCGGACCCACCCCAATCTGGTGCGCACCCTCTTCAAGCTCGAGGTCCCCGAGATCGCCGACGGCACCGTCGAGATCGCCGCCCTGGCCCGGGAGGCCGGGCACCGCACCAAGGTCGCCGTCCACTCGAAGGTGACCGGGGTCAACGCGAAGGGCGCCTGCATCGGCCCGATGGGCGCCCGGGTCCGGGCCGTGATGACGGAGCTGCACGGCGAGAAGATCGACATCGTCGACTACTCGGACGACCCGGCGACCTTCGTCGCGTCGGCGCTCTCGCCCGCGCGGGTCCAGGCGGTGGAGATCGTCGACCCTCAGCTGCGGTCCGCGCGGGTCACCGTCCCCGACTACCAGCTCTCCCTGGCCATCGGCAAGGAGGGGCAGAACGCCCGGCTCGCGGCGAAGCTCACCGGCTGGCGGATCGACATCCGGCCGGACACCCCGCCCGGCCAGCAGCCGGCCCAGGTCGCCCGGTCGGCCCCTCCCTCGACGAGACCGCCACAGGAGTCGCGTGCCGACTGACCGGGCACCCCGGTGAGCCCCGGGACGGGGTAGACTTGAGCGTGACCGACCGGACTGGACTCCGTGCTCGGCCGCCCACCAACACGAACGTGTCTTCGGCACGCCCCACCCGGGTCGAGCCGACACGCATGTGCGTGGGCTGCCGGAGGACGGATAGCTGGTCGGTTCTCCTGCGAGTGATCGCGGTCAGGGGTGAGGTGGCCGGCCAGGCCGTCCTCGTCCCGGATCCGCGGCACCGGTTGCCCGGGCGTGGCGCATGGCTGCACCCGAGCACCGCTTGCCTCGAGCAGGCCGTCCGCCGCAAGGCGTTCGTCCGGGCCCTGCGTCTGCAGGCCGGGCCGAACGTCGACCAGGTGGCGGTCCACCTCGACCTCACGAGCAGTTCCACCGTTGCACCGTGACCGACCAACCAAAGGCGGGTCAGACGCTGATGAGCACCCGATGAGTACTCAGCAATGAGCAAGTCCCACAACTAGGTCCGCCCGAGAGCTCCTTCCGGGTCGGACCACCGAGAAGGAGAAACGTGGCCAAGGTCCGTGTCTATGAGCTCGCCAAGGAGCTCGGTGTTGAGAGCAAGATGCTGCTCAGCTACCTCAAGGAGAAGGGGGAGTTCGTCCGGTCGGCATCGTCGACCATCGAGCCTCCTGTCGTTCGCAACATCAAGGAGACGTTCCCGGCAGAGCTGCGGAACGGCGGCACCGAGAAGGCCGCACCGCAGACGGCGGCTGCTCCGGCCCCGTCCCCATCTCGTCTCGCCCCGGTGAGCGCACCTGGAGCGGCTCCCTCACCCGCGGGGTATGCCGCGCCGGCCCCCGCCGCGCCCGCATCGTCGGCCCCTGCCGCAGCGACCCCGGCTCCGGCCGGCCGGCCGGCAGCAGCGACCCCCGGACCGCGATCCACCCCGGCCCCCACCCAGGTGGCCGCGCCCGCTCCGGCCATGCCGGCCCCCGCGGCAGCGTCCGCACCAGCCCCGGCAACCCCGGCAACCAGCCCTGCTCCGGCTCCGGCCGCCCGGCCGACGACTCCCGCCCCCGGCCCCCGGCCGGCTCCGGCGGGTGGTCGCGCACCCGAGGGTGTCGCCGCGGCCCGCGACGGGGGGCGTCCCGGACCCGGGGTCCCGGCGTCTCCGCGTCCGGCCCCTCGCCCGGGCCAGCCGCGACCGGGCAACAACCCCTTCGCGCCGAGCCAGGGCATGGGTCGTCCGCAGGGTGGGTCGCGTGAGCCTGCCCGTCCCGGCAACAACCCCTTCGCGCCGAGCCAGGGCATGCCCCGGCCCCAGTCGCGTCAAGGTGCCCCCGGTGCCGCCGGCCCGCGTCCCGGTGCGCCCGGCGCTGCCGGTCCCCGTCCCGGCGGTCCTCGTCCCAACCCGGGCCTGATGCCCGACCGCGCTGCGGTCGGCAGGCCCGGTACGCGTCCCGGTGGACCCGGTGGACCCGGCGGTCCGGGTGCCCGCCCGGGTGCCGGTGGCGCCGGGCGCCCCGGTGCCGGTGCTGGTGCCGGCGGCTTCGCCGGTCGTCCCGGCGGCGGTGGCGGCGGCTTCGCCGGCCGTCCCGGCGGCGGTGGCCCCGGTGGCCGTGGCGGCACCCAGGGTGCCTTCGGCCGCGGTGGCGGCCGCCCCGTGCGGGGACGCAAGTCCAAGCGCGCCAAGCGCCAGGAGTTCGAGCAGATGCAGGCTCCCTCGCTCGGTGGGGTCCAGGTGCCTCGCGGCGACGGTTCGCAGGTCGTGCGGATGCGCCGCGGCGGCTCGCTGACCGACTTCGCCGACAAGATCAACGCCAGCCCCGCCTCGCTCGTCACCGTGCTCTTCCACCTCGGTGAGATGTCCACGGCGACCCAGTCCCTCGACGAGGACACCTTCCGTCTCCTCGGCGCCGAGCTGGGCTACCTCGTCGAGGTCGTCTCCCCCGAGGACGAGGAGCGCGAGCTGCTGGAGCAGTTCCACATCGACCTCGACGCCGAGCTCGAGGCCGAGAGCGACGACCAGCTCGAGGCGCGGCCGCCAGTCGTCACGGTCATGGGCCACGTCGACCACGGAAAGACCAAGCTCCTCGACGCCATCCGCTCGGCGAAGGTCGCCGAGGGTGAGGCCGGGGGGATCACCCAGCACATCGGCGCCTACCAGGTGGCGACCGAGCACGAGGGCGTCGTCCGCCCGATCACCTTCATCGACACCCCCGGTCACGAGGCGTTCACCGCCATGCGCGCCCGTGGTGCGCAGGTGACGGACATCGTCATCCTCGTCGTGGCCGCCGACGACGGCGTGATGCCGCAGACCATCGAGGCGCTCAACCACGCCCAGGCGGCGGGCGTGCCGATCGTCGTGGCGGTGAACAAGATCGACAAGGAAGGCGCCAACCCCGACAAGGTCCGCCAGCAGCTGACGGAGTACAACCTCGTCGCCGAGGAGTACGGCGGCGAGACGATGTTCGTCAACGTCTCCGCGCGCACCGGCGAGAACATCGACTCGCTCCTCGAGGCCGTCCTCCTCACCGCCGACGCCTCGCTGGACCTGCGGGCGAACCCCAACAAGGACGCCCGTGGGGTCGCCATCGAGGCCCACCTCGACAAGGGCCGCGGCCCCGTCGCGACGGTCCTCGTGCGGTCCGGGACACTCCACGTCGGGGACGCCATCGTCGCCGGCTCCGGCTTCGGCCGGGTGCGGGCCATGCTCGACGAGCACGGCAACACCATCGCCGAGGCCGGCCCGTCCCGTCCGGCGATGGTCCTCGGGCTCACGTCGGTGCCCGGCGCGGGCGACACGTTCCTCGTCGCTCCGGACGACCGCACCGCCCGTCAGATCGCCGAGCGGCGTGAGGCCGCCTCACGTGCCGCGTCGCTGGCCAAGGCCCGCAAGCGGATCAGCCTCGAGGACCTCAACGTGGCCCTCGCGGCCGGCAAGGTCGACACCCTCAACCTCATCCTCAAGGGTGACGCGTCGGGGTCGGTCGAGGCGCTCGAGGACGCCCTGCTCCAGATCGACGTGGGCGAGGAGGTCGACCTGCGGATCATCGACCGTGGCGTCGGCGCGATCACGCTGAACAACATCAACCTCGCCGTCGCGTCCAGTGCCATCATCATCGGCTTCAACGTGCGGGCCGAGGGGCAGAACGCCGACGTCGCCGACCGCGAGGGCGTCGAGATCCGCTACTACTCGGTGATCTACCAGGCCATCGAGGAGATCGAGGCGGCGCTCAAGGGCATGCTCAAGCCCGAGTTCGAGGAGGTCAGGCTCGGCGAGGCCGAGATCCGCGAGATCTTCAGGTCCAGCAAGTTCGGCAACGTCGCTGGCTCGATCGTGCGCTCCGGCGAGATCCGCCGCGGCACGAAGGCCCGCGTCCTGCGCGACGGCACCGTCATCGGGGAGGCCGTCGAGATCGCCGGGCTGCGCCGGTTCAAGGATGACGTCACCGAGGTCCGCGAGGGCTTCGAGTGCGGCATCAACCTGGGGTCGTTCAACGACCTCCAGATCGGCGACGTCATCCAGACGTTCGAGATGCGCGAGAAGCCGCGCGCCTAGGGCGGTTGCGTTCCGTAGTGGGCGGGTCTCCAGCACCGATGGACGCGTGAGACCCGCCCGCTGCGGTATGCCGTCACCACTCACCTTCCTCACGTGGCCGACCGTCACCTCTCGTGGTTGACGGTCCTCCCTTCCGAAAAGGACTGTCATGGCCGACCCAGCACGCGCCAAGAAGATCGCCGACCGGATCAAGGTCGTCGTCGCCGAACACCTCGAGCACCGAGTCAAGGACGAGCGCCTCGGCTTCGTCACCATCACCGACGTCCGCGTCACCGGCGACCTCCAGCACGCGACGATCTTCTACACGGTCTTCGGGACCGACGAGGAGCGCGCCGGCACGGGAGCGGCCCTCGAGTCGGCCAAGGGCAAGGTCCGCAGCGCTGTCGGCCGGGCCATCGGCATCCGACTCACCCCGTCGCTCGAGTTCATCCCCGACGCCCTGCCCGAGGGTGCGGCCCACCTCGAGGACGTCCTCGTCGCCACCCGGGCGCGCGATGCCGAGCTGGCCCGGGTGCGCGAGAACGCCGTCTACGCCGGCGAAGCCGACCCCTACAGGCGTCCCGACGACGTCGCCGAGGACGGTGACACCGAGGACAGCGACGGTGAGCTCGACGGCATACCCGCCATCGGTTCCGACCGCCGGGCTGAGGGCGATGCCGGGCGGGCCTGACGGCCTCCTCGTCGTCGACAAGCCGCCCGGCATGACCAGCCACGACGTCGTGGCCCGGGTCCGCCGCATCTGCGGGACGAGGCGGGTCGGTCACGCGGGCACCCTCGACCCCATGGCAACCGGGGTGCTCGTCCTGGGGGTGGGCCGCGCCACGAAGCTGCTCACCTTCCTCGTCGGCTGCGACAAGGTGTATGCCGCGACGATCCGGCTGGGGCAGGCCACCCTCACCGACGACGCGGAGGGCGAGGTCACGGCCGAGGCCGACGCGAGCGGGGTGACCGCGGCGGACGTGCGCCGCGCGACCGCCGCGTTGACCGGCTCGATCCAGCAGGTGCCCTCGTCGGTCAGCGCGATCAAGGTCAAGGGGGAGCGGGCCTACGCCCGGGTCCGCAAGGGCGAGGACGTGCACCTCGCCGCCCGGCCGGTCACCGTCCACCGCTTCGACGTGCTCGATGTGCGTCGTGACGGCTCCCGAGTCGACGCTGACGTGGTGGTCGAGGTGTCCTCGGGCACCTACGTCCGGGCGCTCGCCCGAGACCTCGGCCTCACGCTCGGCGTCGGGGGTCACCTCACCGCCCTGCGGCGCGTCCGGGTGGGCGGCTTCGACATCGCCGAGGCCGTGGACCTCGACACGCTGGCTGCCGGATGGGCCGGCGCGTCCGGCCACGACGGGCCGCTGGTGCCACTCGCCGCCGCTGCCCGGGCCCAGTTCCCGGCTCACGAGGTGACCGCCGACGAGGCGCGGGCCCTCGGGTTCGGGCAGCGGATCCCCTCGGCCCGCCCCGGGGAGCGGGTCGTCGGCGCGTTCGCCCCCGACGGGACGCTCGTCGCGATGCTCGACGAGTCGGCCGCACAGGCCCGCGCCCACGTCGTCTTCGCCCCGGCGTGACAAGGCGTCGTCGCGGTGGGGCGTCACGCCTCGTCGAGGCGCTTCAGCTCGTCGCCGTCGAGCTCGAGGTCGGCGGCCGTTGCGGAGTCGCGGGCCGTCTCCGGCCGCGAGGAGCCGGGGATCGGGATCACGACGGGCGCGGTGGCGAGCATCCATGCGAGGGTGACCTGCTGCGGGCTCACGCCGTGGGCGTCGGCGATCTCCTGGAAGGGCGCGAAGCGGGAGCCGAGGTCGGCCGCCTGCGAGATGCCGCCCAGCGGCGACCAGGGCAGGAAGGCGATGCCCAGCTCCGCGCAGAGCCGCAGCTCGGGCTCCGAGCTGCGGTATGCCGGGGAGTACTGGTTCTGCACGCTCACCAGCCGTCCGCCCAGGATCTCCTGCGCAGTGCGGATCTGGTCGGGGTTCGCGTTCGAGATGCCGGCCATCCGGATCTTGCCCTCGTCGAGGAGGTCGCGGATCGCCCCCACGGACTCCGGGTAGGGGACCTCGGGGTCGGGGCGGTGCAACTGGTAGAGGCCGATGGCGTCGACCCCGAGCCGGGTCAGTGACGCCTCGCAGGCCTCGCGCAGGTGCTTCGGGGAGCTGTCGATCGTCCACGACCCGTCGCCGGGGCGCAGGTGACCGCCCTTGGTCGCGACGAGCACGTCGCTCGTGTCGCCGCCCCACGAGGCCAGGGCCTCCGCGATGAGGGACTCGTTGTGGCCGACCTCGTCGGCGTGCAGGTGGTAGGCGTCGGCCGTGTCGACGAGCGTGACGCCGGCGTCGAGCGCGGCGTGGATCGTCGCGACCGACCGGCTGCGCTCGGGGCGACCCTCGATGGACATCGGCATCCCGCCGAGTCCGATCGCCGACACGGACGTGCTTCCCAGGGGGCGTGTTCTCATATCCGTCACCTACCC